>CAZITN010000036.1:0-26479 GCA_964542175.1 uncultured Thermodesulfovibrio sp. | reverse complement strand
ATACTCCTACCGCCCCGCCTTCTCTGCTACCTGAATCCTGTTTACAGCCCTTTCAAGTGCGGCCTGGGCACGGGCGAAATCCACATTCTCCTGCTTTTTCAGAAGCTCCTCGGCCCTCTTCATCGCTGCCTTCGCCCGTTCCACATCTATATCCTCGGCCTTCTCCGCGCTGTCGGCCAGGACAAGCACTGTGTCACCGCTGATCTCTGAATAGCCGCTGTTTACGAACAGGTAATTGGTAGTACCACCCTTCTTGTAGATCAGCATGCCCACTTTAAGGGTGGTCACAAAGGGGACATGCCCGGGAAGCACTCCGAACTCGCCTTCAGAACCGGGAGCAACAACCTCATCCACCTCGTCCTTGAGGACAGGCCCATGAGGCGTTACCACCTCAAGTGTCAGTTTATCTGCCATCTATAGACTCCATCTCCTTTGGATTTGATTGGTTACTCTCTGGACCAGCCAAGGCCCGTGGCCTTTTCTTCAGCTTCTTCTATCGTGCCGACCATGTAGAAGGCCTGCTCGGGCATATCGTCGTACTCGCCGTCAACAATCGCTTTGAAGCCCTTGATCGTGTCTTCAAGTTTCACGTACTTGCCGGGGGTACCTGTGAAGGCCTCTGCAACATGGAAGGGCTGACTAAGGAACCTCTGGATCTTCCTTGCCCTTGCAACGACGAGCTTGTCATCTTCAGAGAGCTCTTCCATACCCAGGATGGCTATGATGTCCTGAAGCTCCTTGTACCTCTGGAGAACCATCTGAACACCCCTTGCAACCTGGTAGTGTTCATCACCTATGATCATCGGATCAAGGGCCCTTGAGGTTGAGTCAAGGGGGTCCACTGCCGGGTATATCCCCAGCTCGGCAATCTGTCTTGAAAGAACGACAGTACCGTCAAGGTGGGTAAAGGCCGTGGCAACGGCCGGGTCTGTAAGGTCATCGGCAGGTACATAGATCGCCTGCATCGATGTGATCGAGCCCTTCTTTGTCGTGGTGATCCTCTCCTGGAGCATACCCATATCAGTACCGAGGTTCGGCTGGTAACCCACTGCAGAAGGCATCCTTCCAAGGAGCGCCGAGACTTCGGAACCTGCCAGGGTGTATCTGAATATGTTGTCGATAAAGATGAGGACATCCTGGCCCTGGTCCCTGAAATACTCAGCCGAGGTAAGGGCGGTAAGCGAGACCCTGAGCCTTGCTCCCGGAGGCTCGTTCATCTGTCCGTAGATAAGGGCGGCCTTCTCTAAAACGCCGGACTCCTTCATCTCAAGGAAGAGGTCATTACCTTCCCTCGTCCTCTCGCCCACACCGGCAAACACGGAGACACCACCGTGGACCATGGCAATGTTATGGATCATCTCCATGATGATAACCGTCTTCCCCACACCGGCACCACCGAACATCCCCATCTTGCCGCCTCTGACAAAGGGGACCAGAAGGTCGAAGACCTTAACGCCTGTCTCGAAGACCTGGGTGGTCGGCTCCTGCTCGGTGAAATCAGGGGCCTGGCGGTGGATAGGCCATTTCTCCTTTGCATCAATAGGGCCTGCCTGGTCGTAAGGATCCCCAGTAACATTAATGATCCTTCCAAGGGTTGCTTCACCAACAGGGACTGTTATGGGTTGGCCAGTATCAACGGCCTTCATACCGCGGACAAGCCCGTCTGTCGGACCCATTGCAATCGTCCTGACCTTGTTTTCACCAAGGTGGGATGCCACCTCAAGGGTGAGGTTGATCTCGGGCAATCCCTTTTCCGGGTCTGCCGGTTGCTCTATCTTCAGTGCATTCAAGATAGCAGGCAGTTCGTTTTCGAACTCAACGTCCACAACTGCCCCGATAACCTGTGCTACCTTACCTTCATTCATCACATACCTCCAGTTTCTATTTTGGGTTCCTTACCTATCCCTTCAATGCCTCGGCACCACCGACGATATCCATGAGTTCCTTGGTGATTGATGCCTGGCGGGCCTTGTTGTACTCAAGAGTGAGCCTGTCGATCATATCCTCGGCACTCCTGGTGGCATTTTCCATGGCGGTCATCCTGGCGGCCTCCTCCGAAGCCTGGGACTCAAGCATCGCCCTGAAGATGAGGGTCTCGATACTCTTCGGGAGGAGACGCTTGAATATCTCCTCCTCGGAGGGCTCAAAGAGAAAGTCCTTCATCTCTGAAGCCTCATCATGTTCAATTTCTCCGATGGGGAGAAGCTTCATCTCGACAACCTCTTGTGCCACCACACTCTTGAACTCGTTATAGACCAGGATGAGTTCATCAAACTTCTCCTCTATATAGCCATCCATGATATTCTTTGCTATCTTCTGGGCATCGGAATAGGTGATCCTCCCTGAGAGGCCTGTCCAGACCTCCCTCATCTCGAACCCCCTCCTCCTGAAGTATTCCCTCGCCTTTCTGCCTATGGTGCTGAGGCTTACCTCAAAGCCCTCGTTTGTGAGCCTCTTTATAAGGGCTGAGGCATGTTTCAGCACATTTGCATTGAAGGCCCCGCAGAGCCCCTTGTCACTTGTAAGGACAAGGACCTCAATGGTCTTCCTCGGCCTCACCTCCAGGAGGGGGTGAAGATCTTCTCCCGAAGGCTGGGCAAGTGATGAGAGCACATCCCTCATCTTGTCTGAGTACGGCCTGAGGGCGAGCATCCTGTCCTGGGCCCGGCGGAACTTAGCCGCAGCCACCATCTTCATCGCCCTGGTGATCTTCGAGGTGCTCTTTATTGAGTTGATTCTTCTCTTTATATCCCGTAAAGTCGCCATTTGTATCCCTTCTTAAGATACTCTTGTTATTTGAAGGTCTCCTTGAATGCAGTTATGGCCTCGGAGAGCTTGTTCTTGAGTTCCTCATCAAGGGCCTTCTTGTCAAGAATCTCCTGTTTTATATCCTGTTTCTGGCTCCTCATGTAACTCAGAAGCCCCTGCTCAAACTCCCCTATCTTCTCCACATCCACGTCATCAAGGAACCCCTGGGTACCGGCAAATAAGACAATGATCTGCTCATCCAGGGGCATGGGTTTGTACTGTCCCTGCTTGAGGAGTTCCACCATCCTCTTACCACGCTCGATCTGCTGGAGCGTTGCCTTGTCAAGGTCGGAGCCGAACTGGGCAAAGGCGGCCAGTTCCCTGAACTGGGCAAGGTCAAGTCTGAGTGTTCCTGCAACCTGCTTCATCGCCTTTGTCTGGGCAGCACCACCAACCCGGCTCACGGAGAGACCCACATTCACTGCAGGTCTTATACCTGCATAGAAGAGGTCAGGCTCAAGGTAAATCTGCCCGTCTGTAATGGAGATCACGTTTGTCGGAATGTATGCAGAGACGTCACCGGCCTGGGTTTCAATAATAGGGAGTGCCGTAAGTGATCCGCCACCCAGTTTGTCGGAGAGCTTTGCAGCCCTCTCCAGGAGGCGTGAGTGGAGGTAGAAAACGTCACCGGGATAGGCCTCACGGCCTGGCGGACGTCTCAGAAGCAGGGAGAGCTGTCTGTATGCAGCAGCCTGCTTGCTGAGGTCATCATATATTATCAGGGCATGTTTGCCATTGTCCCTGAAGAACTCTCCCATGGCGCATCCCGAATAAGGGGCTATGTACTGAAGGGGTGCGGGCTCGGAGGCGGACGCAACGACAACCGTTGTATATTCCATTGCACCGTGCTCCTCCAGGGTCTGGACCACACGGGCGACGGATGCCCTCTTCTGGCCTACGGCAACATAAATACAATAGACGTCCTGTCCCTTCTGGTTTATTATTGCATCTATGGCTATGGCGGTCTTACCGGTCTGCCGGTCGCCGATTATCAATTCCCTCTGCCCCCTGCCTATGGGGATCATCGCATCAATCGCTTTCAGACCTGTCTGAAGAGGCTCACCCACGGGCTGGCGGTCAACTATACCTGGAGCGACAATATCGACCTTTCTCGTCTCAGTGGTGTTAATAGGCCCCTTTCCATCTATGGGCTGACCGATAGCGTTGACGACCCTTCCAAGTGTGGCTTCGCCAACAGGGACCTCCATGATCCTCCCGGTCCTCTTCACTACATCGCCTTCATGGATAAGGCTGTCTTCACCAAAGAGAACGGAACCTACCACGTCCTCTTCAAGGTTCAGCGCCATTCCGAAGACATTGTTCGGAAACTCAAGGAGCTCACTGGCCATCACATTCTCGAGCCCGTAAATCCTGGCGATCCCGTCACCGACACTCAGGACAGAACCGACCTCACTGACATCAACCTTCTTCTCGAAGTCGGCGATCTGCTGCTTGATCAGTTCACTTATTTCCTCAACCTTGATCTCCATATCATCACCCCTTATCTGTGATCAATTTGCTCTATTACTTGAAAAGACTCAGTACCTCTTTGAGAGTTCCTCCCTCAACCTTGTCAACTGGCCTTTTATGCTTGCATCATACATGGAACTTCCTATCTTCACCATCATACCGCCGATCAGCTCAGGATCAACCTGGTACTCCAGGTCAATATCCCTTCCGGTCAGTCTGCTGAGGGACTTGACAATCCTCTGCTCAAAGTCACCGTTGAATCTATAAGGCGTCACTACCACCGCCTTTGCCTTCTTTTTCCTCTCATAGTAAAGTGATATGAAGTGCCTCAGTATATCGGAAAGTGCTCCAACAGCCCTCTTCTGGCTGACAAAGACGAGAAACTTTGCCACCTCTTCCCCGAGTCCAAGTTTTTCCCTCAGGACATCTATCCCTTTCTTCCTTTCCTCTTCCTGGACCATGGGGCTGTAAAAGAAGTTCTTCATCTCCCTTGAATCTTCTATCAGCTGCTCAACGGCGGTGAGGTCATGGATGACCTTCTCGGCCTTCTCAGGACCTGCAGTATTGAAAAGCATCCTTGCATATCTCTTGGAATTCTTTCTTATTCCCTGTGCCACATTATTCCTCTAACTTCCTGATAGACTCATCAACAAGCCTCTTCTGATCCTCTTCAGTGAGGCCTTCCCTGATCTTTTTCTCTGCAAGCCTTACGGCGAGTTCAGCAGCCTCCTCCCTGAGGGCCGCCCTGGCATTCTCCAGTTCCATGGCGATATTGGACTTTGCCTGCTCACGTATCTTCTCGCTCATCTCATGGCCCTGTTTTATAAGCAGTTCCTTTTCCGACTCCCCGGACTGTTTTGAAGCCTCCATTATCTTCTGAATCTCCTCATCCTTGAGGGAGATCCTTTCCTGGACCTCCTTCAGGGCCTTCTCGGCAAGTTCACGGGCCTCCTTTGCCTGACGGAGCGACTCCTCTATAATCTCCGTCCTCTTCTGGAAATAGGCCCTCATGGGTTTACCGAGGAACTTGATAAGGATGACGAGGAGGATGACAAAGTTGAGAACCCTCCAGATCCATGCCTTCCAGTCCTCTCCGTGTCCCTCCCCACCTTCTTCCATGGCAAACACCAGTGGGACATAGCATCCAAGCATCAGTACAAGCACTGTCAGTCTGACAAGGTATAATCTGTATCTGCTCAAGATGTTTCTCCCTTTCATTCTCCTAAACCTCTACAAGTTTCCTTACGATTTCATCGGAGAAGACCCTCACATCCTCACCTAATTTCTTTCTAGCCTTCTCCGCCTCCTGACGGATCTCCGCCCGGGCCTTTTCTATCTCTCTCAGAGCCTCATCCTGGGCCTCTGAGACTATCCTCTTCTGTTCTGCAAGACCTTCTTCTCGAAGGGCATTGTATATCTCTCTTGCCTTCTCCCGCGCTGCTGCAAGATCCTTCTGGAAATCCTCAAGACTCTCATTTTTCACCGCCTCAAGCTTCTTCGCCTCTTCAAGGGCGCCCTCTGTGGCATCCTTCCTTTCCTCAAAGAGCTTGAGAAGTGGCTTGAACAGAAGGATATTCAGCAGGAAAACGAGGGCAAGAAAGTTAACGAGCTGGACAAGAAACCATATTTTATCTATCTCTACCATAATATCACCCGTTGATCCCGAGAGTTACCGTCCCTTGTCTGTCTATGGGGACGGCTGCATCAAAGACTCGAGCAGATTAAGCTCTGAAAGCCTCTCCGCCCGCTTCAGGCAATTCAAAATTGCAGAACTTTATCACAGAAACCACCCCTTTGTCAAGAAAATGGATAATAATTTTTTTTATAGAATCAAAAGGTTTTTAAATCATAGGATGAACTTTATGATATAATTAAATAAAACAGTGAAAGGGGGTATGCAGATGGGATTCTGGGACACTCTGAGAAAGGATATCAGGAAGGGAATCGATGAGGGGCTGGAGGCCTTCAGGGAAGGCACAAAGGCCCTGAAGCAGAAGACCGAGACGATGACAGAGGAAATACGGAACAAGGTCAAGGCCTTTGAGATTCGTCAGAAGATCCAGGTCGACCTCACAGAACTCGGCGGAAGGGTCTATGACCTCTCCTCTGACAAGAGGAAGAACCCTCTTAGGGATGAAAAGGTAATAAAGATAATCGAGAAAATAAGGAAGGCCGAGGAGCGGATAGCTAAACTTGAGGGAAAATCCACAGGTCGTCCCAGGAAGAAGTCTACTGCCACCAGCAGAAAGAGGGCCTCCAGGGGTGGAAGCGCTTCAAAAACAGCAGGAGGCAAAGGATGATGGAGATACACGTCTATTCCTCACCAACATGAGCTGACTGTCAGGCGCTGAAAGGGTTCCTTTCAGAAAGGGGGATTTCCTTCACGAACCATGATGTCTCATCAGACCCTTCGGCAAGGGAAGAACTCCAGAGAAAATACGGCAGGCTGGCAACGCCCACCCTTGTCATAGGCGACAGGGTGTTTGTCGGGTTTAAGGATAACCGGGAAGAGATAGAAAAGCTCCTGAGTGAATAGTCAGCCCGGCTGGAATACATGAAGGGAAAGTATATCAAAATGAATAAGCCCCGCCACAACTGGCGGGGCTTATTCATTAATTATGGGATGATTAATCCTCCCAGGTGATTGCTTCAACAGGACATGTGTCTATTGCCTCCTGGCAATCACAGGTATTACAGCCATCCTCATTCTTTACATGGGCCTTGCCGTCGTCCTGCATCTCGAAGACCTCGGGACAGATGGCGACACAGGACTCGCAACCTTCACAAAGATCCCAGTCAATTACAGGTTTAGCCATTGTACAACCTCCTTAATAGGGATATCACCTGCCAGGCAGGATGAACTGTCTTCATACTTCCTTCACACTTCTTTGTATATAATATTACTGAAAGGATGCAAAAAAAATCCATGAGGTAGAGAGATGGAAACCATTACGATACCTGTCAAGGGGATGACTTGTGCGGCCTGTGTCCGGGCGGTCGAAAACGGGCTGAGAAAGCTTGACGGAGTTAAGGATGTCTCCGTGAACTTCGCTTCGGAAAAGGCCACCATCGTCCTTGAAAGGGATATCCCCCTCGATGAAATCATCAAAACGATCAGGGATGAGGGGTATGACGTGGCTACGGCTAAGCAGGAATTTGTTGTGAAAGGAATGACCTGTGCCGCCTGTGTGGGTGCAGTAGAAAGGGCCCTCGGGGGAATATATGGTGTGATTGACCGGAATGTCAACCTTGCCACAGAGAAGGCCTCGGTGGAATACATCCCCACCATCACCGGCCTTGGAGATTTCAAGAAGGCCGTCTCCGGCCAGGGATATGAACTTGAAGTCCCGGGTGAGGACTTTGTGGACAGGGAACGTGAGACCAGGGAAAAAGACTACAGGGATATAAAAAGGCGGTTTGTCATAAGCGCCGTCCTTTCCATCCTTATTCTTGCAGGGAGCGTAACCTCGATCCCTATCCTCTCAAGCCCCTTTGTGCTCTTTCTCCTTGCTACCCCGGTCCAGTTCTGGGCAGGCCTCCGTTTCTACAGGGCTGCATGGGCTGCCATGAAGCACTTCACCACGAATATGAGCACCCTTGTTGTAGTGGGAACATCCTCAGCCTATCTCTACAGTCTTGTGGGAACATTTTTACCCTGGGTCTTCACACGCAGTGGTCTCACTCCTCATGTCTATTACGACACATCGGCAATAATAATTACCCTTATCCTCCTGGGCAGACTGCTTGAGGCACGGGCCAAGGGACGGACATCCGAGGCCATGAGGAAACTGATAGGTCTTCAGCCCAAAGCCGCCAGGGTGATCAGGGATGATCAGGCGATGGAAATCCCCATTGATGAGGTCCAGCCTGGAGAGACTATCATTGTCCGGCCCGGTGAGAAGATCCCTGTTGACGGGATTATAACTGACGGTCACTCCTCTGTTGATGAATCCATGCTTACAGGTGAGAGCATACCCGTTGAGAAATCTCCGGGCGAGCAGGTCTATGGCGGAACAATAAACAGGGCCGGAGGTTTCAGGATGGAGGCCACCAAGGTGGGTAAGGATACAGCGCTGGCCCAGATCATCCGTCTTGTGGAGGAAGCCCAGGGCAGCAAGGCCCCCATCCAGAGGCTTGCCGACAGGGTAGCATCCATCTTCGTGCCCGTTGTAATGAGCATCGCCACGGTTACCTTCCTGGTCTGGTATTTCTTCGGTCCTGAACCAGCCTTCACAAGGGCGATGATGAACTTCATCGCAGTACTGATAATCGCCTGTCCCTGCGCCCTTGGCCTGGCAACACCCACTGCAATCATGGTGGGAACCGGAAAGGGTGCTGAGAAGGGCATACTTATAAGAGACGCCGAGGCCCTGGAGACCGCCCACAGGATACAGGCTGTTCTGCTCGACAAAACCGGGACCATCACGGAGGGCAGGCCCAGGCTTACTGATATCATAACCACTGACAGTGTTGACAAGGAGAGTCTCCTCCGGCTCTCAGCTTCTGTTGAACAGGCCTCGGAGCACCCCCTTTCGGAGGCCATAACTGAAGAGGCCCGCAAGGCAGGCATGGACCTCCTTGACCCTGAGGGGTTTGAAGCCATTCCCGGTGGCGGTGTCAGGGCCTACATACGGGGAAGCGAGATAATGATTGGCAACCCTTCCCTTCTTGAACGCGAGGGTGTAAGACTGGATGGCATTGATCCTGAGATCCAGAGGCTTTCCTCAGAGGGGAAAACTGCTGTAATAGTTTCTGTAGACGGTAAGGTCAACGGTATCTTCGGGATAGCCGATACAATAAAGGAGGACTCCCGGGAGGCTGTGGAGGCATTGAAGGCAATGGAGATAGAGGTGGTGATGCTTACAGGTGATAACAGGAAGGTGGCTGAAAGCATCGCATCTGCTGCCGGGATCGAAAGGTTTTTTGCAGAAGTCCTCCCTGACCAGAAGGTTAAAGCAGTCAAAGACCTCAAACAAGAGGGGAAACTCGTCGCCATGGTAGGTGACGGGATAAATGATGCCCCTGCCCTTGCCGAGGCAGATGTGGGGATAGCCATAGGTACAGGTACAGACATCGCAATCGAGGCATCTGATATCACTCTGATCAAGGGCAGACTCAAGAGCGTGGTCGAGGCCATCCGTCTGAGTAAACTCACCCTCCGGACCATAAAACAGAATCTCTTCTGGGCATTCATATATAATATTATCGGGATCCCCATTGCAGCAGGGCTTCTGAGTCTCTTCGGCGGGCCCCTTCTGAACCCTGTTTTCGCCTCTGCAGCGATGGCCTTCAGCTCAGTCTCCGTGGTTACGAACTCGTTGAGGCTCAGGAATAAACCGCTTTGATCTCTTGATTGAAGAACCCTGCGGCAAGACCGCAGGGTATCTTCGATATGTAAGGAAGTTTTATCTCATTACATTCGCTCGCTAACCCCGTGGCAAGACCACGGGGAATGCGCTCGCTCTGCATATTCAAGGAGGGGTGCACATCCGTTGAAATGGAGCCTTAACAAGAAGCTCATCCTTATAATGGTCAGCCTGAGCACAGCCACCATCCTCACCATGCTCGCCTTTGACCTCTACTCTGAAAGGGTCCTCTATGCCACGATAGGACATAAGATTGCAAACATAATGGACTCCACGAGAGTTGCAATCGAGGAAATGACAAAGAAGAAGGAGGTATCCAGCGAGGATCTTCATTCGAGTCTGACGCGCTTACATTCCGAAGGGCTGAGGGAGATAAATATCATTGACTCTGCCATCAGGATACGGGCAAGCACCAACAGGGAGAAGATCGGCAAGGATGCTTCTCCTGAGATAACCGACCTGGTATTCAAGTCTGAAGAGGGCGAGTTTGTGCTCAGAACAGGGGACCTATATAACGTAATCATCCCCATTGTCGTGAAGGGAGAGCACCAGGGGTATCTCCATCTGGTTATAAGCACGGAAGACATTTCAGGGATTTTCAGGGCCCACATAGCCCGGAGGATCGCAGTAGCCCTGTTTCTGCTCCTTGGCGGTGTGATTGCAGCCGTCTGGCTTTCAAGGAAATACACCCGTCCCATAAAGGAAGTGGTTACTGCCGCCAGATCGGTTTCAGCCGGAGACCTGGACATCTCCCTCCCTGTGACAGAAAAGGACGAGATAAAGGACCTGAAGGAGAGTTTCAACCAGATGGTCAAACGGCTTCACGAGTTAAGAGACCTTGAAGAGCGACTCAGGGAAACCGAGCATCTTTCAACGATCGGAGAGCTCTCAAGGTCCCTTGCCCACGAGATAAGAAACCCCCTGAATTTCATCAGCCTGAGCGTTGACCACCTCCTTGACCATACAGACCAGAGGACAGGCGAGACACTCAGAAGGATCAAGGAGGAGATCAAGCGCCTTGACACCCTTGTGGGAAACTTCCTCTCCTACGGCAAACCCCTCAGACTCAAAAAACGGCCCACCCCGATTGTGGCACTCCTTGAAGATACCCTGGGCCTTGTGAGAGCCAAGGCGGAAAAGGTGGGAATAAAGATCTTCACAGAATACAACGGGATGGAGGACAGCATAGTAACAGTAGATGCTGAACTTCTGAAGACCTGTCTCTTTAATATAGTATTGAATGCCTTCCAGGCGATGGAAGATGGAGGAGAACTCCGGGTCAGACTACTGCGGGTTAACAGGGATTTTGCCGTCTCTGTCAGCGATACCGGGAAGGGGTTGGACCGGGAAAGGTCCAGAAGGGTCTTTGAGCCTTTCTTCACAACAAAGGAGAGGGGTGTCGGGCTCGGCCTCCCGATGACAAAGAGGGTCATTGAGGAACACGGCGGAAGTGTGGAGTTTGAAAGTTCACCAGGGAAAGGGACAACAGTAACCATCACGCTACCTGTGGGGGAGAATAAGGGTGTAGCGTAGAGCGAACAGGGAGTAAAAGACAGGCTAAGGTTGAGGCTGAATAACCTAATACACCAATATACCAATAACCATTTACCATCTCATCGTTTGGGTTATAATAGAACTATGTACATAGCAAGGGAAGAAGTCAATGGAGAGACGGTCTATTCGATCAGGGAGACCTATTCTTCAGAGGGAGCACTGAAAAGCAGAACACTCTTCAACCTCGGGCCGGACCCTTCGGTTTTCATCCACTACCCGGGTGGAAACAGCTACTACATAGACGAACGGATTGAGCTTTCATTGATGGAGAAGGGGATTGAGACTGATACCTTCGAGATCGAGGACCTCTTTCTCCCCTTCCTTGATGCCAGGCTGAGGCGTGTGCTCCGTCCCTCTCAGGGAGACAGGGAAAGAAAAAAGTGGAAGAGGCTCAAGAGATCGGAGCTTCTTGAACTCCAGTCACGAATACATATCTTTGACCGGAGAAGGCTTCACTATCTCCGCTTCGGGACCCTGAATCAGGCAGGGCTTGAGGAGACCCCCCACAGGTTTTTCACCTCCCTGATCGGGAAATCCCGGGAGGAGATCGAGTGCCTGATAGACGAAGGGGAACAGAAACTCAGGAAACGGGAACTGAAGAGATATACCTATGTCATCTTTGACCTTCAGCGCCACTTCCCCGGGAATTTCTTCGCCCTCCGCTCACCGAGGATGCTCGATCAGGAGAGGCTTGACGGATATTTCCTTGATGCCCTCTGTGACCTTAATAATGACAGAAGTTTCCTGGATCCTCCTTCAAAGACACTCAACCCCTATCTCAGGAAATATCTTTCCTTCTACTTTGACAATGAGTTCGCTTCTCAAAAGAGGCATTTCAACAGGGATGAATTCAACAGGCGGCATTACAGGGAGACACATGCTGACAAGGCTGAAACGTTGACTATTGAGGAGGCCTGCAGGATGCTTGATCTCTCCCCACAGGAGTTCAGGAGAATGAGCAGGCGGCAGCTCGTCAGAAAATACAGGCATCTCGCCCACAAGTGTCACCCTGACAAGGGAGGCAGTCACGACAGGTTCATCCTCCTCTGCAGGGCCTATGAGAGACTCCTTCAGGCAAAGCCAGTAAGCACCGGGGGGAGCGATGGCTGAAATTCTCGTGGTCGATGATGAGCCGCTACAGAGAGAGATCCTGAGAACGATACTCACTGATGAGGGGCATACCGTCTATGAGGCATCTTCTGCTGAAGAGGCAATCCCCATAATCTCTGAAAAGAGCCCTCATATAGTCCTCTCAGACCTGAAGATGGGTGGGATGAGCGGTGTGGATCTTATCGAGAAGACAAAATCCCTCTCCCTTGAAGCCCCGCCATCATTCATCATAATGACCGCCTTCGGGACCATCTCCTCAGCAGTGGAGGCGATCAAGAAGGGTGCCTTTGATTATCTCACCAAGCCTCTTGAGAAGGAAAACCTCCTTCTCAAGATAAACCATGCGATTGAAAGGTCCGAACTCCTCAGGGAAAACCTGCGCCTTAGAAACACCCTGTATAAGAGGTTCAGGATAGAGGGTATAGTAGGAGAATCAGGCGCGATGGAAGAGGTCCTCAGAATGGTAAAGAAGGTTGCACCGACCAATGCCACAGTCCTTATCCTCGGAGAAAGCGGGACAGGAAAGGAACTGATCGCCCGGTCCCTCCACTTTTCAAGCCCGAGGAAATCAAAGCCCTTCACTCCGATAAACTGCGCATCCATCCCTGAAAACCTCCTTGAGAGTGAACTCTTCGGTTATGAGCCCGGTGCCTTTACCGGCGCCACATCGAGGAAGAAGGGCCTCATAGAGACAACGGACGGCGGAACCCTTTTTCTTGATGAGATAGGAGACATGCCTGCCCAGCTTCAGGCCAAGATACTCCGCGTTTTGCAGGACGGAGAGGTGAGAAGGCTCGGCGGGAAGGAATCCTTCCGGGTTGACCTGAGAGTCGTGGCTGCAACACACCAGGACCTTGAGAAACTGATTGAAGAGGGCCGGTTCCGGGAAGACCTGTATTACCGCCTCCGTGTAGTCACCATAAAGGTCCCCCCTCTCAGGGAAAGGCGGGAAGATATCCCTGTCCTTGCCAATCATTTCCTGAGGAAGTACTCAGCAGAGTTCGGCAAGAGGATAGAGGGCATCCAGATAAAGGCGATGGACCTCCTGACCTCATATCACTGGCCCGGCAATATCCGGCAACTCGAGGCAGTGATTGAACGGGCGGTCATCATGGCCGACGGTAAGGAGATAGGGCCGGAGGAGATAAAGGATGAACTCCCTCTGAAAAAGCAGAAGGGCAGCCTTGAGATCGAGATTCCCGATGGAGGTATAATCTTTGAAGAGCTTGAGAAGGACCTTATGGTGAAGGCGATGGAGAAGGCAAACAACGTTGCAAAGAGGGCGGCTGAACTCCTTGGGATGAGCTACAAGACCTTCTGGTACCGGTGGGAAAAGTTCGGTCTGGGCAAAAAGTCCGAAAAATAAGTCCTTTCTGATATAATATTTTCTCTTAACCTGTTCCGGTTTCAAAAGATCTTAGATCATCGAGAAGGAGGTAGAGTACCCATGCATATCGAACTTGCAGAGAGGCTGAAGAGCCTTCCACCCTATCTGTTTGCCAGGATCGACCAGATGAAGGCAGAGGCCCTCTCAAAAGGTGTTGATGTGATTGATATAAGTATCGGAGACCCCGATCTCCCGACGCCTGAACATATTGTAAAGGCGATGCAGGAGGCAGTGGAAAAACCGGAACACCACAGGTATCCCTCCTACGCAGGGATGATCTCGTACAGACAGGCCGTCTCAGACTGGTACAGGAGGAGGTTCGGCGTCTCCCTTGATCCTGAAAGGGAGATCATATCCTTGATAGGTTCGAAAGAGGGGATAGGACATATCCCGCTGGCCTTCATAAATCCGGGCGATGTGGTGCTCTGTCCCTCACCGGCATACCCTGTCTACTCAATAGGAACCCTCTTTGCCGGTGGTGAACCCTACTACATGCCGCTGCTGGAAGAAAACGGTTTTTTCCCGGATTTTAATGCCATCCCGGAAGGGATACTCAATCGTGCAAAGATGATGTTTATCAATTATCCGAACAACCCCACGTCAGCCTGTGCCACCCATGAGGCGTTCAGAAAGGCGATAGAGGTGGCAGAAAGATACGGGATAATAATCTGCCATGACAATGCCTATTCTGAGATATATTACGACGGGAAAAAACCCATAAGCTTCCTCGAAGTGGACGGGGCAAGGGAAGTGGGGATTGAGTTTCATTCCCTCTCCAAGACATACAACATGACTGGCTGGAGGATAGGGTTTGCTGCAGGCAACCCTGATGTGATCGGCGGGCTTGGAAAGATAAAGACGAATATCGACTCCGGCGTCTTTCAGGCAATACAGGAGGCATCGATAGTGGCACTCAACTCTGATGAGAAGGTGCTGGATGAGATAAGGGCGGTCTATCAGGAAAGGAGGGACATCCTCTATTCCGGACTCTCGGAGATGGGGCTTTCCGCCGTCAAGCCCGAGGCCACCTTCTATCTCTGGACAAAGGTCCCCGAGGGATCGTCTTCAGAAGACTTCACCATCCGTCTCCTTGATAAGGCAGGAATTCTCTGCACACCCGGTAACGGGTTCGGTGATCCCGGCGAAGGATATGTCAGGTTCGCCCTTACCGTCTCTGCCGACCGGACCAGAGAGGCGATCCAGAGGATGAAGGAATCCCTTGACTGAACCCCTTTCAGGACCTTGATGGCCTTATTCTACCTTGGTATAGGCTCGAACCTTGGTGAGAGGGAAAAAAACTGCCGCCGGGCCGTAGAGTTTCTCAAGGAGAAGGGGATCCGGATACTAAGGGAGTCCTCACTGTATGAGACAGAACCCTGGGGGATGGAAAACCAGCCGGACTTCATCAACATGGCGCTCAGTGCAGAAACCGGCCTTGACCCCATTGCCCTTCTCAGTACGCTCAAATCCATTGAGAAAGAGATGGGAAGGAAGGAGACATCCCGCTGGGGTCCCAGGATTATAGACCTTGATATCCTTCTTTACGAAGACAGGATAATCGAGACCCCTGAACTTACAATCCCGCACCCTCTGATTCAGGAGAGAGAGTTTGTCCTCAAACCACTTTCAGAGATAGCTCCGGAGATTGTTCATCCTGTTCTCGGGAAGACAGTAAGGGAACTTCTTGATGATCTTAACCGGAGGGATCAGTCGTAGCGTCTTACAAAATCACCGAACCCCCTGAGTACCCTGAGTCCCAGGGTCTGGCTTTTTTCAGGGTGAAACTGCGTGGCGATAATATTATCCTTCCAGACCATTGAAGTAAACTCCACCCCGTAACCCGTCATGCCTGCAACAGGATCCTTTTCAGCGGGAGAGACGTAGTAGGAATGGACGAAGTAGAAGTAGCTCCCGTCCCCGATCTCTTCAAAGGGAGGAGGAACCTTAGTGAACCTTACGGTATTCCACCCCATATGGGGTATCTTCAAACCCTGTTCAGGAAACCTGACAACCTTCCCTCTCAGGACACCCAGCCCCTTTGAAGTGCCGAACTCTTCTGATTCCTCAAAAAGTATCTGTAGCCCCAGACATATCCCCAGATAGGGTTTCCCCTTCTCTATCTGCCTTGAGACTGTATCAAGGAGATCGAGCCTCTTCAGGTTTGCCATGCAGTCCCGGAAGGCCCCCACTCCGGGTAGCACCACACCTTCGGCATCCTCTATGTCGGCTGGACTTGATGTTACTTTTGTCTCGACTCCTACCTTCAGGAACCCCTTTTCCACACTCCTGAGGTTCCCCATCCCGTAATCAACTATTGCAATCAAGGGCTAATCTTCCTCCCCGGGCTCCTCTATGATCCCACCCTTCAGGCCGTCATAGGAGAGGACACAGATGGCACCCATCTCCCCGTTGTCAGGGAGGCAGACACACCTGTATGAGGCGGTCTTTCCGTAGTTTTCCCGCATGTTCTCCCAGCCGTTCACAAAAAAGGAGCACTCGTCATTGAAGCAGACCCAGAAATACCTGAGACCCCATCCAAGACCGTCTCCTATGTTGTAGGGCGGTGGTTCCGTCTTGGTCATTTTCTTGCCGCAATGGGGGCAGACAGGGGGCTTGGTGATTTTATAATGACCTGTACCATGCATTAAATACTTCCTCCTCTTGAGAGTTTTTGGCGATAGATTTATTATGGCACATCACAGGCAGGGGTTACAATCCTGCAGCAGAGAGGCTATTCTCCGATCTTCGGTAGTATCCCCCTTCTCAATGATAGGGCATATACCCTCAGAAAGACCATTATGCTCATGCCAAGAAATACGATATTCAGAAGGGTGGCTTTCAGGAGGTGCCCTGAGGGGAATATACCGGAATCAACAAGCATCCTCATCCCCTCGAATACATGGGCCGAGGGGATGAAGGCGGCAACGCCCTGAAGAAGGGGCGGGAGCGTATCAACGGGATAGAACACAGCGGAAAAGGGCATGAAGACAAAGGCAACCGCCCAGGCAAGCACCTCGGCTTCCTGGCCGAACCTCAGGATGAGTGCCATCGTGAATATACCCACCGCCCACCCCATTGCCATGAGGTTCAGCACAAGGGGAATCAGCGATAGGCCGAGCTTGAATATGTAGAACGAATAGAAGAGCCATGCCAGTGTTGACATCACCATAAAGGCTATTACTACCTTAAGGATGCTTATCACCATGAGTCCGGCCAGGTATTCATGAATCCTTATGGGAGAGGCAAAGATGTTTATGAGGTTTCTCGCCCACATATCCTCCAGAAAGGAGACGGAGATCCCCTGCTGGGCCCTGAAAAGGATATCCCAGAGTATAAGCGCTCCCAGGAAATAGACCACAAAGACCGGGATGTCCCGGGATGTCCGTTGGAGATAGAGACTCACAAAACCCCAGAGAAGGAGGTCAACCAGGGGCCAGTAAAAGACCTCCAGCAGCCTCGGCAGACTCCTCCTGTAAAGATAAAGCTGCCGGAGTATTATGCCCCAGACCCTCCTAATCTTCATCTCCGATAACCTTGAAGAAGAATTCCTCCAGCGTTCCCGTCTCATACTCCCTGATCAGGTCCTCCACCATACCGTCGGCAGCCACTCTCCCCCTGTTCAGAAAAAGCACCCGTCTGGCTATCTCCTCCATCTCCTTCAGGTTGTGGGAGGTATAGATCACGGAGATGCCCTCAGTGCCGACAAGTTCAATCAATATCTCCCTCGTCTTCTTTGCAATCTCAGGATCAAGGCCGGCAGTAGGCTCGTCAAGGAGCAGAAGCTCGGGCCTGTTCAGCATCGCCTTGGCAAGATTAAGCCTCATCAGCTGGCCTGAGGAGAGCCTCCGCGCAGGCTTGTTCTTCAAGGCGGAAAGGCCGAAGATATCCAGCACCTCCTCACACCTGGCCGATGGATCGTCTATTTCATACAGATTTGCAAAGACCATCAGGTTCTCAAAGGGGGTAAGGGAATAGGGGAGAGAGACATAGTTTGATGCAAAGTTCATCCTCCTGAGCACGCTGCTCCGGTTCTTTGCCAGGTCAAGCCCGAAGACGGTTATCCTCCCTGCTGTCGGTCTTATCAGGCCGAGTATGCAGTTTATAAGTGTAGTTTTGCCTGCACCGTTGGGGCCAAGAATCCCGAGGATCTCCCCTCGACCAATCTGGAAAGTAAGGTCATCAAGGGCCAGGAGGTCATTGAATCTCTTGGAGAGTCCTTCTATCAGAAGTACATCCATCTTTCATAATATACATGATGAGAGGTGGTTTAAACCATGCCGGAGAGAAACGGGGAGTCGCATCGACCCCACCTGAAAAATGTTTTGGACAGATATGAATATTATTAAATTCCTGCTGACTTTATCTGATATGATGTAATATTGAGTATAATAAATTTATATAGCAAATCTCTTAAAGGAGACCATATTGGGCAGGGTTGTGGCTGTTGAGGGCAGTGTGCTTGATGTCTCATTCCCGGATGAGGATCGTCCCTTCATCAATGAAGCCCTTCTCATAAGCCACTCATCAGGAAGAATCTTCCTTGAAGCCCATCAGTATATTGACAGAGAGACTGTCCGCTGTATCGCCCTTGGCAAGACCCCGGGGCTTAGACGGGGCATTGAGGTAAAAAGGACGGGGAGGTTTATTGAGGTACCTCTGGGAGATGCCCTCTTGGGCAGGGCGGTCAATCTTTTAGGAGAGCCGATTGACGGGAGGGAGCCGATAGAACCGGAGGTTCTTTCCCCTATTCACAGAAAATCACCAACCTTGCAGAGCCAGATAGTACAGCCTGAGGTCTATGAGACAGGCATCAAGGTGATAGACCTCCTCTGCCCCTTTATAAGAGGCGGGAAGGTCGGGCTGTTCGGTGGGGCTGGCGTGGGCAAGACAGTGCTACTGATGGAATTCATCTACAAGGCTGTAAAGGTCTACTCCGGGGTTTCTGTCTTTGCCGGCGTTGGCGAGCGTATCAGGGAGGGCCACGAACTCTACGAGGAGATGAAGAGGACGGGGGTAATTAACCACACAGTTATTGTGCTTGGTCAGATGAACGAGCCACCAGGGGTCCGTTACAGGGTGGGCATGACCGCACTCAGCATATCGGAGTTCTTCAGGGACGTCAAGGGCAGGGATGTGCTCCTTCTTATGGATAACATATTCCGTTTTGTCCAGGCAGGCTCCGAAGTCTCGGCACTTCTGGGAAGAATCCCCTCCAAGTCAGGGTATCAGCCCACCATGTTCTCCGAGATATCAGAGATCCAGGAAAGGATCTCCTCCACAGAACACGGCTCCATCACATCTGTTCAGGCCGTATACGTACCGGCTGATGACATAACAGACCCGGCAATCACTGCCATCATGCCCCACCTTGACACCGTAGTGATTCTTTCACGAGGTGTGGCTGCGAAAGGGCTGTATCCGGCTGTTGATCCCTTGAGGTCAAGGTCAAAGCTCCTCAGTGCAGAACTTGTGGGAGTGGAACATTATGAGGTGGCAAAGAAGCTTAGAGAGACACTGGCCCGCTACAATGAACTCCAGGACATCATTGCCATGCTGGGCCTTGAAGAACTTACACCTGAGGACAGGCTCGTGGTGAGCAGGGCAAGAAAACTGGAGAGGTTTCTTACACAGCCCTTTTTCCTCACAGAATCCTTCACAGGAACGAAGGGAAGGCATGTGGCACTCAGGGACACAATACGCGGGTGCAGGAATATCCTTGAGGGAAAATATGACGATATGGATGAGAGGAAATTCTATATGATAGGCAATGACAGGGAACTCTGAGATGTTCAGGTTAAAGGTCTTTGTTCCGGCAGGACTGGTCTTTGATGAAGATGTCGACTTCCTCCGTGCCGAGGATTCGACTGGTACCTTCGGCATCATGAGCAGGCATACCGGATTTCTCACCATCCTGAAGCCCTCAGTGGTTATAGTAAAAAAGGATGGCAGTGAAATCTACATTGCTGTAAAGGGCGGGCCACTCTCTTTTGAAGACAATCTCGCCAGGATATCTACTGAGGCAGCCGTCCTGGGAGAGGACCTCGGGGATCTTCACAGACTTGTAAAGGAACGGTTTATCAAAGAGACGGAAAGGGAACGCATGCTTGGCGAAACACTCAGCAACATGGAGAAGGGTTTTATTAAGAGGCTCATCGAGCTCGAGAGGCAATAATGGGAAAAAAGAGAGAAGAAGAGGAGTTTGCTGAAAAAATAAAGGAACATTCCAATCTCCTCAGGAGATTCAGAGGGAAGGGAATCCTGTGGCACTCCATTGCGACATTCGGGGTGATCGGCTGGATGATAGCACTCCCCACGGTGATGGGTGCTTACTTCGGCAGATATCTTGACTCAAGGGCCTCTGATGCAGGGATTTCATGGACGATCACCTTCATCCTCCTGGGACTTGCAATCGGCATCTATTCAGTCTGGAGGTTCTTCTTTTACAAGGGATAACACAATGAGTCTGGATACCATTATGACACAGACAGTCTTTCTGTTTTCCGGCCTTACAGCCGGCTTTCTCTACTACCACCATATCTGGATTGAGACAGCAAGGATCCCTGAAGGCGGCAGGGGACCACTGTTGAGTTTCTGGTTCAGATATGGCCTGCTTGCCCTGACTCTGGCACTGCTCTTCAGGGCATTCCCGGACGGGAGGCTCTCGATCGTGATCGGCCTTCTCTCTGGCAGACCCCTTTATCTGTTCGTCAACAGGATCAGGATTTTCGGAGGAAAGGATGCAGAATAGCATATTCTCAAAGGTCATCTTCAGGATAGGTCCTGTAGAGGTCACAGAGGTTGTCATCACCTCCTGGGGGGTGATCGTCTTTATTGCCGTGATTTCCCTGGTTCTGACGAGAGGACTCCGCCTCTGGAGCCCGAGGAAACACCAGTTTGTTCTGGAGGCGGTTGTCGAGGCGATCTCAAACACCATCAGGACTACTATTAATGCCGACCCCTGGCCTTTTGTTCCGCTTATCGGGGGGATGTGGATCTACATAGGGCTGCTGAATTTAGTGAATATCATACCCAGCCTTCATAACCCCACGAGGGACCTTTCCACAACCTCCGCCTTTGCAGCCATATCATTTATGGCGGTCCATTATTACGGCATAAAGCACAACGGCCTCAGAAACTACCTGAAACACTATATAGAACCGGTCTTCATTCTGGCACCCTTTAATATCTTTGCTGAACTCTCAAGGTCACTGGCAATGGCTATAAGGCTTTTCGGCAACATGCTGAGCTGGGAGATGATCGTCGCCATCCTGCTGCTTCTTGCAGGACTGCTTGTACCTGTGCCTCTTATACTTCTGAGCATTGTGGGGGACCTGATTCAGGCATATCTCTTCGGTGCCCTCACCCTTGTATTTATAGCCGGAAGCATCCAGACTATCGAGAAAAGCGGCTTTGTGGTGACGGATAAAAATAACAATATCTGAAAGGAGGAAGGATATGGACGGGTTGACAATCGTGATAGCAGTCACAATCTTCACAGCAGGCATAACAATCGCTATAGGCGGGTATGGGCCTTCAAGGGGTGAAGGCGAAGCCCTGACCAAGGCGATCGAGTCCATTGCAAGACAGCCTGAGGCAACGAACCAGATAATACGGACCCTCTTTGTTGGTATGGCCATGGTAGAGTCAGTCGCCATCTACTGTCTTGTTATCTCTCTTATAATACTCTTTGCAAACCCCCTGCTCGGGTATCTGTTGAAGTAGCATCATGAGCTGGTTATGTATATCACTTAAGGAGAAGTGAATATGTTCAACTGGTGGACCTTTGCCTTTGAGATTATCAACTTCATAGTTGTGGTCTATATCCTTTACAGGCTTCTGTTCAGGCCGGTAAGGGATGTGATTATAAAGAGAAGGGAAGAGATCGAACAGTCAAAGACCGAGATAGCAGAGGGCAAAGAGGAGGCAGAGAGGCTTAAGGCTGAGTTCGAGGAGAGACTCAGGGAACTCCATGAGCTAAAAGAGTCAGCCCTTGAAGAGGCACGCGCCGAGGCGCTGAAGGAACGTGAGAGAATACTTGATGAAACAAAAGAGGAGATAGAGAGAGCGCGGGAGAAACTGAAGAGGCAGATTGAGGAGGAGAGAAAACGGCTTTACGAGGAGATAATGGAAAAGGGTGTTGATATAGCGACAGAACTTTCGGGAAGGATCATCTCTTCAGTAATGGACAGGGAGCTGAACGAGGCTCTTGTCAGGAAAGTCATTGAAAGAATCAGCTCCCTTACAGAGGAAGAAAAGGCGGAGTTGCTGGATGCCCGTGGGGAGGTATGCAGGATCCATATCAGTTCTCCCTACCCTCTTTCAGAGAACCAGATGGAGAGGATAGAGGCATCAGTGGCTGATCTCCTGAACTGCAGGATAGAGTCCACCTTTTCCGAAGCCCCTGAACTCATCGGTGGTCTGTTGATCAGAATAAACGGCAAGGTCTTTGACGGAACAATAAAGGGCAATATTGTCCGGATCACCGAGGAGCTGAAGGGACGGTAGAGATGGCAGAAGGTTTTTTTGAGATACTGAAGGACAAGGTTAAGGATGCACGCTTTGATATTCATGTTGAAGAAGTGGGATTTGTGGAGGAGGTGGGTGACGGTGTAGCCAAGGTCTCAGGGCTTTCAGGGGCCAGATATAATGAACTTGTCTATTTCGATAGCACTAACCATGGAATCGTCTTTTCTCTGAAGAAGGAATCCGTAGACGTGGTGATTGTAGGCAACCCCGGGGGAGTCAAGGCAGGCGACAGTGTAAGACTCACTGGCAAGGTTCTTTCCATCCCGGTCAGCGAAAAGGTCCTGGGGCGGATAATAAACCCCATGGGAAGGCCCCTCGATGGTCTCGGTGAGATAAAGACATCAGATATGATGGCCCTGGACAGGGATGCCCCTTCTCTCATAGAGAGAGATTTTGTCAGAGAGCCCCTCTATACAGGCGTAAAGGTGATCGACTCCATGTTGCCCATCGGCAGGGGCCAGAGGGAGTTGATTATCGGCGACAGTGGGACAGGCAAAACCGCCATTGCGATTGACACTATAGTGAACCAGAAAGACTCGGGCGTGAAGTGCGTCTATGTAGCTGTGGGGAAAAGGAAAGCAGAAGTGGCCAGGGTGGTGGAAGAACTCAAGGGACATGGGGCGATGGATCATACAGTGGTCGTGGTGGCTGATGCAGACTCTTCCTTGGGGCTCAAATATATTGCACCCTATGCAGGTGCCTCTGTAGCTGAGTATTTCATGCTGAGGGGAGAGGACGTGCTTATTGTGTACGATGACCTGACCCGACATGCCGATACCTACCGCAGCCTTTCCCTTCTTCTCAGAAGACCTCCTGGAAGGGAAGCCTTTCCCGGTGATATCTTCTACATACATTCAAGCCTTCTTGAGAGGGCAGCCAGGCGACACGACCGGTACGGAGGTGGCTCAATCACGGCATTACCTATTGTTGAGACCTATGCAGGGAGGATCACCGCCTATATTCCGACAAACCTGATCTCCATCACCGACGGACAGATCTATCTGGATCTGTCCCTGTTCAACAGCGGAATACTGCCTGCGGTAGATATAGGGAAGTCTGTATCCCGGATTGGTGGCAAGACCCAGCAGCCTGCAATGATAAAGGTTTCCGAGAGGCTGAAACTTGACTATGCGCAGTTTCTGGAGGTGGAGATCTTCACGAAGTTCGGGGCAAGGATCGAGGAGGAAACCCGCTCGCTCATAACCAGAGGGGAACGCCTGAGGGAGGTCCTCAAACAACCAAGGCTTTCTCCCCTCGGGATGCCCGAGCAGGTAATTACGTTCTTTATCCTGAGCGAGGGATACCTTGACACTGTTGGTGTCTCCCGTGTGAGAGGATATGTATCAAGACTCCTCCTGTCTATCCACGAGAAAAGTCCGGAGATTATTGAGGAGATTGAGACCACAGGCCAGTTGACCTCAAAGAGAGAGGATGAGCTAAGGACAATAGTCTCGGAAAAACTGAAGGAAATCGTAACGTGACAGCACTGAGCATTGAACACATCGAGGCCCGGCTGAAGGGACTTAAGAGCATCAAGGAGATTGTGGGCTCCATGAAGGCGCTGTCGGCGCTCTCCATCAGGAAGGCAGAGGAAGCGCTTCCTCACATAAGGGCCTATACGGAAAACATTGAGGATTCCCTCTCACAGGTAATCCAGTACTTCCCCGAGGCCCTGAGAACCGGTTTTGAAGGTGGAAAGAGGAGACTCTATGTGGTCTTCACTTCCGAGCAGGGCCTCTGCGGTCTGTTCAACGAACGGATCATTGATGAAGCGGAAAAGGTCCTTGATGACGAATCCGTGGGTTTGATTGTATCAGGCCGAAGGGGTTATGAAGAGGCCCGGTCAAGGGGGCTTCCTGTACTGTTTCACATTGGCAGTCCTGTAAGCATTGATGCCGTGGATATAAGGGTAATGAACCTCGCCAGAGAGACATACAGTATCTTTTCCGGAAAGGGTTTTCAGGAACTGTATCTCCTTTTTGCATATCACAGAAAAAAGGGAGACTATCTGATAATAAGAACCAGGGTGCTCCCTCCCCCCTTCAAGAAGATAGCCAAGCGTCAGAGAAGGAGACAGGAGCCCCTGGTATATATGGCACCCGAGGATATTCTTGGAAGCCTTGTAAGACAGTACATGACCGTATCGCTTTACAGGGCCTTTATTGAATCCCTTGCCAGCGAGAATGCCTCAAGACTTTTGAGTATGGAAAGGGCATCAAAAAACATCGATGAGAGGTTCACTGAACTTTCGGAACTCCACAATTATCTCAGGCAGGAAGAGATAACCAATGAGACCATCGAGATAATGAGCGGGTTTGAGGCACTGAAGGGATGAAGATCATCCTGCTCATCGGTCTTATACTTCTTGCAGGCCTCCTTTCAGGAAGAGGCATTGAGAGGTTTGGCGTGCCCCAGGTGGTCGGGTTCATACTCACCGGGACTATTCTTGGAAACTCCTTTCTGAACATACTGGACCGGGCAACCCTCGACAACCTCACCCCTCTTACCTCACTCGCCCTTGCTCTGATCGGTTTCATGGTCGGTGCCGAGCTGAAGCAGTCAGTATTCAGGAAGTACGGGCGGCAGTTCTTCACCATCCTCTTCTCAGAGGGGCTCGCTTCAATGGCCCTTGTTGCCCTGTTCATCTCGATCCTTACCGGCAATGTGGCGCTCGGGATACTCCTCGGAGCGCTTGCCTCTGCTACTGCGCCGGCTGCAACCGTGGATGTCCTCTGGGAGTATCAGGCAAAGGGGCCTCTCACAACCACCATACTTGCCATAGTCGCCCTTGACGACGGGCTCTCACTCGTTCTGTATGGTTTTGCCCTTGCCGTGGCAGACCTGATTACCAGAGGCTCATCCCTGAACTGGAGGGTCATGCTCTTCAGACCGGCCTTCGAGATAGGCCTCTCGGTCCTCATCGGCCTCTTTGCCGGGTTTCTGATCGACAAGGCCCTGAAACTCATCAAGGAAAAGTCAGACAGGCTTGTCTTCAGCCTGGGAGCCATCATGTTTGCCGCCGGGATGGCGGAGACCTTCGGACTCTCCCTGATCCTTTCTTCCATGACTGCAGGTGCATATCTCACAAATATTCATCCCCACCGGAACGAGTCCATCTTTGAGTCAATAAAATCATTCGCCCCGCCCATATATATTCTTTTCTTTGTCTTCGTAGGTGCCAGACTCCGGATAGACCTTCTCAGGCATATGGGCATGCTGGGCATTCTCTATGTCATCGGGAGGAGTGCAGGCAAGTGGGTCGGATCCTATATCGGGGCTACTGTCTCAAAGGCCCCCCGGACCGTCAAGCGATATCTCGGCTTTGCCCTCTTCTCCCAGGCCGGAGTCGCCATCGGCCTTGCCCTTGATGCCTATCAGCATTTCCAGGCCCACGGACCTGAGGGAGCTGAACTCGGCTTCACAATTATAAACGTGATAGCAGCAACCACCTTTCTGGTCCAGATCATCGGACCCCCTTCCGTGAAGTTTGCGATCTCCCGGGCAGGGGAGACAGGGAAGAATATTTAGGAGGTTTCCTGTGAAACGATTGCTGGTCAGAGACTTCAAGCCCTTCGAGAGCCCCCTGCTGGTCAGGGGAGAAACAGACCTTAAGTCCCTTGTGCGCGAATTTCTTGAAAATCCTGCCCTTCATCATATCTGTGTGGTCGATGAAGACAATCGGCTCCTGGGGCTCATAAACAGAAAAAGGCTTTTCAAACACATCTTCCTTCATCACATCACCCCTGACACAAGGGTGAGCAAACTCTTCAGACTCCTGACCGCAGAAAGGTCGTCAGACCTGATGATAACCCACGTTGTAACCTGTTCTGAAGACGAGAGCATACATGACGTTATAAGAAATATGATAGAATACAACATCCGTGAGATCCCCGTGATCGGGGGAAATGGAGAGGTCCTCGGTTTCATCACCATACTCGGGCTGATCCAGAGATGGCTTGCCGGTGAAATCTGATTCCTGTATTATACATATCCATCCTGAACAGCCCGGGCAGATATGGCACAAAACCTTTGAAGGGAGTGGGGCATGGCAATGGCTGTAAAATCCAGGACAGTATGTTTTTTCTTTCTTGTTATTGTTCTTCTGATCATTGCCGGCTGCAGCGGTGGCTATGATACCGGAACCGGCCTGTATGAAGGAGAGGGTATTACTATATCATTCCCCTCTGGCTGGGAAAAGGGGAAGAGGATCCCCAATGCAACCCTTACCGTAGAAAGCCCTGACAAATCTGCCCAGATA
>CAZITN010000035.1:4575-26689 GCA_964542175.1 uncultured Thermodesulfovibrio sp. | reverse complement strand
TGTCCGATAAAGGGCCTTTCAGAACAGGGGCTCCAGTCCCCGGAAGCTGAAAGAAAAAGGCGGATTTAAGAGGTTCAGATATGTGCAGACTGGCGGCTCTTACATCTGAGGAATACATATCCCCCATGGAGAATATCCTTGCCCTCGAGACCATGAAGGAAGGGCATGACGGCTCCGGCATGGGGCTGATATTGAAGAACCTGGGCGGAGAGTTCGAGGAGCTGAAGGAATATCCCATACTTTCCGGTATCTGTTCAAAGGAAGGCCTCTATGCCATGGATGACTATCTGAACAAGGCCGGATTCAAACTCCAGTACACATGGACACCCAAGATAAGGCCCAGAAAGGGGATAGTCAGGAGGGACTACTACTTTGCCCGGGTCTATGACTATCCCGACGAGTACAGGGACAAGTCCTTTGAGGAGAAGGAGGATCTTCTTCTCAGAACGAGGATTGCCCTCCGGAAGATGGGGGAGGCCGATGAGTCCATCATAGTCTTCTCCTTCTACCCCGACATACTCACCCTAAAGGAGGTGGGTGACCCCCTTGAACTGGGAGAGTTCTTCGGCCTTGACAACTCCACCCTGAAGGCGAAGATAATCTTTGCCCAGGGAAGACAGAATACCAATTATGCGATAAACCTCTATGCCTGCCATCCCTTCTTCATCCAGGGCTACGGCTCCATGACAAACGGGGAAAACACCGCCTTTGTCCCTATCAGGGAGTTTCTTACAGGGAAGGGGTTCCATGGATATATGGGGTATAACAGTGACAGTGAGGTCTTTACTCACATACTCCACTATACTTGCAGGATGCTGGGTCTCCCTCTGATCTATTACAAGGATGTAATAACCCCCCTGAAGGCATCGGAGATCGAGGAAAGGGAGGACAGGGAGGTGGTCTGGCACCTGAAGACTGCGCTGAGGCCCCTCTGCATAGACGGGCCCAACTGCGTGATAGGGTTCACACCTGACGGGACCTGTTTCATGGTCCAGGATTCGAAAAAGCTTCGACCTGGAGTGGTGGGTGGCGTGAAGGGCAAATATGCCCTGATGTCCGAGGAGTGCGGGCTTGACAGCGCCATCCCCGAAAGGGACAGGAGCCTTGATATTTTCCCGATGAAGTATGACATGGTGATTGTCTCACCGGAAGCCAAGGAGGTAAGGGTATGGAACCAGCGGCAAGGCTGGACAACAACCATCAGTTAGCCCTTAAGGATTTTCCCTATATAATCCGCTGGCGGGATGACCGGTGCAAGCGGTGCGGCAGATGTACGGCCGTCTGTCCCATGCTCTCGATAGAACCGGCCGTAGTGCTCCAGAGGGTGGTCCAGTCGGAAAGCCCCCTTCCCGAGCCCAAGGCGGTCAGGAAAGTTGTAACAATTGTAAGACAGGTGACTGATATAAACCGTTACTGCACAGGCTGTGCCGCCTGTAATCTTGTCTGTCCCAATGATGCTATAGAGCCGGAATACAACCCCCAGCACAAGTTCCTCTTTCACAAAAACCGGGGCGGCCATCCATTCAGAAGGGGTGGAAGGAGGAACGATCCATCACCGTCCACCCTGGAGAGGCTCAAGTTTACAAGGATATCCATGCTAACCGATCCTGCCCTTGATGCAGGAAGGCATGAATTCAGGATAAGGACATATCTCGGGAGGATTCTCCCCCCTGAAGAACTCCCGATCAAGATAGTCAACGGGAAGGCGGAGATCGATAAGACCTCAGGGAAGTTCATCCCTCCCGTAAGGGAAATATATCCCGTGATGATAGGGAGCATGTCTATCGGGGCCCTTTCTCCCACGATGTGGGAAGGCCTTGCGATGGGGATCACCTATCTGAATGAGGTGGAGGGGATGCCTGTGGTCATGTGTTCAGGGGAAGGTGGTATGCCCCAGAGGCTGCTTCGTTCCAGGTTCCTCAAATACTTCATCCCCCAGATCGCCTCTGGCTATTTCGGCTGGGACGAGATAGTCCGGGCGATACCCCATATGGTAGAGGACCCCTGTGCCATTGAGATCAAGTACGGCCAGGGTGCAAAGCCCGGTGACGGCGGGCTGCTGATGGCCCATAAGGTGCTCAAGCTGATATCCGAGATCCGTGGTGTCCCCATGGGTGTGGATCTCCCGTCGCCCCCCACGCACCAGACAAAGTACTCCATCGAGGAGTCCGTCGCCAAGATGATCCAGTCCATGTCCATGGCATGGGGATTCCGCGTCCCCGTCTATCCGAAGATATCCGGGACAAGGACGGCAAAGGCTGTGCTCAACAACCTCGTAAGAAACCCCTATGCAGCAGCCCTTTCCATAGACGGAGAGGACGGGGGGACGGGAGCCGCCTACAATGTCTCTATGGACAAGATGGGCCATCCCATCGCCTCCAATATCAGGGAATGCTATCTCGACCTTGTTGCCCAGGGGAAACAGAATGAACTCCCGCTGATCGCCGCAGGCGGAGCAGGCAAGCAGGGGAACCTGGCAGCCAATGCCGCAGCCCTCTTCATGCTCGGCGCATCGGCGGTTTCCATAGGCAAGTACATAATGCAGGCTGCAGCAGGCTGCTTTGGCGATGAATACAACCGGTGTAATGTATGTAACCTCGGAAGATGCCCGCGGGGTATTACCACCCAGGATCCGAGACTTTACAGGAGGCTCGACCCTGACAAGGTCGCCGAAAGGGTGGTTGAGGTCTTCAAGTCCCTTGATGTGGAACTGAAGAAGATCTTTGCCCCCATGGGAAGGAGTACCGAGCTTCCCATAGGCATGTCCGACGGTCTGAGTGCTGATGATCATGCCGTGGCAGAGCGGCTCCAGATAAGTTATGCCTGTTAGAGGAGAATGTTGATAAATGGCTGAAAAGGTTGTGATTCAGGGAAAGGTGGACGGCAAGAGGGTTCCTTCAAGGATACTGGAGGAGGAGATCCAGGAGGCGGTCCGGAAGGGCGCCCGTGAACTACTGATAGTAGCCGACGGCCAGCACGGTATAGGCGGGAGGATCTGGCCCCGCGGTGAGACCGTGAAGGTCGTTGTGGAAGGCCCCGCTGGACAGAGACTCGGAAGCATGGGGATGTTCGGGACTGAGATACTGGTGAAGGGTTCCGCCTCTGACGATGTGGGCTGGATAAACTGCGGAGCAAAGATAACCGTCCTGGGGGACGTTACCAACGGTGCCCACAACGCCGCTGCCCAGGGTGTGCTATATGTCCAGGGCGGAGGTGGCGCCCGTTGCGATACCATGACAAAGCACAACCCCCGGTTCGACCCGCCCCAGTCCTGGTATTTCCGGGATGTGGGTGACACCTTTGCTGAGTTCAAGGCAGGCGGAGTTGCCGTTGTCTGCGGAGTAAACCCCCGGAATAAAAAGAACATCCTCGGCTACCGGCCCTGTGTGGGTATGGTCGGCGGAGTGATATATTTCAGGGGGCCCATCGAGGGCTACAGCGAGATGGATGTCAAGCTCCTTGACCTGACGGATCAGGACTGGGACTGGCTCCTCACCAACATAAAGCCCTACCTTGAGGCGATAGACAGAATGGATTACCTTGATGAACTTACCGCCTCAAAGGATGCCTGGAAGAAACTCATTCCCTATACAGCACAGGAGCGGGCGAAGAGGCCGTCCTTTAAAATGTCCGTAACCGAGTTCAGACAGAATATCTGGGAAGAAGGTGTTGGAAAGGGTGGTATTTTTGCCGAGTATATAAGCCATCCTCTGACAGTACTCCCATACATAACAACCGGTGAGGACAGGAGATACAGGCCTGTCTGGAACAACCAGAAGTACTCACCTCCCTGTGAGTACAACTGCCCTTCCGATATTCCCACACAGAAGAGGGCCCAGTTGATACGGTCCGGCAGGCTCACAGAGGCCCTTGAACTGGTGCTCCAGTACAGCCCCCTGCCTGCAACGGTCTGCGGTGAGATCTGCCCGAACCTCTGCATGGATGCCTGTACGAGGGGGCAGGTTGACAGGCCGATAGACATTAAGGAACTCGGCAGGGCGAGCCTTGAGACAAAGCCGCCAAAGCCGGAGAAGAAGACAGGGAAGAATGTGGCTGTCATAGGCGGCGGACCGGGCGGGCTTTCTGCTGCATGGCAGCTTGCCCTGAAAGGGCATGAGGTTGACCTCTACGAGGCAGAGGACAGGCTGGGTGGGAAGCTGGAGCTCTGTATCCCCAGGGAAAGGCTCCCCCAGGAGATCCTCCAGAGCGAGCTTGAGAGGTTCAGGGCCATTGGCGTGAATGTCCATCTGGGTGCCAGGGTTGACCGGGACTTTTTCCAGAATATATACGATGAGCACGATGCGGTGATAGTGGCCTGCGGTGCCCACAAGCCGAGGATGCTAAGGGTTGAGGGCGGTGAGCATATGGTCACGGCCTACGACTTTCTGAAGGACATAAATACCGGCAAGGCTCCCGGTCTCAAGGACCGTGAGGTTGTGATAATCGGTGCCGGGAATGTGGGTATGGACGTGGCTGCCCAGGCATATCACTGTGGTGCAAGCAAGGTTACTGCCGTGGACATCCAGAAACCTGCCGCTTTCGGCAAGGAACTGGAGATCGCCCAGGCCCTTGGAACCGAAGTGCTCTGGCCGAAGTTCACAGAGAGGTATGACCCTGAGGAAAAGAGGATATACTTTACCGATGGCACATCCCTGAAGGCGGACCTCGTTGTGGTATCAATCGGGGATACCCCGACGGCGGACTTCCTCCCTCCATCGGTCCATACCGACAAACAGGGCTGGATAGAGGCTGACGATGCAGGACATACCTCTGACCCCAAGGTCTATGCCATCGGAGATGCCACGAGACTCGGTCTTGTAACCCATGCCATAGGCCACGGGAGAAAGGCGGCAGACGCTGTTCATGCCCTCCTTTCAGGCAGGTCCTACTACAGGCCCCAGCCCAGGATGATGATACCTTATGAGAGGATCAAGACCTCCTACTACGATATCTGCCGGGGCGAGCCTCCCACACCCGAGAAGGAGGCCTCAAGGTGCATGTCCTGTGCCGTCTGCAGGGACTGCCACATGTGTGAGATGACCTGCTATTACGGGGCAATAAGCAGGAATGAGTATGAGGACGGCTCCTTTGCCTATGTGGTTGATGAATCGCTCTGCATAGGGTGCGGTTTCTGTGCAGGCGTCTGCCCCTGCGGCATCTGGGAGATGGAAGAGAATATTTAGCAGTTTTTGCAGTCCTGCCCAAATTCTCCCGGAAGGTTGCAATAACATAAGGTTTGTCAGGGGACATACCCTCACGATATTTCAAATCAAAATGGTGTGATCCGGGGTGTGCTCTGCAATTTTTCATTATAAAGCGCCGGTCATGTCTGAGTAGAGAGAGTCTGTTATGGACTGTGCCTTAACAGGCCTGATCAGTTGTATTAAGGATGTTTTGAGTAGATAAGGCCGTTCGGTCTCTGCCGAGCCGACACAGGAAAGCGCTTCCATGAACCACCATGTATTGATAATGAAAAATTCAGAGCACACCCCGGAATACAAGAGAGTGTGGGAAACCTCCGTGAGGGCATTTTAGTAGTATCAACCACCCCGGTCTCGGAGGTAGAAGTTATTCAACCATGAGATATGATTTCAGCAGTTATTTCCAACCCTGACTGTTTCTTTGCATAAGCTGCGAAAAAGAGAGTAAGATAGTAGTGTGTTCGGTCCGGCTAATGGAGAACCCTGCGGCCACGATACGGGCAAGCAAGACCGGAGGGTATCTTCGATATGCTCGATACGAGTCCGTTCCGGATAAGGAAAATTTTTAATTTTATCACATACGCTCGCTGTGCATATTCAATAATACAGACGACAAGGAGGTATATCATGCAGGTGCTTGTTCTTTACTATTCAAAGGGTGGTAATACGAAAAAACTTGCAGAGGATGTGGCAAAAGGAGTGGAGTCGGAAGGGCTTCAGGCGGTCATTAAGAGCACCGGCGAGGTGACAAAGGAGGACTTTCTGGAGTCGGTCGGGATAGTTGCGGGTTCCCCTGTATATTTCGGGGTTATGGCTGCTGATATGAAGAGGGTCTTTGATGAGTTCGTCAGTACGAGACGGAAGATGGAGGGTAAGGTGGGTGCTGCCTTTGCCACTGCAGGACATCAAACCGGCGGGAAGGAGACCACAATCTTTTCAATCCTCCAGTGCATGCTGATCTACGGTATGGTTGTAGTGGGTGATCCGATGAGTGCTACCGGCCACTACGGGGTGGCCTGTGTAGGAGCCCCCGACGAGAAGACCTCTCAGGACGCATTCAAGCTGGGAGCCAGGGTCGCATCGCTCTGCAAGAGGCTTTTCGGATAAGGGATCACTCAGACCGAACGAAAAAAACGATCCGACCTTTTTGCCACTGAACCGGAACCGATCGTGGCGCTCTGATCTTGTGCGCCTTGGGTTCAAGAAAATATCCTGCCTTTATACTTGCAGGCCGGAAGGGTAAACACCGCCTCCTTCCCATGAATATCCGTTGAGAAATCTAAACAACTTTTAACCGTTTTTTTATTTTCTTTATTGTATACTTTATATATTCGACAGGTATCACCGGAGAGTGGTATTAAAAATATCAGGAGGTGCTCTTATGAGAACAAGACGTGCGTTATTCGTTTTAATAGCAGGACTCCTTCTTATTCTTGCCGGATGCGGCGGCGGGGGGGAAGGTGGATCGAGCAGCAGCAGTTCTTCAGGCGGTACAACCGCCAGTCTGGGAAACGTTTCGGTCTTTGTCACCGACGATCTGACTACCGAATACTCAAAGGCATGGATAACCATTCTCAAAGTAACGGCCGTTTCATCAGATGGTACTGAGTATCCACTTTTTGATGATCCCGCAGGCAGGGTTTTCAATCTGCTGGAACTGTCTGGCGTAGGGGCATTGCTCAACGTGGCGGAGCTTCCCGAAGGTACATACAATACGGTCCGGATTACCATGAAGAACGAGATAACCCTTACTGACAAGCAGGGAAATACCATGAATGCCGCCTTTGCTCCATCAGGCCAGGAGTACGTAATGGATGTCTCCGGAAGCTTCACCGTGATTGCCGGACAGAATACCTCCTTCGGCCTGGATTTTGATACCAAACAGTTTTCCCATGATGCCGGAACGGGGCTTGTCAGTTCTATGGTCATATTCAAGACAGAAGACGAGATGAACGGGCTTCACCAGACCGATGCAGAAGTGGAGGGCCATGTAGTGGAGGTGCTCGATTCCCAGTCCTTCACATTGCAACTTGAGCACGGGATGACCGTGGTTACCGTCACCCTCCACCCAACTGCAGTAGTGTATGATGAAGACACCGGATCAACAAGTTCTGATACATCCCTGCTTCAGGCCATGCAGAAGGTGGAGGTTTACGGAAACTATGACCCTGATGCCCTCACTGTCGAGGCTCTGAGTGTAAAGATCGAACACAGCAGCGAGAGCGGGATGACTGCAAAGGCAGAGGGTGTGGTCCAGTCAGTTGATGGAACTACCGTGACTCTCGATGTGCGTGAGGCCAAGAATTTCGTCCCCCAGACAGACACAATTACCGTTGATCTTTCCGGAGCCGGTTTCAGCAAAGGTAGCATGGATATGCTGAGCGATGGGCAATGGTTGGAGGTCAAGGGGACATGGGATGGAACCACCTTTACTGCAACTGTTGCAGAGATTGAAGGTGCTCCTTCAGGAGATGGGCATGAGAATGAAAACGAGAATATGAATGGCAACATGAATGACAACATGAACGGTAACATGAACGGTAACATGAACGGTAATGCAGATTATGTTGAGGTGAAAGGTACCGTGGAGAGCGTAAACGGCACTATCATGACCGTCTCAATCACCGAATATGAACACTTTGTGCCACCTGCTGATACCGTGGATGTGGATATGTCCACCGCCTGGTTCAAGCATGGAACCATTGACGATGTTACCCCCGGAGTGATTGTGGAAGTCAAGGGTTCCTGGGACGGTACTCTTGTCGGAGCTACTGTGATTGAATTGAATGAGCACTGAAAAGACCTCTTTTCCTGTAAGGGGCCCTTCCCTGTGGAAGGGCCCCTTTGCTTATATTGAACCTCTGCTGTTTTTCCTGTTTCTTGCCTCCCTGTTGTATGCGATCCAGTTTGCTATCCCCTGGCTGGCCGGCTATGATGGATACTTCCATATAAAGTACAGCGCCCTTCTGAGGGAGAAGGGTTTTGTCAGTTCCCTGCCCTGGCTTCACTTCACGATATTCAGCGAATACTTCAGGGACCATCATCTGCTCTTTCACTACCTCCTTGTTCCCTTTACCACGGGAGACCTGATCAGGGGAGGAAAGCTCGCTGCCTTTCTCTTTTCCCTGTTTCCAGGTATCGCCCTTTTTCTTCTTCTCAGAGCCGCCTCTGTCAGGATCCCGATGCTCTGGAGTATTGCAGCAGTGCTCTCGTCTCAGCCCTTTCTCTTCAGGCTCTCCCTCCTCAGGGTGCAGTCCCTTGCCCTTGGCCTGCTGTTATGGATCTTCTTTCTGCACCTGAAGAGAAAAAATACGCTGATATTCCTTTCCTCCCTCCTCTTTGTGTGGCTCTACGACGCATTTCCTCTGGTCCTGCTGGTCTCAGGTGCCTATGTGATCTCCCGCTGGCTGGTTGAAAGGGAAAGGGACCTCCGTCCCTTCTTTCTTTCTTTGCTCGGGATCTGTGCAGGCCTTGTACTTAATCCTTACTTTCCGGAAAACATAACCTCCCTTTTCTACAACATCTACAGAACGCTCCTGCTGGAGTTAAGGGATATACAGCTTGGTGTTGAGTGGAACCCCTATAATACATGGAGCCTCCTTGGAAACTCCCTACCGGCGTTTGTCCTCTTTTTCATGAGCATCCTCTCAATGCCGCTCACAAGGAAGGTCAAGGCGGAAGAGTACGCCCTGCTGGTCCTGAGCCTTGTATTCCTGGTGCTCACCTTCAAGTCCCGCCGTTTCATAGAGTACTGGCCCCTGTTTTCTTTTGCTACAGCCGGCCTTGTGATCGGAAGACGACTCCGGCCCGGATACGTGGCTGTCCTGATCCTGTTGATTTCACCCTTGCTTTTTTCCAATTACACCGGTGTGAAGGCTGATCTCAGGAAGACCAGAAACCCGAGGATGTATGAAAGGGCGGCCCTCTGGCTTCAGGAAAATACTGAAGAGGGGGAGGTGGTCTTCAATGCCGACTGGGATGATTTCCCCTTCCTCTTCTTTTATAACCATCACAATTACTATATAGTCGGGCTTGATCCAATGTATATGTACTCTTACGACAGGGATCTCTACCTTCTTTACAAGGCTATCACAAGGGGGAAAAAGGCCGATCCCGGAAAGATGATCAGAGAGAAGTTCGGCGCAAGATTTGTCTTCCTGGACAGGACCCATCTTGAACTGTACAGACGGCTCCGGAGAGACCCGCTGGCAAGCAAGGTCTATGAAGACAAAGGCAGCATTATCTTCAGGATTGGAGAGGCCGGGGATGGTATGATACGCAAATATGATAACCCGCGCCGATAGTGATATACGCCGGTCCTGTCTCAGCCTGCTTTAAACTGATATCCCGGAATTCTTGGCAATAGCCATTTAAGAAAGTCCTTATAGCTGAGTTTACAACAGGGGACATCAAGATACCTATCGAGAACTTCCTCGTTGCTTGTAAAGATTTTCAGAAAAACTCCCGGCCAGTAATGCATGAGTTTTGCCAGCTTTAGGGAGTATCTCAAGTTGTGGCCGAACTCCTTCTCGCATGCTTTCTCATAAAGTTTTAGAACATTGACGTCTTTATCATTATTTATGATGTAAGAAATGATTCCGGCTGCTATCTGTCCTGACCTTATGGCGTAAGCGATTCCTTCTCCGTAAAAGGAATCTACAAAACCGGCCGAATCTCCTGTTAAGACAATTCTGTGCTTGACCAGGGTTCTTCTGATGCCTCCGGCAGGGATGACATGGCCCCTCATTTTGTATTTTCCGGTAAAACCGTTTGCTGACAAGAAGTTTTTCATCATTTTGTTGGGATTATCCAGATACTTGGCAAAACCGCCAATGCCAACATTGAAACAGCCCCGTTTTGGAAAGATCCATCCGTATCCCATGCCGGCAACACCGAAATGTATGTCGATTGCATTTTGAATAAAAGCGTTTATCTCTTCATCGGTGGCCTCAATCTCTGTAACTATGCATATCCCGTATTCATTCTTCCGGTCTCTTCTTCTTACAAGGTACTTGAATCTGCCCTGTGCCCCTTCTGCTATGATGATAAACTTTCCCTTGTAGGTATTTTTATTTGTATGCACTTCAACGTGTGTCATGTTTTGTTTTAAATCTATGACATTCTCTCCGAACCTTGCTTCTGGTCCGGTTTCTACGGCCTTCTCCAGAAGGAAATTATCCAGAACGCTTCTTGTCACAATGGTTGCGATTCTGTAGCTTTTGTGTCTTTCCAATACCTGCCCTTTGAAATGTACACGGGCGCCGTAAATCTCTTTTTCTATCATGTGTTGAGGAATATCGAAATCGAGGTATGACATGGCATGTTCTGAAAAGGCGCCTCCACATGGTTTGTACCTGGGGAATACCGTTCTCTCGATTATGAGAACTTTAAGCCCCTGTCTGCCTGCTTCTCTGGCAGCAGCAGACCCTGCCGGACCGGCACCGATGACAATCAGATCGTACATTCTCTCCCTGTCTTTGTATCTGACTCACCCTGCATTTAGGGTAATTGTAAATTATAAAAGAAACGCCTCTCCATCAGGCAAAGGGGCAAACATTTTTCCGGCATGAAATTGAAGGGAATGACTTATGACTGGAGAAAGGTGATCACCCGCCCTGTTCGTGATTTCCCTTTGAAAATGGAATGACATGAAAGGACAGGCCTCCCATGAATATGCACAGCGAGCGCATAAATCTGCCTTCGGCAGATCTTAGCGGGCGGATGCGATAAGATAAGAAACTTCCTTATCCGGTACGGACTCGTATCGAGCATATCGAAGATACCCTGCGGTCGTGCCTGCCCCTATCGTGGCCGCAGGGTTCTTCATTCAGGTAAAATGATAACATGGAACTGATACCGGAAGAGATTGAGGAGTATGCGGCTGGGCATACGTCCGGGGTCTCTCCCCTTATTGAAGAGCTGGAGAGGGAGACCCATGAGAAGACCTCAAACCCCCGGATGCTTACGGGGAAGGTGGAGGGACGGCTTCTTCAGATGCTCGTCAGGGTATCAGGGGCCCGGCGGGTGGTGGATATCGGGACCTTCACGGGATACTCTGCACTCATGATGGCGGAGGGACTGCCTGATGACGGCGAGCTCTTCACCTTTGAGAAGGATCCGGCCCATGCGGAGATTGCCAGGAAATATTTCAGAAGTAGTCCCCATGGCAGGAAGATCACCCTTGTAATGGGCGATGCCAGAGAGACCATCCGGTCTATTGAGCCCGATACAACAGACTTTGTCTTCATTGATGCTGACAAGGAGGGCTATCCCCTCTACTATGAAGGGGGGCTCCGGATACTGAGGCCCGGCGGGCTGATCGCTGTTGACAACACCCTCTGGTCCGGGAGGGTGCTCAGGCCCGAGGACAGGTCGAGCCTCGCCATAGCCCGGTTCAACGATGCCCTGATGGAAGACGGCCGGGTCGAGCATGTGCTGCTCACGGTCCGGGACGGCCTGACACTCATAAGGAAGAGATGAAGGGTCTCTATTTATGTGCTGTTGGGGGAGCAATACCTTTGGGTTCATGTTAAAAAATATCAATTTCCTTGAGAGGGTATTGACAGATTTGTTAAAGTAGTGTATTCTTTATAATATCGTAACTCCCGATAAATTAAGAGAGGAGAGCATATCTCTCTTTAAAAAGTAAAGGGAAGGCGGCAAGGCTTTGAAAATGCCCAGTGAGCGGAGGCGAGCGGATGAGATATTATCATGTTCCTCACATTTAGATTCCCGAAGGGAAGATCAAACACAATGCAACCGACAGGATCTAAGGGACAGGAACCTGAATCATCAGTTGTTACTGAACACCGTCTGATCAGGGTGGTCAGATATCCGGGGCCTTCTTTTTCAAAGGTGTCGAGCATTGATGTCTTCTCCGCCATACCGCTTCCCGATGGTATTTAAAGTTATTTAGGCACCACTGAAAGGAGAGAGGAGATGAAGGGACTGAAAGGATTCATGGCAGGGGTTTTTATCATCGGCCTGATGGCCTCTCCGCTTCTGGCGGGGGAGGGGGGATATGAAGATTATACAATAAAGAAGGGCGATACACTCTGGGATATAACCGGGGAGAGGCTTTCCGACTCCTTTCTCTGGCCGAAGGTATGGAAGGAAAACCCCGGAATAAAGAATCCTGACCTCATTTATCCTGGTCAGAAGATCAGGATTCCCCTCTACCTGATGCAGAAGCAGGTTGAACTCCCTCCGCCTGCAGCCGGTGTCACGGAGACTGGTCCTTCCTACGAGAAGATAGAGATAAGCCCGAGACAGCCCTTTGTTGTAAAGGCTGACCTCATGGCTGCAAGCGGGTTCATAAGCAGAGAGGTCCCCTCGGTCGGAAAGGTGGCTGCGACACCTACGGGCAGAACGATCATAGGCAGGGATGATATCGTCTATCTCTCGATTAATGACGGGGGTGATCCTGCAGCAGGGAGCCGTTTCTATACCATCAGGTCTTATGGAGAGGTCAAGCACCCCAAGACCGGTGAGACCCTGGGCAATCTGGTGGAGATTACCGGGGTGGTCAAAGTGCTTGGGAAGGAGGCGGGTTACCTGAAGGCTACAGTGGATAAGTCCTTTACTGATATAGAAGTGGGTGAAAACATAGACAGATACTACCCGATCGAGTCCTTTCCCCTCCTCAAGGGGAAGGCCCTTGATGTGCACGGGACCATCGTGGAGGCACGCCATCTGAGGCTCCTTAACGGGATGTACGACCTGGTCTACATAGACAGAGGCACCCTTGACGGGGTAAAGCCCGGCGGGTCATTCACGATTCTCTCCGAAGAGTCTCCCCACAGGCCTATAGGCAAGGCCCATGTGATCTCTGCCGGAAAGACCACCGCCGTTGCAATGGTAACAACAAGCGAGATAGAGATAAACAGGGGGGATTACTTCTGAGTGGCCTGGCCGGTCAGAGTTCGTGGATGAAGAAGTTCTCCCTTTTTTCCTGACTGATCGTTGAGGTAGGGCCATGGCCCGGCAGGACCTTTGTCTCACCGGGGAGTTCCATAAGCCTCCTGAATGATGACTTGAGTTTGTTTATGTCTCCACCGTGGAAGTCCGTCCTCCCCACTGAACCGGCAAAGAGGGTATCACCTGTGATGACAACTCCGTGTCCGTAAAGACAGATACCGCCCGGACTGTGTCCGGGTGTATGCATCACACTGAACCGGAGTCCTCCCACCATTATCTCGTCACCTTCACCAACAAGGATGTCCGGTGGGGGGAGAGGGTCGATCTCATATCCCCAGAATGCAGCCATATCACTGGCAGCCTCGTAGATTTCCGACTCATCCCTGTGGATGATAATGCCCGCTCCTGTCTCCTCCCTGAGTTCAGGGACGGCGCCCACATGATCAAAATGGGCATGGGTACAGACAACATGGCGGAGGGCCACCCCCTCTTCCCTTATCATATCGAGTATCCTGTCCGGCTCATCGCCGGGGTCGATGACAATTGCATCACCAGTGGAGGGATCGGCGATGAGGAAGGTGTTCACCTCAAGGGGGCCGACGGTGAGACTGCTGATTTTCGGGTTAACCGGTTTTTCCGTCATGGGATATTTCCTGTCGTTGCGATTTTGAGAAAATGAACCCCGGAGGCATCAGGGGCCTCCGGGGAGTGTTTTTAGAGTTTGAAGGGATTCACGAAGAATACAATCAGCACCACAACGAGTGCATAGATACAGAGAGACTCGATCATTGCAAGACCGATGATGAGGGTTGTGGTGATCTTACCGGATGCGCCGGGATTCCTTGCAACACCCTCACAGGCCCTGCTAAGACCAAGACCCTGGCCGATGCCTGTCCCGAAGGCTGCAAGACCTATTGCAAGTCCGGAACCCAGAACTGCCATCGCATAGTAGCTGATTGCGCTTGTGGATCCACCGGTGGCCTCTTCAGCAGCGAAGACGACAGGGGCGATCAGGAACAGGCCGGCAAGTGTGAGAAGAAATACAGCAGTGTGCTTCTTCATCTGGCTATCCTCCTTTCCATAAGGAATCTGGATTAATGTGCCTCTTCAACGGCACCAGCTAAATACATCGCACTTAGTAGAACAAAGACAAAGGCCTGGACAAGCCCGACCAGTACACCGAGGCCGAGGATCACCACCGGAACAACGGCTGGAGCCAGAATGCCCAGGACTATGAGCAATATATGCTTTGCCACCATATTCCCGAAGAGCCGGACCGAGAGCGTGAGCGGCCGGACGAGATGGCCTATTAGTTCAATGAAAAACATCATAATCATGAGGGGCAGTGCAAAGACCGACCTGATCGGACCCAGAAAGTGGTTGATGTATTTCACACCATGGACCCTCAAACCATAGTAATGGGTGGCGAAGAAGACCGGTATCGCACAGGAAGCGGTGGTGTTGATGTTTGCCGTAGGGGAGTCAAAACCCGGGATGAGCCCCATGTAGTTACAGATGAGGATATAGAGACCGAGCGTACCGATAAGCGGAAAGTGCGCCCTTGCCCAGTGGTGCCCTATCGTCTCCTCACAGAGGTTGTAAAGGGCCTCCACGACCGTCTCAAAGAAGTTCTGGGCCCCCCGCGGGACGAGATTGAGGGATCTCCTGACAATCAGTGCAAAGACTACAAGGATGATCATTGCAAGCCATGAATATGTTACATATGAAGGAACGCCAGGGATATTTATCAGATATCCGCCTTCTTCCACATGGGCCTCCTTTCTTCACGATAAAAAAAGTCTGGTTCAAAACTCTGTTATGATACTAATCCGAAAAGGAATTGTCAAGGAGATGGGGTTTTATTTTTTTTATCAAGGTATAAGTTTATGTCTGCTTTAAATGTTGTATTAACAGGAACTGCAGAGGGCACAAGGAGAAGGAGGTATATAGTAAGGTATGTAGAAGGAAAAGGAGGAGTAATTCTTTAATTCGCGTCCTTCGTGGTGTGAAATTTCATGCAGTACCATTTGAGAAAGGCTCAGAAAACCACGAGGGTCACGAAGCACACGTAGAAAAAAAAGATAAAACTCTCGCCTCTGGGAAAGGATATGCAACTGGAAGGTCTATGCCATGAACAGGTCGAGCTGCTGGAGGTGTTCACCGGGGAAGCTGATGGGATATTCATTGGTGAAGCAGGCATAGCAGTAATCATCGGGGTTCGGGACGCATGCCCTTATCCCCTCAATCGAGAGGTATGAGAGTGATTCGGCGGTTATGTACTTCCGGATCTCCTCGACCATGTGGGATGATGCTATGAGTTCCTTTCTCGTTGGGGTATCTATACCGTAAAAGCAGGGACCGATCGTTCTCGGTGAACTGATCCTCATGTGGATCTCCCGCGCCCCGCCCAGTTCCCTGAGCATCTTGACGATCTTCTTGCTCGTGGTCCCCCGGACTATTGAATCATCCACCACGACCACCCTCTTGTCCCGTAGTATCTCCCTGACGGGGTTGAGTTTTATCTTCACCCCGAAGTGACGGATGCTCTGCTTCGGCTCTATGAAAGTCCTTCCTACATAGTGGTTTCTGATGAGGCCCAGGTCAAAGGGGATTCCCGATTCCTCGGCATATCCGAGGGCAGCCGGCATCCCGCTGTCAGGGACGGGGATCACAAGATCCGCCTCTACAGGGGCCTCCCTGGCAAGCTGTCTCCCCAGGTCCTTTCTTACGGCATTTACATTGATACCTCCGAAGATATAACTGTCAGGCCTTGCGAAGTAGATGAACTCGAAGATGCAGAAGGCCCTCTTTCTGGAGTTGAGGGCCGGGATTGAGCTGAGCCCCTCCTCGTTTATAACGAGCATCTCACCTGGCTCGATATCCCTGATGTATTCAGCCCCTATCAGGTCGAAGGCACAGGTCTCCGAGGCGATCACAAAGGCTCCGTCAAACCTTCCGAGGGAGAGGGGGCGGACGCCCCAGGGATCTCTCACAGCGATGAGTTCCTTTTCCCTCAGGACAAGGAGACTGTAAGCACCTGCGACTTCCTGGAGGGCCTGTATCAGTCTTTCCTTGAAGGAATCCCCTTTCTTGTGAGCCGTCAGGTGGATAATCACCTCGCTGTCGGCATTGGACTGGAAGATTGCACCCTCGTTCTCAAGTTTTTCCCTGAGTTCTCCAGCGTTTACGAGGTTCCCGTTATGGGCTATCGCAACGCTCCCCATGGCGAACCTTGCAAGTAGGGGCTGGACGTTTTTCAGGGAACTCCCGCCTGCAGTGGAGTAACGGTTGTGGCCTATTGAAAGGTAACCCGGGAGCCTTTTGAGCCTCTTGTCAGTGAATATCTCAGCTACCAGCCCCATTGATTTTTCAAGGTAGAGGTTTTTGCCGTCTGAGGAGCAGATGCCGCCGCCCTCCTGTCCACGGTGCTGTAGGGCATGGAGGCCAAGATAGGTGAGGTTCGGGGCCTCCGGGTGTCCATAGACACCACAGACCCCGCATTCTTCATGGATGTTGAAGAATGACCCTGCGTCAGCGGGGAGCCTCAACGGCAGACCCCGGAAAAGTTATGTTCTGAAGGCATCTGGTCCCTGGTCCTGATCAGTAGAAGTATTAGCCAAACAGCTGATGTATCTGATTTTATCATTTTGGTTGCTGAAACGGCAAAGATTTTCGTTAAATCTTTCCGATAACAGGATCGCACCTCTCTGAATTCATCTCCAGGTATATCAAGCCGAGTTGCCAGCCTGTCCGTTCTGTGATATAATGCAGATAGAAATCCGTATTGGAAATTTTAATTCGAATGTGGGGCAAGGCGGTTCAGCAATGGAGAAAGACGATAATATCAAACAGAAACCGCCGGATAAAGGTGAGCAGCCAGACGGTTTTCAGTCCGGTCAGGCGGCTGTAGAGAAGGACGGTGACCTTTTCAGAACCCTCGCTGAAACAACCTCTTCAGGTATCTTCCTTGCTGCCGAGAGGTTCCTGTATGTCAACCCTGCCACTGAGAGGCTTACAGGCTATAGCAGTGAAGAACTGCTGAGCATGAAGTTCTATGAATTAGTTCACCCAGAGGACAGGGAACGGGTCAAAAGCCGGGGCCTTGCCCGCCTCAGGGGGGAGTCGCCTCCCAAGGCTTACTCGTTCAGGATCATCACAAAAGACGGCACAGTCAGGTGGCTGGACTTCACAGCAGACCGGATCATCTACAGGGGACAGCCTGTGATCCTCGGGACAGCGTATGACATCACCGAGTTGAAGAGGACAAAGAACGAACTCCGGGTAATTAATGAACTGATTTCAAAGGTTCAACTGAGGCTTGAGAAGGACCGTTTGATCGAGACGGTTCTGAGTGAACTGAAGAGTCTTTTGTCTCCAGACGTAGCCCTGTTTTATCTGTATGAGGAGGGGCGACTGGCGTTGAAAGCACGGGCAGGCGTAAGCAGTGGATTCCCTGACGAGACAGGAATTGATTCATGTCTTTGCGGGCTGGCAGCAAGAGAGAGGATCGTAGTCTCTTCGGAAGATATCAACAGTGATCTGCGCTGTACCCTGGAGAGTTGTAAAATGCAGGGGGTTGTTTCTTTCGTAGCCTTGCCGCTGTCAGGAACCGAAGGGCTTATCGGTCTGATAGGTCTTGCATGGAAGAGAAAACAGACATTTGAGGGTCTGGTGAAGTTTTTTGAGGCAATATCAGGAGGCCTTTCCCTTTTTCTTCAGAATGCCCTGCTCTTTTCCCGGACAAAGGAGTATGCAAAAGAGCTTGAACTCCGGGTAAAGGAGAGGACCGAGGAACTCCAGAGGGTGGTAAACCTGATGGCCGGCCGGGAGTTGAGGATGGCTGAGCTCAAAGATGTGATAACGCAACTCAGGAGCCAGCTCATTGAGGCCGGGATCACTCCCCTCGTGGATGATCCACTGAGGGAAGATTATGCCGGACATTAGAAGCACTCCCCTCAGGTGGCTCTTCCTGGCCTGGGGAGTGCTGTTCTTCTTTCCCTCCTTTCTGAAGGCCGGGGTCTCCATCCGGGTGGGCATATACCAGAACCCGCCCCTTGTCTCCTTTGAGGACCCTTCTCGCCCCCAGGGTATCTACATAGACATTCTTGAACATATCGCCGGGGATGAAGGCTGGGACCTGATTTACTCGCCGTGCAAATGGAAGGACTGCCTGAGGATGCTTCAACAGGGTGAGATAGATATCCAGACCGCCATCGGGTACTCCCCTGAACGGGCAAAAAGGATTGCATTCACGGAGGAGGACATGCTCGTGAACTGGGCTGTCATATACAGACATCCAGACAGTGCAATCAATGCCCTGCCTGATCTGGACGGAAAAAATATAGCGGTCCTTGAAGGAGATATCTATAGTGGGCCCTTTCTTGAACTGATGGATGCATTTGATCTCTCTCCCAGCATCATAAGGCTCCAGAGTTATGACCAGATCTTTCAGGCGGTAAGTGATGGAAGGGCTGACGCAGGACTGCTTAACCGTCTTTATGGACGGCTTAACAACTGGAAATACCCTCTGGTTGAGCAGACCGATATCATATTCTCGCCCATCAGGATAAAGTTTGGCCTTCCGAAAAGGGGCCGTCTCACTTCCCGGCTTGTAAAGACCCTTGATCAGCACCTGCGAGACCTTAAAAAGAAGAAAGATTCCATCTATTACAGGAGCCTCGACAGATGGCTGGGAGTACCTGAGAGGACGGTCACCCCCGGCTGGCTCCCCTGGGCTGCAGGCGCGGTTGGGGGACTGATCCTCTTTTTTCTGGGCATGAACTGCTTCCTGAGGGTAAGGATCAAGGCCGCCACTGAAGAACTTCGCTCCCGGTACGAACAGATTGACGAGATGAGGGAGTACCTCGAGGCCATCTACCGGGCCACACCGGACATGATCTTCATCCATGACAGCATGGGGAGGGTGGTTGATATTAACGAGAATGTAGCGAGGACCTTTGGTTACAGTCTGGATGAGATAAGAAACATGCCCCCAGAGGATATGATGGGAGAAGGATATACCTTTGATATGGCGATGGAAAGAATAAAAAAGACCCTTGAAGGAGCGCCCCAGGAGTTTAAATGGTCTGGAAGGAAAAAGGATGGAATTGAGTTTCCAGTTGAGGTAAGGTTGAGGAGGATTGAACTGAGGAACAGGGAGGGAGAGAGGGAGCCCTATGTACTTGCCATTGTTCGTGACCTTACAAGAGAGGCAGAGGCGAAGGAGAGGGTCAGAAGAAGTGAGGAGTGGTTCCGGACCATCTTCGAGTCCGAACCGGAGTGTGTGAAGATACTAACACCGGAGGGGAGACTGATTGACATGAATCCTGCCGGACTCCGGATGATTGAAGTGGAATCGATCGGGGAGGTCAGGGGCCAGAGCATACTTCCTTTCATTGAGGAAGGTTTCAGGGAAGAGTTCTCAAGGTTCACTAAACAGGTCGCCGAAGGTGAAAGCGGGGTGTTGGAGTTCAGGATTCAGGGGTTACAAGGCACTCCCAGATGGATGGAGAGCCATGCAGTGCCTTTGAGTGATGAACGGGGGGAAAGGATGGTCCTGGCGATTACACGGGACATAACAGAGAGAAAGAGGACAGAGGCGGAGTTGGAGGCACTTGTAAGTCAGAGGACGGAGGAGTTGAACGAAAGAATTCGTGAGGTGGAGACGCTTAACAGGGCGATGCTAAACCTCCTTGAGGACTTTCAGACGGCAAACAGGAAACTGGAGACCCTCACGGATAAACTCAAGGAGTCCAACCGGGAGCTTGAGGCCTATGCCTACTCGGTCTCCCACGACCTCAGGGGCCCCCTCAGGGCGATGCAGGGTTTTTCCGAGGCGCTCCTTGAGGACTATGGAGATGTCCTGGATGATGAGGGGAGGGACTATGCCGAAAGGATAGCCAGTGCCGCCAGGAGGATGGATGGTCTTATCAATGACCTCCTCCAGTACAGCAGGATTTCAAGACGGGACTTCCACCTACAACCAGTCAGTCTTGAAAGGATACTGGATTCGGTGATTCAGAATCTCCGGCATTCCATTGAAGAACAGAATGCCCGACTTGAGGTCCGCCGTCCCCTTCCTGAAGTGATGGGCTCGAGGAGCATACTTGAGCAGGTGCTAACAAACCTTATTTCCAACGCCCTGAAGTTTGTGAAGGAGGGAGAGCGTCCGGTGGTCAAGATCTGGGCTGAAGAGGGTGAAGGCTTCCAGAGACTCAATGTGGAAGACAAGGGTATAGGTATCCCCGAAGAACATCAAGAGAGAATATTCCAGGTCTTTGAAAGGCTCCATGGGATGGAGGAATACCCAGGCACCGGGATAGGCCTTGCGATAGTGAAAAAGGGAGTAGAGAGGCTCGGGGGGAGGGTATGGGTGGAGTCAGCAGCAGGAGGAGGTAGCAGATTCTGGATAGATCTGATAAAATATAAGAATAGGGCGGCTTCATGAAGGAGGGAAATATGGGGCCAGAGGACTATACAATCCTCCTCGTTGAGGATGATCCTAATGATGTCCTCCTAATAAAAAGGGCTTTTGAAAAGGCAGGTGTTGCCAACCCCCTTTCAGTCGTGAGCAGTGGAGAGGAGGCTATCTCCTATCTCAGGGGGGAGGGGAAGTATGCTGACAGAAGGGAGTACCCCCTTCCCGTAATTATACTCCTGGACCTCAAGATGCCCCGGATGAACGGGTTTGAGTTTCTTGAGTGGCTGAGGGCTGAGCCGGAATTCAGAAGGCTGATAGTCGTTGTGCTAACTTCTTCAGGGGAGGCGCCTGACATAAACCGTGCCTATGATATGGGAGCCAACTCCTACCTTGTCAAACCCGTCCAGATGGATGACCTTATTCGTATAGTAAAGGAGCTTCACCTTTACTGGCTGGTATTGAGCAAAAGGCCTGAACTCTGACTGGGCAGGCATTCTCCGTACATTAGACGGGTTGAAGGTGCCTTCAACTTGTTATTGAGGAGATGATTACAAGGCCAGCGCCCTGAAGGGCAAGGACCGGATTTGAGAGGATGCTTGGAGATGCTCTGTTTCCTGATCATCGATGACAATCCCGACGATCGCAAAATGGCTGGAAGGGAACTCCGGAAGGAGTTCAAAGATCTGGAATGCCGGGAGATATTCTCGAGGGAGCAATTTGCCGAAGCCCTTGACGAAGGGGGGTTCGATCTGGTGATTACCGATTACCAGCTCCGGTGGGGTACCGGGCTTGAGGTTCTTGAGGCGGTGAAAAAAAGGTATCCTGAGGTGCCTGTGGTGATGTTTACAGGAACAGGGAGCGAGGAGATCGCTGTCCAGGCGATGAAGACAGGTCTAGCCGACTATATACTGAAGACTTCAAGGCACATTAAGCGGCTTCCCGTTGCTGTGAAGTCGGTTCTTGAGAAGTCAGGATACGAAAGGCAGGTTGTTGAACTTGAGACAAGGTACAGGGAGCTTTTTGACAACCTTCCTGTGGGTGTTTACAGATCTACTGTAGAGGGAGAGATTCTCACAATCAACCAGGCAGGTCTCAGACTGCTTGGTGCCGCAGATATAGAACAACTGAGAGACAGGGCTGTTGAGGACCTTTACGCTGATCCATCTGATCGGAACCGCTTTCTTGAAGAGATCACAAGGGATGGTTATATAACGAACTTCCGGACGACTCTCAAGCGGCTTGACGGCAGGCGCTTTCATGCCGAGATCCATGCAAGGCTACTCAGGAAGAGAAGGCATCAGGAAGCTCATATTGAGGGTGTCATAGAGGATGTCACACCCCTTGTCGAGGTGGAGAAGGAAAGGGAGAAACTCTTTGTTACGCTGAAGACCCTCTTTGAGCACCTCCACGAAGGGGTCTTCCTTCTGAATGAGGAAGGAAGGGTCGTCCTTGCCAACCCGGTTGCTGTCTCCTGTCTCAGGATACTTGCCGGAACAGAAGTGGGGGAGGTCATCGGAACCATCGATGGGCTGGACTGGAAGGAGTATCTGATCTCCCCAGACGAAAGGGGGTTCAG
>CAZITN010000035.1:0-4475 GCA_964542175.1 uncultured Thermodesulfovibrio sp. | reverse complement strand
TTCAATAACATCCTCACCGTCATTATCGGCTATGCCGAGATAATGTTAAAGGACCCGGCACTGCCCAGTCAGTTCCGGCATAAGGTGGATGCGATCTTCCAGGGCGGGACGAGAGCGGCGAAACTGGTCAGGCAGATCCTGGATTTCAGCCGGAAATCCGTCAGCCAGAAGAAGCCCGTCGAGATGGGGGCCTTTCTGAGGGAGTTTTACCGGTTTATCACCAGGACCATCCCTGAGGACATAACCCTTGAGATGGACTGCCCTCCAGGAGAATACACAGTGGAGGCCGACGCGACCAAGTTGCAGCAGGTCCTTGCGAACCTGGTGGTAAATGCAAAGGATGCCCTCTCTGGCGGAGGCAGGATCAGGCTCGGCCTTCAGACCGAATCTTTGGAATGCCCCTTATCCTTGAAAACAGGGGAACTGTCACCTGGCAGGTATGTAGTCCTCACGGTCTCTGATACAGGTACAGGGATACCTTCAGAACTCATTCCTAACATATTCGATCCCTTTTTTACCACTAAAGAGGTGGGAAAGGGGACAGGGCTCGGCCTTGCCCAGGTCTATGGTATTGTTAAACAGCATGGCGGTGATATAGATCTCCTGACAGAAGCTGGCAAGGGGACCACTTTCAGAATATACCTTCCCCTCCTTGTGAGAGGTGGCTCATTCATGAAGGAGAAACAGGGGGAAGACGGTCTTCCCCGGGGTGGCGGCGAGAGGGTGCTCGTGGTTGAGGATGATGAGACCGTGAGGGAACTCCTGGTGACCATCCTTGAGAGCATGGGTTACAGCGCTGTTCCTGCTGCCGATGGAGTTGAGGGGTTGAGGAGGTTTGAGGAAGAGTCCGGTAGGATTGATCTGGTGATCACGGACATGATCATGCCGGAGATGGGAGGGCTGGAGCTCATAAAGAGGGTGAAGGAGCGTGACAGTTCGGTAAGGATAATAGTCCTGAGCGGTTATCCTGATATGGAGGATGGAGGGATGATTGCGGCCGAGGGTGTGGACAGCATAATCGGCAAACCTGTAAATGTCAGAAGGTTTGCCGAGACGGTACAGAAGGTGCTCCGGGAGAGATAGTAAAGCCCACATTGCAAAAAGCCTTCCCTTTTTAGTATCATACAATTTCCCGTCTGACGGGAAATTTTTTCTTGACAAAGGTGTTCTTTTCTGGTAATATAATCAGGTTTTTTCACAAATGTTGATGGAGGTGAGGGTTTGCCCACTATTAACCAGTTGATAAGGAAAGGTAGAAAGAGCCTCAAGGAGAAGTCAAAGAGCCCGGCTCTGCAGAACTGTCCCCAGAGAAGGGGTGTCTGCACGAGGGTCTACACGACGACTCCGAAGAAGCCCAACTCGGCGCTCAGAAAGGTAGCAAGGGTAAGGCTCACCAATGGTATCGAGGTGACGGCGTACATTCCAGGGATCGGTCATAACCTCCAGGAACACTCCATAGTGCTTATAAGGGGTGGAAGGGTGAAGGACCTTCCCGGTGTGAGGTATCATATAGTCCGTGGCGCCCTTGATACGATGGGTGTAGAAGACAGACGTCAGGGAAGATCAAAATACGGCGCCAAGAAGCCGAAGTAGGAGAGGGTAATGCCAAGAAGAAGAGTTGCAGAAAAGAGAGAGATACTTCCTGACCCTAAATACAACAGCAAGGTCCTGAGCAAGTTCATAAATGCAATAATGCAGGATGGGAAGAAGTCCATTGCAGAGAGGATATGCTATGGGGCATTTGACATACTGAAGGAGAAGACAGGGGAGGACCCCCTGAAGGTCTTCAAGACAGCACTGGAGAATGTAAAGCCCGTTATAGAGGTACGTCCCCGCAGGGTTGGTGGAGCCACCTATCAGGTGCCTGTGGAGGTCAGGGCAAACAGAAGGCTTGCTCTTGCCTTCCGGTGGATAAGGGACAATGCCCGGAAGAGGCCTGAGCGGACAATGACCCAGCGTCTTGCCGGTGAGTTGCTTGATGCCTATAACAACACCGGCGCCTCTGTGAAGAAAAGGGAGGACACCCACAAGATGGCAGAGGCGAACAGGGCCTTTGCCCATTACAGATGGTAGGGTAGGCTCTCATAAGTCCCGGAAGGGGCCTCTGCAGAACCCGTTCCGAGGTCGCATCGACTTCGTCCGGTCTGTGACGAAAGGAAAAGCCAGAATAACTTTTAACATACTTAAACTATGTCTGATTGTCAACAAGGAGAGAACAATTGAGTTTTCCACTTGAAAAGGTAAGAAATATCGGGATCATGGCCCACATTGATGCGGGCAAGACCACTACTACTGAGAGGGTCCTGTATTACACAGGAGTTACATACAAGATGGGTGAGGTCCATGACGGGACCGCTGTCATGGACTGGATGGTCCAGGAGCAGGAGCGCGGTATAACAATCACCTCTGCGGCAACTACCTGTTTCTGGAATGACCACAGGATTAACATAATCGATACCCCCGGGCATGTGGATTTCACCATTGAGGTGGAGCGGGCCTTGAGGGTGCTTGACGGGGCTGTGGCTGTCTTCGATGCAGCTGCCGGTGTGGAGCCCCAGTCCGAGACGGTATGGCGGCAGGCTAACAAGTACGGGGTGCCCCGGATCGCCTTCATGAACAAGATGGACAAGATGGGGGCGGACTTTTTCATGTCCGTTGGCTCCATGGTAGAGAGGCTCGGTGCAAACCCCGTTGCACTCCAGATACCAATCGGTGCCGAGGAGACCTTCCGCGGTCCCATTGACATCGTGAAGATGAGGGCCTTCTATTTTGATGATGAGACCCTTGGGGCCAAGTTTGTGGAGGATGAGATCCCTGAGGAGTACAGGGCCCAGGCCGAGGAGTACAGGGAGAAGATGCTCGAGGCCCTTGCAGATGTGGATGAAACCATAATGGATAAATATCTTGGCGGAGAGGAGATCTCTGAAAAAGAGATAAAGAAGGCCATCAGGCTCGGGACTATCCAGATGAAGATAACCCCCGTCATCTGTGGCTCAAGCTTCAAGAACAAGGGGGTACAGCTTCTCCTGGATGCAATAGTTGACTACCTGCCCTCGCCTCTGGATATTCCCCCGGTGGAGGGGACAACCCCCGATGGTGAGGTGGTCCAGAGGATGGCATCCGATGACGAGCCCTTTGCAGCCCTTGCCTTCAAGGTGATGACCGATCCCTATGTGGGGCAGCTCACCTATCTGAGGGTCTATTCAGGGGTGCTGAATTCCGGTTCCTATGTCTTTAACTCCACCAAGGGAAAGAAGGAGAGGATCGGAAGACTCCTCAAGATGCATGCAAACAAGCGGGAGGAGATCAAGGATGTAAGGGCCGGTGACATTGCTGCGGCTGTGGGGCTCAGGTACACGCTCACCGGTGATACCCTCTGTGACGAGAGTAGCCCCGTAGTGCTTGAGGCGATAGAGTTCCCTGAGCCGGTCATCTCTATTGCCATTGAGCCCAAGACAAAGGCGGACCAGGAGAAACTATCCCAGGCCCTGATGAAGCTCTCCCAGGAGGACCCGTCTTTCCGGGTCTCCCATGATGAGGAGACGGGTCAGACACTGATATCAGGTATGGGGGAACTCCATCTTGATATAATCGTTGACCGCCTTCTCAGGGAGTTCAAGGTGGGGGCCAACGTAGGCAAGCCCCAGGTTGCCTACAGGGAGACGATAACGGTCCCCGCAAAGGCGGAAGGGAAGTTCGTGAGACAGTCCGGCGGTCGTGGCCAATACGGGCATGTCTATCTTGAGATAGAACCCCTTGAAAAGGGGAGTGGTTTTGAGTTTGTGAACAAGATCGTCGGTGGTGCAATCCCCAGGGAGTACATCCCTGCAGTTGAGAAGGGTGTGAAGGAGGCGATGGAGTCAGGGATTGTATCGGGCTATCCAGTTGTTGATGTCAAAGTCACCCTCTATGATGGTTCCTATCACGAGGTGGATTCTTCGGAGATGGCCTTCAAGATCGCAGGCTCCATGGGTTTCAAGGAGGCATCCAAAAAGGCCGGACCCGTGCTTCTTGAACCGATAATGCAGGTTGAGGTTGTAACGCCAGAGGATTATATGGGCGATGTGATAGGAGACCTTAATGCAAGAAGGGGAAAGGTTCAGAGCATGGAGAAGAGGGGCAATACCCAGGTAGTGCGTGCCCTTGTGCCGCTTTCCGAGATGTTCGGGTATGCCACTGACCTCAGGAGCAAAACCCAGGGCAGGGCGACCTATACCATGCAGTTTTCCCACTACGAAGAGGTCCCGAAGAACATTGCCGAAGGGATCATGGCGAAAGTCAAGGGGCAGTAAAAAAGTTGTGACTTTTTTGATGCCTTTATGTTATATTTTTAGTCTCCTCATTGTGGGAGATTGCAAAAAGATGCGGAAAATCAGGAATTAACGGTCTTGAGAGGCTATTTTTTTGAAGGAGGAGTTTTATGGCAAAGGAGAAATTTGAGAGGACGAAACCGCACATCAATGTAGGAACGATCG
>CAZITN010000034.1:18089-27505 GCA_964542175.1 uncultured Thermodesulfovibrio sp. | reverse complement strand
ACCTATTTTTATTGAGAAAGGAGGTTTAAGATGAGAATTACTTACGATTCTGAGGTGGATGCACTATATATAAGGTTTATAGAAACAACAGTCACTACAAAGCATGTTGCAGAAGGTATCGCAGTAGATTATGATGCAGATGGAAGAATTGCGGGCATAGAAATACTGGATGCAGTAAAGCGTTTTGGGAACAAGGATGTTTTTAAACAGGTAATCCTCGAAGACCTTGCACTGCATGCAATATAAGATTAACCCTCACCCCAAATTAGACCACTTGCCCGGAAGATAGAGGCACTGGTTGATGAGATCCTGAAAAGAAAAACCCAAAATCCCGCCCCAGACACCCCAGAACTTGAAAGAGAGATTGACATGTTGGCCTATGAACTTCATGAACTTACACCAGAGGAGATAGAAATAGTGGAGGGTAAGTAGATTGTTTCCAGGAGTGGAAATGATATAATTAAGAAACAAGTGTTGATAAGTCAGTTTTACACACTGAAGTCAGATAAATTTAAACAGGGAGGATAAAGATGCCCAAAATTGAAGCACAGGTGCCTGAAGAGGTATATAAAAACATTCTGGAAGAGGTAAAACTGGGTATTTTCTCAAATGAATCAGAGGCTGTGGTTTCTGCCCTGAAGAAGGCGTATGCCAGAAAAAGTAGAAATTTCCTGAGATGGTTGATGAAAAAGGAAGGTATTACCGAGGATGAAATGCTTACTGAACTGAAGAAGATCCGTAGATGAGATATAGAGTATTTCTGGATACTAATATACTAATCTCTGGAATATTCTTTGAAGGAAATGAATCTAAAGTTCTTGATATGGTTGAGATAGACCTTATCACCTGTGAGGATGTAGTTGAGGAGTTGAGAAAGGTTGTATTGAAGAAACTTAAGTTGAGGTAGTCACCCTGTCACCATGAACCAACAAAACACCCTCTCTCCTGGCAACCTCAATCATCCTCTTTGTAAATCCACTCCTGCTGAAGAGCATAAACCTGTCAGTCCTTTTATTGTTTTGCCAGTTGACCAGTCTGGATTTTTCTTTAAGGTTCCTGTAAATATCCTCCCCCACCTTTTTATTGCTCCACTTGCATTCACCAAAACAGGCTGTCCTTGTCTCCTCATCCAGTGCAACAATATCGATCTCAGCATCTTTTGTCCACCACCTGCCAATACTGCTGAATCTCATTAAGCCACTCTTCAGGTACTCATGGCAGAGATCCAGACATATATCTTCATAATACAGTGAGAGGTGATGGCCAAGGTCTTTTCTGATCAGGTTCAAAACATAATCTGCTCTCCCAATCTCTATTCTTCCTCTGTTGGGAAAGATATACTTGAACCAGAAGTTCAAGAACTTATCATGGATTTTATAAATCCCTTTTTTGCTCTTTTCAGGTCTTTTTTCTGTAACCGGTATCTCTTTTTTGATGAATCCCAGTTCCCTGAGAATGTCAACATATCTTGAAACGAGACTCTTTTCAAAACCAGTCTCGTTTATAATTTCAGAGAGTTTGTGTTTGCCCTGTGCTATTGCTTTCAGGATTGCAAAATAGTTCCTTGGTTCTCTCAGTTCCTCCCGCAATATGAATTCAACCTCATTGTAGAGAAAGGCCCCCCTGTCAAGTATGGCATCTTTGATATTACTGAAGATATTTTTACCGGGATCAACCTTCTCAAGATAGGCTGGAACATTCCCGAAAACTGAGTATATCTGAACCAACTCTACAAAGTTCTTATGCGGAAAGAATTTACGCAGTGCGTCAAATGTCATCTCTCTTACTTCAAGTGAGGCCGTTCTTCTGCCATAAAGTGGAGCCTTATAAAACAGCACCTCTTTTTCCATCATTCCAATACTTGATCCTGTAAGTATCAGGAATACATTGCTCTTTTTGAGGTATTGGTCTATGCCTTTCTGAAATACCGAGGATATGGCTTTATTTGAATTAACGAGATAAGGAAATTCATCTATAATTGCAATTAGTCTATCATTGGTTTTTACCGAAATATATTTAAAAAACTGATACCAGTCTTTAAAGCCTGCACTGGTGAGTATCATGTCATGGAAATACTCACCAACCATAGTGCCGAGATTCCTTAGCTGCTCTGTCTCTGACACACTGTCTGCCATGAAGTATATGGCATTTTTATCTTTTATGAATTCCTGAATAAGTCTCGTCTTGCCAATTCGGCGTCTTCCATATACCGGAATAAATTGAAATCCCTTCTCTTTATATTTTTTCCCTAATAAATTCAGCTCTTCTTCTCTGTTTACGAATTTCATATCTTCCATCACTTCATTAAGTCTAATTATGATTAGTATAAACATAATTAGACAAAAAGAGCAAATAGTGACCTCGTCCGGTTTCGTTCATGCAGCTACCATGACAGGCAATCTCCCCCACTGAACCATCCAGCCGGAGGGGACCGAAGTTATGAAAAAAAAGTGGAAGATTCCTTGTGTCTTTCAAATACGCCATCTCTCAGAGATGGGTGAGTTCGTCCTTTTCCTCCTCCTTCTTCCCCCTGAACCGCTTCTCAAGATACTCCCTGGCGATATCCCTGCCCCCCAGCCCGAAGGCAAGGGCAAAACCGAAGACCACCCCTCCAAATACTATGCTGAAGGCTATTACGACGGTATCCTTTCCGATCCCGAGCTGTTCCAGGGCCATGGTCACAACCAGCATCAACACGCCAACCTTGGCCCCTTTCCCCATGAGTCCGGAAAACTTCATCCCGGCATTGACAGAGGTGATCAGCACGGCCCGTTCGACGAAGTTGCTGATGAGGTATCCCACGATAACGAGGACCACCGCCACAAAGAGGTTGGGGAGGTAGAGGAAGAACTTCTCAAGGAGGTTTGCAATGGCCGGAATTCTGAGTGTATAGAGGGCCATTATGGTAAAGACAACGATCACCAGCCAGTAAAAGACCCTCCCTACAATGCCTGAAGGTGTTTCCTTGATCCCTCCCTTCTCGAGCGCCCTGCTCAGGCCCACCCTTTCACATACCCTGTCCGTATTCAGAACGCCCATAAGTTTCTGGATGGCCTGCCTCAGCACCCAGGCCGCAAGGAAACCGAGCCCGAGGATTATCATGGAACTGAGCAGATTCGGCAGAAAATCAGCCAGCCTCTGGAAAAAGTTCCCCAGTGGCTCCAGGACCACTTTATCAAAAAACCCGCCCATAGAAACCTCCTTTCAAGCTATTTGAAAGTCATCAAGTCATTGGTCATTTAGCGAGTTCATTTCGTTGATTTCTTCTGCCTCGTTGATTTTCTTTGTTCTGGACCAAACAGGCCAGATCAACGAGATCAACACAGAAGGTTGAACGTCTCCCGCCTTCACTCCTTTACGCTCATACGCAAGAAAGCCAACCAACGCAACCAAACCGATTAACGCTACCAACGCAGAACGTTTCAACGTTTCCCCTGCCTGCTACATGCTGTCTTTCTCACATGCCGAAACCTCATGTTTATGTAATGTTCAGGACGCATTAGCCCCCGTCCCATCGCCGGAGCCTTCTGCCTCTTCTTCTCCCTCAAACCATCTCTCGAGAAGATAGGGTTTTTCCTCTTCAAAGGCAAGGCACATCTGCTCAAGCCGCTCCTCCACCTCATCGGCGGCACTCTCCCACGTCTCTATCACAAAAGAAGCAACCTTTCCAAGGTACAGGGGTGTAAGGGATTTCACTATATGGCCGGAGCTCATCAGCCTCTTGTGGCTTGCGACGGCGAAACTGTAAATTATCTCAGCCCATACCCTGTCAGGGAAGAGGAATTTCTCCTTCGAGTTTTCGGCGATACTTCCGAGAAACCATATCAACTCGCCCGGCAGGATGGATTCATACATGCCCGAAAGCTCCTTCACGCCGAGACGGAACTTCTCTATCATCCCATCGAGGTTAACGTTTATCGGCTCAAGCCCAACGGAGTATACAAACCCGAAAGTCGGGACCTCTTCCGATCCCTTGATCCTGCTCCAGACCTCGTCATACTCATCCATAAGGTTGACCACCGCTGAAACAACCTGGTTGAGCATTGCGCTCAGATCAGCACCAGGGTCTTTGGCATCGTGAATCTTCGCACCAAGAAAGGCCTGGCAGACCTTGAACTGGTTTGCAACAGCCGTAGTCGTCATCCAGATGTCAATGCCGTACCTTGCCACATCCGTGTTCCAGACGTCCTTTGTGAGATAGAAGGAGGCAAGGCTGCCGGAGAACCCGAAGTCACCCCCGATCGGCTGGCGTATCCTCTTCCCGTAGAGCGCCCGGGTTATGGGATAGACAATGGTATTCGTGATTGTGCCGTCGTATTTGTGCCTCCTGTAATAGGGTGCCACATAATCATAGCCTGCATCCAGTACAGGCCTGATAAGGAGTTCAACCCATTCCGGGGTGATGCTCCTGAGGTCCGAGTCAACCACCGCACAGGCCTTTACATTCAATGACCTGGCGATCTCGAATATGGTCCTGAAGGCGCTTCCCTTTCCAGGGATGCCCTGATAGGGGGTGACGATCTTGAAGATGCTCCCCACCCTGTGCTGAAGGAGGATGGCATCGAGGTCAACCCCCGTATTCCTGACCACATCCATAGTCCCGTCCGTTGAGCCCCCGTCGGAGTTTACCAGCACTGACTTGAGATCGGGAAAGTACTTTGAAAGGCCGGCCTGTACAGCCCTGACCACATGGGCTATGGTACCGGCATTGTTGTAGCTCGGGATGCCTACAAGGATATCGGCCTCGCCGATCTCCTCTATCTTCTCCCTTACTTCATTTCTGAGGACTACGGAATTTTCTTTCATAAAAAATTATCCTGCTGAAAGCTGATGATACTCAACCTGGCTTACAAGAGCAAAGCCGATCAGGCTCAGACTGTTGACACTCATCCCGGGATAATGTTTAAATTAATTACTACAACAGATTATATCATTTCCGGACATCTTACTCAAACAAGAACAGAGGAGGCAGTGTGCAGAAAGTCCCCTTGACCCAGGAAGGCTATAATAAACTGAAGGAGGAACTGGAGAGGCTCCTCAGGGTGGAGCGTCCGAAAAACATCAGGGAGATCGAGGAGGCAAGGGCACACGGCGACCTGAGCGAAAACGCCGAGTATCATGCCGCTAAGGAACGGCAGTCCTTCATCGAGGGGAGGATCCAGGAACTCCAGTCCAAGCTGGCCCGTGCCGAGATAATAGATCCTTCAAAGCTCAGACGTGACAGGGTCGCCTTCGGAGCAAGGGTGAAGGTATATGACCTGGAGACTGACGAGGAAAAGAGCTTCTTCCTCGTCGGGCCTGAGGAGGCTGATGCAAGTAACGGAAAGATCTCCGTTACCTCACCGGTGGGGAAGGCGCTTATAGGCAGACAGGTCGGTGATGAGGTGACGATAAAGGCGCCGGCAAGGACATTCGAGTTTGAGATCTTAGAGATATCCTTTGAGTAGGCACTTCTCTGCAGAAATCACAGATATCAGGCAACTATCCAGAGAGCATTTCATTCTTACACTACATCGCTCCCCTTCAGCGCCTGAGCCGAGACCAGGCCAGTTCTTCCTCATCAGGCTGCCCCATTGTGGTGAAGACCCCCTCCTGAGGCGTCCCTTCAGCATCTTTGACTGGAATGAAGGAAAATTCAGTTTCTTCATAAGGGTCGCGGGAAAGGGAACGGCCATTCTCGCCGCCTCCGGGCCTGGAGAAAGAATTGACCTGATCGGCCCCCTTGGTCGGGGATATCCTGAACCGTCCAATGGCAAGCGGCCAGTCATGGTCTCCGGCGGGATGGGTATTGCATCACTCTTTCCCCTGATCAGAGAGCAGGGAAAGGGGGGACTCCTTCTCTACGGGGCACGGACTGTTGATGAACTCCACCTGCTTGATGAAATCGGAGCGACCGGAATCGAGACAGAGACGATAACCGATGACGGCTCTTCGGGGAGAAAGGGGACGGTCCTTGATCTTCTCCGGGAAGCCGTCCAATCTGGTAAAATGGAAAGGGCCGTGGTTTATGGATGCGGTCCTGAGGGGATGCTTCATAACCTTCTCAGGTATCTGAAAGACAACACAATGGAGGGGCACCTCTCTCTTGAGGAGAGAATGGCCTGCGGCCTTGGAGCATGCATGGGCTGTGCAAAGGAGATAGGGGGGAGGATGCTCCGGGTCTGCCTTGAAGGACCGGTTTTCGACGTCAGTGAGTTTTGAATGGATCTCTCTGTAAGGATAGGAAAGATTCAGATGAAAAACCCGGTGATGACCGCTTCGGGCACCTTCGGTTATGGCGGGGAATATTCAGAATTCGTTGATCTCGGGAGGCTCGGGGCGATCGTTGTAAAGGGTCTCTCACTTCAACCCAGGGAAGGAAACCCATCGCCAAGAATATGGGAGACCCCCTGCGGGATGATCAACTCCATCGGACTTCAGAATGTGGGGCTCGAGCGGTTCCTTAGAGAGAAACTCCCCTACCTCAGGCGGTTTCAGACACCTGTCATTGTAAATATCCTCGGAAGCTTCCCGGAAGAATATTCACTTCTTGCGGAAAAGCTCGATGGAGAGGTGGAAGGGATCGAGGTGAACGTCTCCTGCCCGAATGTAAGAAAGGGGGGAATACTGTTTTCATCATCTCGGGAATCCCTGAAGGAGATAGTGGGAAGGGTCAGAGATTCTGTAAAGCAATCCACACTGATAATAAAGCTCTCTCCGGCCACCTCTGATATAGGGCGGGATGCACTTCTCTGCGAAGAGGAAGGAGCCGACGCAGTCTCAATGATCAACACCATTCCTGCACTTGCCATAGATACAGAGACCCGGAAACCAAGGCTCGCCAATGTCGTAGGCGGCCTCTCGGGACCAGCCATAAAACCGATAGCCCTGAAGATGGTCTGGGATTCCTACAGGAGGCTCCGGATACCCATTATCGGGATGGGAGGGATCACCTGTGGGACCGATGCTATAGAGTTCATTCTCGCCGGAGCCACGGCCGTAGCAGTCGGGACGGCCAACTTCATAAATCCTTCTGCCACCATGGATATAATCAGCGGTATAGAGGCATATGCATCTGAAAATGGAATCAGGAAGATAACCGAGCTGACAGGAGGAATGCAATGCAGTTGACAAAAGGACTTATTACACTGATAACCGATTTCGGGACAAAAGACCCCTTTGTGGGCCAGATGAAGGGGGTGATGTACTCTATCAACCCTGATGCCAAGATCGTTGATGTAACCCATGAGATCAGCCCCTTCAACATCAGGGAAGCGGCAATCATAACAGGCCTGAGCTATACACACTTTCCCGCAAGGAGTGTTCATCTCGTGGTTGTTGACCCTGGTGTTGGCTCTTCAAGAAGGCCGATTATCGTGACTACGGAAAACCACTATTTTGTAGGACCCGACAATGGGGTCTTCTCCATGATCTATGCACTTGAAGAGAGGTCCCTGACCGTGACCCATATAACGGCGGATCACTATTTCTACCAGAAGGAATCCCCCACATTCCAGGGACGGGACTATTACGCGCCTGTAGCGGCATGGCTTTCAAAGGGGATCCCTGTAACCAACTTCGGAGAGCCCATCCACGATTACATCAGAATGAGAATTCCCTTACCTGAACAGCCCACAAGGAACACCCTTGAAGGAGAGGTCATCCATATCGATCGGTTCGGTAACGCCATCACCAACATCAGGGAGTCCCTTCTGGACACAGGGGGGGACAGAAAGGGCATGAGGGTCATCATGAGGGGCAAGGAGATCAGCCTCAAGCATCACTACTCAGAGGTGGAGGACAAGGATCTCTACTGTATTATAAACAGCTTCGGTCTCCTGGAGTTCTTTGTATACAGGGGGAGTGCGGCAGATCTTCATGAGATCAATATCGGCGATATCGTGGGGATTATCTTTGGTTGAGACCCTAAATTCCACTGACCGGTCCGAGGAGGACCGTTGCAATGCCCTCATCGGTAAAAAGCCTCCCGGCAAGGTCTTTCATCTCCTGAAGGGTGACACTGTCTATGGCATTCAGTATCTCGGAGGGAGAAAAATACCTCCCATAGTAGATCTCCTGGCGGGCGATATTGTTCATCCTGCCTGATGTGGATTCAAGGGCGAGGATGATGTTGCCCCGGAGATGGGTCTTTGCCCTCTGGAGTTCGTCCTCTGTAAGGGTCTCGCTGAATGAGACAAACTCCTTTCTCACAAGATCCATCACCTCTCTGTAGTTTCTTTCAGAGGTCCCGACATATACACCGAAAAGACCTGTATCATAATATGAGGTAAGATAGGAATAGACCGTGTAGGCAAGGCCTCTCCTTTCCCTTATCTCCTGGAAGAGCCTTGAACTCACGCCTGAGCCCATTATGGTGTTCAGCAGGAGCATAGCGTATCTGTCAGGGCTGCTCTGGGCTATCCCCTCCACCCCCATGCAGAGGTGGACCTCTGCATGGTCCTTTGTGACGACCTTCACCCCTTTTCTGAAGGCCGGCCTCTCCAGGGCGACCGGCGAGGGTTCCCCTTTTTCACCGGGCAAAAGGCCCTCCAGCAACCCTGAGATCTGGCCTGAGTCGATATTGCCGGCCACGGAAAAGACCACATTGGAAAGCCTGTAGAACCTCTTCCTGTAATCAATGAGGTCGGTCCTGTTGAAGGAGTTTACCGTCTCTTCAGAACCAAGGATGTTGTACCCGAGACCGCTTTCTCCCCAGACAAATTCATTGAACAGGTCATGAACATAATCATCAGGTGTATCTTCTATCATCTTTATCTCTTCGCTGACGATCCCCTTTTCCTTCTCTATCTCTTCAGGGGGAAAGGAGGAGTTCAGAAAAATGTCGATAAGGAGCTCAACACCTCTGTCAATGTACTCATCCAGGACCTTGACGTAAAAAACAGTAGATTCCTTTGAGGTAAAGGCGTTGAGGTCTCCGCCAAGAGAGTCTATCTCGAAGGCTATCTGTTTCTGGCTCCGCTTTGCCGTCCCCTTGAAGGACATATGCTCAAGGAAATGGGATATCCCCTTGTTCCGGGGGGTCTCAAAGCGGGCCCCGGCCTTCACCCATATGCCGAAGCTGACTGAACGGACACCTTCAATCCGTTCAGTCACAAGGGGGGCACCACTTTCAAGCATCAACCTCTTAAACAATATATTCCCTCCCGGAGAAAGGCCCTGCGGACAAGAAAGATCCACCTCTTTGCTCCCTGCCGGCCTGCAGAGCACTCAAATATTTGAACGGAGTATCGTGAAATGTAAAGCCCAGAAACTCTTCCACACTGGTAGCTAAGGGATATGACGGATCTCTATGTCAGGGAGCTGAATCCGGCGTCAGAGCAGGAGAGAACGCCTGGACTAATCCTTCTGTTTTCTCTGCTTGTCCCGCAGGACTTCCTTCCTGCTCAGCCTGATCCTGCCCATCCTGTCTATCTCAA
>CAZITN010000034.1:0-17989 GCA_964542175.1 uncultured Thermodesulfovibrio sp. | reverse complement strand
TCCCGCAGGACTTCCTTCCTGCTCAGCCTGATCCTGCCCATCCTGTCTATCTCAATAACCTTCACAAGGACCTCATCGCCCTCGTTAATCTCGTCAGTAACCTTCTCTATCCGTCTCTCTGCAATCTGGGAAATATGAAGGAGTCCCTCAGTGTTCGGGAGTATCTCAACAAAGGCACCGAAGTCAACAACCCTCTTCACCTTGCCTAAATACACCTCTCCTACCTGGGCCTCCTTGACTATCCCCTCAATGATTTCACGGGCCTTCTGTGCCGACTCCTCATCGATGGAGATGATCTTGACAAGACCACTGTCATCTATGTCTATCTTCACTCCGGTATCTTCAATGATGCTCCTTATAACCTTGCCACCAACCCCAATGACATCACGGATCTTGTCCTGCTTTATCTGCATCGTGAATATCCTCGGGGCATAGGGAGAGAGTTCCTTTCTCGGCGCTGCAATCGCCTCCCGCATCTTCTCCAGTATAAAGAGCCTTCCTTCACGGGCCTGTTCGAGGGCATTCACCATTACCTCACGGGAGATCCCGCTCACCTTCACATCCATCTGAAAGGCCGTTATCCCCCTTGATGTCCCGGTCACCTTGAAATCCATGTCCCCAAGATGGTCTTCCATCCCGAGTATGTCCGTAAGAACAACAGCCTTATCACCCTCCTGAATCAGCCCCATCGCAATACCAGCCACAGGTGCATCCAGAGGAACACCGGCATCCATGAGGGCCAACGTCGCACCACAGACCGTGGCCATTGAGGACGAACCGTTTGATTCAAGAATATCCGAAACCACCCTGATCGTATAGGGGAACCTTTCCTTGTCAGGTATAAGCGGCTTGAGCGCCCTTTCTGCAAGCGCGCCATGTCCTATCTCCCTTCTCCCAGGTGACCCAAGTCTCTTTACCTCACCCACACTGAAGGGAGGGAAGTTGTAATGAAGCATGAAGGACTTGAATGACTCACCTTCAAGGGCATCAATCTTCTGCTCATCTTCAGTAGTGCCAAGGGTAACGGCTACAAGGGCCTGGGTCTCGCCACGCACGAAGAGGGCGGAACCATGGACCCGGGGAAGAAAGCCTGTCTTGCAGGTAATCGGTCTTACCTCATCATGTCTCCTGCCGTCAGCCCTCACCCCTTCCTCAAGTATCATGCTCCGGACGAGTTCCTTCTCTATATCATGAAATATACCTGAGATGACTGGAGCATTATCCTCCTCTTCAGAGGCAAACCTCTCTATCGTCTCTTCCCTGAGAAGGGATAGTTCCTCCTGCCTCCTGAGTTTCTCAGGAATCCTGATTAACTCCTTCATCTTCGGGATGACAAAGGCACTGACTTCATCCTTCAGTGCAGTGTCTGTCTCCTGAGGCGTAAAGGGCCTCTTCGGCCTTCCCACCTGTTCCCTCAGGAGATGCTGGAGCTGATTAATCTTCTTTATCTCCTCATGGGCGAAGTCTATAGCCCTGAGTACTGTCTCTTCAGAAACCTCCCTGGCACCGCCTTCAACCATCACAACGGCGTCGTCAGTCCCGGCTACCACGAAGTTCAGTTCAATCTGCTCACTCTCTTCAAGGTCTGGAAACAGTACCAGTTCACCATTCAGGAGTCCCACCCTTACGGCTGAGACCGGCCCCTCAAAGGGAATATCCGAAATGGTCAATGCTGTGGACATACCGATTATCCCGAGAACATCGGAGATGTTCTCCTCTCCAAAGGAAAGGACGGATACGATCCCCTGAGTCTCTGAACGATAGCCATCAGGAAAGAGCGGCCTCATCGGCCTGTCAATAAGGCGGGAAGTCAGGACCTCTTTCTCGGATGGTTTTCCCTCCCTTTTGAAAAAACCGCCTGGTATCTTACCGGCGGCATAGGCCTTCTCCTGGTAATCTATTGTGAGTGGGAAGAAATCAAGCCCTTCCCTTTCCTTCTTGTCGGATACAGCAGTGGCGAGCACCATCGTGTCGCCATACCTAAGAACCACCGAACCATCAGACTGCCTTGCAATCTCTCCTGTCTCGATAACGAGTCTCTTGCCCCTGATCTCAATATCAACAGAATGCACCCCGGCCTCCCGCCGGTCAGATTCAATCTCCGCCATTAATCTTCACCTCTACTTTCTTAATCCTAAGCGCTCAATGAGGCTTTCGTATCTCTTTATGTCACTCCGTTTCAGGTAGTCGAGCAGTTTCCTTCTCTGGGAAACCAGCTTGAGAAGGCCCCGGCGTGAGTGGTGGTCCTTCTTGTGAATCTTGAAATGCTCAGTCAGGTAGTTTATCCTCTCGGTAAGGAGGGCAACCTGTACCTCAGGCGAGCCTGTGTCATTGTCATGAATCTTGAATGAGGCAATTATGTCCTGCTTCTTCTCCTTTGTGAGTGCCAATCTTTCACCCCTTTCTCTAAGATATACAAAGAAGTTATGCATGGAAAAGCATGCCATAAAGAATAGCATAATAAAGGCTTTTCTGTAAAGAAACCCTGAGTCGGCGATAGAAAAAGGGGAAGTCGGGAAATGATTGGTGGGTGCCGGGCAAATTGTGATAAAATGCAGAAAGAGGGGCATATGAAGAACCGGGAAATAGCAAAACTCTTCAACCAGATAGCCGACCTCCTTGAACTGAAGGGAGACAACCCCTTCAGGATAAGGGCCTACCGGCGGGCCGCCCAGAATATCGAGGCCCTCAGCAAGGACCTTGCTGAAATCCCGGAAGAGGCGCTGAGAAAGATACCCGGCATAGGAAAGGACCTCGCTGGCAAGATCACCGAATACCTGAGGGACGGGAAGATAGGAGCGCTCGAGGAACTTAAAGGGGATATTCCGGAGGGACTGCTGGAGGTAATCACTATCCCGGGGGTGGGACCCAAAACGGCTAAACTCCTTAATGAACGGCTTGGGATAACAGGGGTTGCTGAACTGGAAGATGCTGCAAGGGAAGGAAGGCTTCTTGATCTCCCTGGTATCAGGGAGAGGACCGTCCAGAACATCCTTAAGGGGATAGCCCTGCTCAGAAAGGGCAGGGAGAGAAGACCGATTGGAAAGGTGATGCCCCTTGCTGAAGAGATAGTGGAGAGACTCAGCAGACTGAAAGGGGTCAGGAAGATCTCGCTGGCAGGAAGCCTGAGGAGATGGAAGGAGACGATAAAGGATATCGATATCCTCATAACATCCACAGATCCTGAAGGGGTGATGGAAAAGTTTGTAAACCTCCCGTCTGTCTCCGAGGTCCTCCAGAGAGGATCAACAAAATCAAGTGTGATAATCGATGAGGGGCTCCAGGTGGACCTCCGGGTGGTCGAGGAGAACTCCTTCGGGGCCGCCCTCCAGTATTTCACAGGAAGCAAGGCCCATAACATACGACTCCGGGAGATGGCCGTAAGGAAAGGGCTCAAGATCAACGAGTACGGGATATTCAACGAAGAAACAGGCCAGAGGATAGGGGGCGAAAGAGAGGAGGATATATACAATGCCCTTGGCCTTCCCTGGATCCCCCCGGAACTCCGGGAAGACCTTGGTGAGATAGAGGCTGCCATCAAGGGCGGACTTCCGGAACTTATAGATCTGGCCGACATCAGGGGTGACCTCCATATCCATTCCCGCTGGAGTGACGGAAGCCATGAGGTTCCCGAACTCATTGAAGAGGCAAGGAGAAAGGGATACGAATACATAGCAATAACCGATCATACAAAGGGGCTCGGCATAGCAGGGGGGCTGACTGAAGAGAGACTGCTTGAACAGAAAAAGGAGATTGACTCAATAAACAAAGGGCTCAGGGGCTTTCATGTCTTCATGGGGGTTGAGGTGGATATCCGGGGAGACGGGAGCCTTGATCTCCCTGAAGAGGTACTGGAAAGACTGGACTTTGTGGTTGCTTCAATACACTCTGGATTCAGACAGGAGAAGGAAAAACTGACAAAACGGGTCATAAGTGCCATAAAATGTCCTGTTGTGGACCTTATAGCCCATCCTACAGGGAGACTTATCGGGGAGAGGGAACCTTATGATATAGATATGGAGGCGGTGCTTGACGCTGCAGAAAACTATGGGAAGGCCCTGGAGATCAACGCCTTCCCCCTGAGGCTTGACCTGAATGACAGATATGCAAGGGAGGCAAAGAAACGAGGGATTCCCGTGGTGATCAGTACTGACAGCCACATACTGGAACAGTTCCGGTTCATGAGATACGGCATCAGTGTTGCCAGGAGGGGCTGGCTCGAAAAATCCGATGTCCTTAACGCCCTCCCTCTCAGGGAATTCAGTGCTTATCTGAAAAAGAGAAGGGCCGCCGGAAAGAGAAGAGTTTGAGCCGGAGAAATTTTTAAACAAAAAAGTAGAAAAAAGGCATTAAATTTGCTATAATTATAGATAAATGACAAAAAAGAGGGGAATAAAGGTTCTCGTTTACCAGAAGGGAGCGGATGCAAAAAACTTCCTTCAGGTTTTTTTCAAGAAAAAGAAAGACCTGCAGCCTGCATTTGCATCCACGTCCACTGAACTGAAGTCTCTTGCAAGGAAAGAGCAGTACGATGTGATGATAGTCGAAGCCCCGAACGGCACCAAAGACCTCTCCGCTCTTACCGAGCCACCACCCACGATAGCCCTGATCACCGATGACCTGCCAAAAGGACTGAAGTCAGTTGTGAAGTGCAATATCGACTGCTATGTGACAAGTCCGTACCACGAAGATGATCTCTATTTCAAGATAAAATCCGCCATCGAACACAAGAGCTGGTTCAGGAGGCTCTATTCCGAGAAAAAGGACCTCGAAGCAATCATAGAACTAACCTATCTCATATCCTCTACCCTTGACCCCAAGGAAGTTCTCTATCTGGTGGTAAGGAAGATAAGCGAGATGATAGATGTCTCCCGTTGCTCCATAATCAGCGTGGGCTATGGCGAGAAGAGATACGCCCAGGTGGTATCCTCCTTTGAAGACCCCACAATTCAGGACATAAAGTTAGACCTCAGAAAATATCCCGAGATAAGAAAGGCCCTCAAGTCGAAAAAGCCCCTTGTAGTAAATGACGCCCTGAAAGACCCCCTGATGAAGTCGGTCAGAGAGAAGATCAAACCTCTGGGAATACAGTCCATAGCAGTAATCCCGATAATACACAGGGACGAGGTGATCGGGACACTCTTTCTGAGAACCTCCAAAACCGGCAAATCCTTCTCAGAAAGGGAGATAAAGCTCTGTAATGCCATAGCAAACGCCTCATCCAACGCCCTCTATAACGCCTATCTCTTCGAGCGGCTCGAAAACGAGAAGAGCCGGCTTGAAAAACTCGCTATAACCGATTATCTCACCGGTGTCTATAACATAAGATATTTTTACAACCGCCTCGAAGAGGAGTTCAGCAGGGCAATAAGGTACGAAATTCCGATCTCCTGCATTATGCTTGATATAGACCGTTTCAAGAGGATTAACGATAACTACGGCCACCGCGCCGGAGATCTGGTTCTCCGGCAGTTTGCACAACTGATCAGGAGGCATACCAGGAAGAGCGATGTCTTTGCCAGATACGGTGGAGAGGAGTTCATAATTCTGCTTCCACAGACCGGAGTCGACGGTGCAAAGACCGAGGCTGAGAGGCTCCAGAAATATATACGGGAGCACCATTTCAAGAACATAGAGGAAAAGATCACATCAAGCATGGGCATTGCATGCTGGCCAACCCATAACATAGATACATCGGACGATCTCATAACCCTCGCCGACCATGCCCTTTACAGGGCAAAGGCCATGGGCCGCGACAGGATCGTTATAAGCCGGAGAATCAGGAAACAGGCCCCTCAGAAATGACCCCGCGATGGATCTGATCGTTTGCCATCTGAATGCAGACTTCGACTGCCTCGCCTCCATGCTCGGAGCAAAGAAGATATACCCCGGGGCCATCCCCGTGTTCCCGGGCTCTCAGGAGAAAAAGGTCAGGGAGTTTCTTGAACTCCACACCCCCTTTGAGATCGGGAGGCTGAAGGATATTGACACTTCATCAGTCAGGCGGATGATAATGGTGGACACCGGGGACCCCTCAAGACTGGGCCCCTTGAGGGAGAGGGCCCTGTCCCCTGATGTCCGGGTCCATATCTATGACCACCACAAAAAAACCCTGGATGTGGAAGAACAAAAACCCGTATTCAGAGTGGAACTTGAGATAATTGAAGAAGTGGGGGCGACGGCGACGATATTTACAGAGATGATCAGGGAGAGGAAGATCCCCCTTTCGCCAATGGAGGCCACCGTCCTTGCCCTCGGGATATACGAAGAGACAGGGTCTTTCCGTTTCGGGTCCACCACAGAGAGAGACATGACCGCCGGGGCCTGGCTGCTCAGAAAAGGGGCTGTTCTGAATATCATATCAGAGTTCATCAAGATAGAGCTTGACAGGCAGGAACTGAGGCTTCTGAACAGCCTTCTTGAGAATTTCAGGGACCTGGAGGTTCACGGTATCCGGATAAGGATAGCAAAGGCAGCAAGCAGGGATTATCTTGGAGACATAGCTCATCTTGCCCACAGGATCATGGATATTGAGGAGATAGATGCCCTGATCATGCTTGTAGGTATGGAAGACAAAGTGATAATGGTCGGCAGAAGCAGGGCGCCCGAGGTTAATGTCGGAGACATACTCTCCCGTTTCGGTGGAGGCGGTCATCCCGTTGCAGCTTCGGCGACCATAAAGGACGAACCCCTCGAGCTTATTGAGGAGAGGCTTGAGGCTGCCATAAAAGAACTCGTCCGGCCTGAAAGAAGGGCACGGGATATCATGACATCGCCGGTCGTAACAATCCCCCACAGGAGTTCTCTCAGGGATGCCGAAAACGTAATGACCAAATTCGGTGTGAATGTACTCCCCGTTACGCAAGATGGCAGCTATGTAGGAATTATCACAAGGGAAGTGGTGGAAAAGGCGATATTTCATGGCTTTGGAAGACACTCCGTCGCGGAATTCACCACAACTGATGCAGAGACCACCGATCCTGATGCCCCGCTGGGAAGGGTTGAAGCCCTGATGATAGAACAGAACCAGCGCTTCATGCCTGTTATCCGGTCAGGGGAGGTGGTAGGGGCCATCACCCGGACAGATCTTCTCAGGAACCTCTACGAGGAGACAATCCGGCGAAAGAGGATAGGTGAGGAGGAGTTCAACGAACGGCCATCAATGGGCAGAAACCTCGGAAAACTGATACGTGAAAGGTTCCCGCCTGATATCGTCCGGTTCCTTGAGATTTCCGGAGACATAGCCGATGACCTCGGCTTTGGCGCTTACCTTGTCGGCGGATCGGTGAGGGACCTTCTGCGGGGTGAAAGAAACCTTGATATAGACATAGTGATAGAGGGCGATGGACTCAGGTTTACTGAAGCCCTCTCAAGGGAGCTCCCGGGGCTGAAGGTCACGACACACAGGAGGTTCAACACTGCAAAGATCCGGTTCGGACCCGGAACCTCGCTCAGGATGCCCTCTCCCGACTTTACGATAGACATTGCCACTGCCAGGACAGAATACTACGAAGCCCCTGCATCCCTTCCAAAGGTTGAGACATCTTCCATAAAGAAGGATCTCTACAGGAGGGACTTTACCATCAATACCCTGGCAGTAAGACTGAACAGAAAAGATTTCGGGAAACTGATCGACTTCTTTGGCGGCCAGCGTGACATCAGGGAAAAGACCATAAGGGTGCTTCACAACCTGAGTTTCATCGAGGACCCGACACGGGCCTTCAGGGCCGTGAGGTTTGCCGAAAGGTTCGGATTCAGGATAAGCAAGCATACCGAAAACCTTATCAAGTCAGCCGTCAAGCTGAACCTTTTTGAGAAGCTTTCGGGCACGAGGATATACGATGAACTCAGGCTGGCCTTCTCTGAGACAGATCCTGTCAGGATAGTAAGGAGGCTCGCCCGGTACGGCCTTCTGAGGGTGGTCCATCCTGCCCTTAAGTTCACGGAGACCCTCGAAGAGACTATGAAATCCGTTGTGGAGAGTCTGGCGTGGTTTGATCTTCTCTTTATAGAGGAGGACCTTGACAGGTCGAGGGTGAAGATCCTGGGCCTTATATACCTGCTCGAGCCGGATCAGCGTATTGAAGCACTGAGAAGGCTCTCCACATCCGAAAAAACCATCACAGAGATAGAGAGGACCTTCAGGCAGGCCGCCTTCATCGCCAGGACGCTCCAGACTGAAGATCCGGTAGTCATTTACAGGACACTTTCAGGAACCGATCTTGAAACCCTTGTATTCACTATTGCAATATGCAAGAACAGAAAGGTCCAGAAGGCCATCTCCAGATTCATGATGGATCTCCGGAAGGTAAAAGCAGAGATTACAGGAAAGGATCTCCTGAGGCTTGGGATCCCTTCAGGGCCCATATATTCTGAAATTCTCACCACTGTCCTTGAAGAGAAGCTCAGGGGAAAACTAATAACAAAGGACGATGAACTGAACTTTGTGAAGCAGAACTATCTTCAGGGAAAGGAGAAATATAGCGTGTAGCGGATAGGGAAGACGTTGATACGTTCTGCGTTGATAGCGTTAATCGAGTTAATTGCGTTTGTTGCGTATAAGTGTAAAAGCGGGAAGCTGAGAAATGACCAATGACTTAATGACCAGTAACAGGTTTCAGGCTGAGGCGCGTGAGCAGAATCATGGAGGGGGCTGAAACTGAGCCTGAGCCCTCTTTATCGAGCCGAGGAGAAACTCTCTGAACTTTTCCGGAAAGAGCCATCGTATCCCTAATTTTTCTGCCCACGCGATCACCCCCTGATCAGCGGTTACAAGGATGGCATCCAGTTCCCTGGCAAGCAGAAGGAGGTCCACATCTTCCTTCGAGTCTATAATACCCTCCCGGAGGGCTTCCCTGTATTTCTTCCTTAATTCTCTGATAGCGGCCTCTGTACCCTTCTCCAGGGCAGCCCTCACCGAGGTCTCGGCTATCCTCAACCCCCGGTTCACCCTCTCCCGGATCTCCTCGACCAGTTCATGAAGGATAAATGCCGGGAAACTGATCTCATACCTGCTCGGTGGCTTCTGGTGCAAAATCACAAGGAGATCACCGGGGATCTTTTTCTTCTGGATGAAGTTCAGAAGCTCTCTGAAAACAGAGGGGGGCATGTAGAACTCAAGGACAGGAATCTGTGCGGCAAGGAACAGAAATCCTTCGAGGGCCTCCGTGGGGTTGTCTCCGAAATACTTCCTTACATCAGGGTTGACAAAGAGGCTAGTGTCAAGAACCACCCTGTCGACCCTGACCATAGGGGGTATCCTGTTGCCTTCAGGAAAACTCTTCAATTCACTGGTGTCCAAAATAATTCCCGCTGCTACCCCTCCCTGATCTTGCAAGCCCCGTGAATATTGAAGTAATAGGTGTTCCACGAACCACAGGAGGGACACCGGCCGGACCACTCGTCAGACTTGAAAGCACAGACGGAACAGCAGTATGGTATCCGGAGGGTCATTCTCATGTTGAGGGCGGAGCGGAATTCCTCGGTCGCCTTCTCGTACTGTCCACGCTTCATATAGATCCCACCACGGATCTTCCTTATCTCAGGGTATGCTGAGGGGGTTTCAATCCCCTCAATCATCTCAAGGGCATCATCAAGCATCTCCAGTCTGTAGTAAAGTTTGGCAAGGAAGAATTTGAGCAGATTGTCCGATGGGTTTTCAGAGAGACCCTTCTTGTATATGTTTATAATCCTTGAGGGCTCACCCAGGCCGAGTATGAGGTCCTCAAGCCTTGCCAGCACGATGATAGACTTTTCATCCCTGTAAACCTTCTCAAGATAGCTCACGGCGGACTCCGGCCCGTCTTCCTGATCAATAACCTCGGCCATACCCAGGTGGGCGGGGATGAAGGCCCTGTCGGCCTTGATCACCGTCCTGAACAGCTTCTTGGCCTTCTCGAGATCACCCTTTTCGAGAGACTCCCTTCCAGACTCATAGGTATATCCAAGGAGCAACCTCTCCTCCCTGGCCTTGTCTTCATCTGTAGCCGCCCTTTTGATGGCCAGCTTCTGAAGCTCCATGAGGTCTTCCCACCGGCCCAGCCCCTCGAGGATCTCCCTTTTTTTCTGGATCGCAAGAAGGTTTTTCTCATCTTTTTCTATGATCTCATCAGCGTATCCGAGGGCCTCTTCATGGGCCCCCATCTTTTCCTTTGCCGTGAGCAGATGCAGGAGTGTTTCCTGGTTGCCCGGATCGGCTGCAAGGGCCCTTTTGTAATAATCAAGGGCTGCCTTGACCTCATCCCTCTCTTCCGCTATCTCACCAAGCCTGAGCAATGCCTGAAGGTGTCCAGGCTCCTCCTTCAGAACCTCTTTCAGGGCATTTTCTGCAATATCGGGCCTCTTTGAATGCATTGCACCGAGGGCACGGGAGTACTGGTTCTGTATCTTTTCTTCCTTCTTCTGCCTGCGCTGGGTCTGGATATTCCGGATAAGCCGTCTCGTATCCCGCATTGTATAGATCACAAACATCAGGAATGCGCCTGCCACCGCTGATATCAGCATGAGTCCGATCTTCGGAATCTGATAAATGAGATCCTTTGTCAATGCGACGGAGACGGGTTCCATGTTGTAAACCGCAAGGTAGGCGGCAACCCCTGCAAAAACCAGGATTATTACTGTCACAATCTTTCCCATCAGTGATGATACCTCTTTCCTTTTATTATGGTAATCGCCCTGTAAAGCTGTTCCAGAAAGATAAGCCTGGCCATCTCATGAGTAAAGGTCATCTTCGAAAGGGAGATCCGGTCAGAGGCACCCTCTAAGACCTCATCAGAGACGCCATAGGGTCCCCCTATCAGAAAGTTTTCCCTTGGCCGCTTCCGGATGTATTCGGAAAAGTCCTCGGAACTCATCTCTCTTCCCTGCTCTGTCAGCAGAAGGTAACTCTCCGTGAGATTGAAAATCCTCTCAGTCTCACGCCTCAGAGCCCTGGCCCTGTCTTTACCTTTCTCTTCCCTTATCTCCACAGTCTCCACCCTGGCAAAGGGTCTTATAAGCCCGAGATACCGCTCGATCCCCTCCCTGATATACCGCTCCCTTGTCTTTCCGATCCAGAGGATCCTGTATCGCATCGCCATGCCCCGCTCAGGACTCCTCCATATTTATTCTCGGGGCATCTATCCAGAGTTTCTCTATATCATAAAACTCTCTCTTCTCACCCTCAAAGACATGGAGTATCACATCCCCGTAATCAAGTAGCACCCAGAGGCTGTTCCGGTAGCCCTCTACTGCAGAGGGTCTCATCCCCAGCTTCTTCATCTTCTCCTCGATATGATCAACAATCGCCCTTACCTGCGTGGTGCTCTCACCCGAACAGACCACAAAATAGTCGGAGATGATGGAGATCCCCCTCAATTCAAGGATCGATACATCCAGGGCCTTCTTCTCAAGGGCAAACCTTGCTATCTGTCGTGCCTTATCAATACTCTCTAAAGTAATCACCTCCCGGTTAATTGCAGTCTTTTCCTTTCATAATACGTAATATAATAACATATTTTATACAATACTACGCTCTCACCCTGTACAATTCTTTCTCATATATATACATCTCCACCTTTTCAGGAACAAGATATCTTATGCTTCTGCCCTCACGAATGGACCGTCTTATTTCAGATGCAGAGATCTCAATCTGTGTTACATCCGTAAAAACAGAGATCCCTCCAGCCCCGGCACCTTCAATCCGGATCAAGACCTCACCTGTTCCTGTCTCTTCCGTACTTCGTATCCATGAGAGTCCCCTGATTGTTTCAAGCCCTGGACCGGGCCTTCTTATGATAATAAAATCCGTGAGGGATATGATCTCCTCCGGATTATGCCATAGGGGTATCTCTAAAAAGGCATCTGAACCTATCAGGAAGAGTGGTCTCTCCCCGGGGTTTTTTCTGATATATTCCCTGAGAGTGTCCACAGTATAGGATTTGCCTGGACGATCGCATTCCATGGCTGATACATCAAAGAAGGGGTTCTTCTCTGTAGCCATCTTCACCATACGGAGCCGGTCTTCTGAAGGGGCGATGTCTTCCCTCTTCAGGGGTGGATCAGCCGATGGAATGAAGAGTATCTGTTTCAATGAGAAGAGTTCTCTTACTTCCTCTGCTGGCCTGAGGTGTCCGTAATGCACGGGGTTGAAGGTCCCCCCGAACAGAACCGTCCGTCCTTCAAAACTCCTCATGTTGCCTTACCTCATAATATCTCCTCAACTCGTCAAAACTCCATGGAAGGCAGTCTTCAGGCCGGAATCCGAGGATTTCCGCATACCTGAAGACATCCTCCTCTCTCTGAGCCTCAATCTCCAGAAATTCGGGAATATGGCTGAACTCTCCAAGATAGCAGTCCATGCAGAACCTGACTTCTCCCTTTCTGAAAAGGGTTCTCCGCTTTTCAAGAGTGAGCCACTCCCCGAGCCCCAACCGGGCCAGGATCCTCCCAAGGATCTCACCGTCTCCTACCTCCAGTTCCATCTCTTCCCTTACTTTGGCCTCAGCAGCATGGGGAGGACCTTTCCAGGTGAGAAGGAAGTCCCTTTCCCCTTCTTCTCTTATCCTCAGAAGGTTACCTCCACTCATAAGCCTCCTGTCTTCAAAATCATAGTATCTGTCCTTGACAGTTCCGCTGAAGACCTCAACCGCACCGATCTCCAGAAGCCTCTGCCGGAGCTCATTACCATTGATCTCAAGGATCTTTATCTCCACCTCTCTCATAAGGCCCTATTCTTCCCGCATTCTCCGGATCAGGTAATATGTGAGAAAATAGGCAAACACAGAGGCCACCAGTCCCACAAACAGGGTTCCTGCCACAAAAGGCACCACGAGATCCTTCAGTGCTGTAAACAGTTTATAGAGGCTCAGGCCCCGAAAACTGAAGTCCTTCGAGATCACAGCCTCGTAGCTGGTGACCTTTATACCTACCCAGGTCGCAAAGGTGTAAATAGGGGCAATCGTCCAGGGATTTGTGACATAGGCACCTGAGAGTGTGACAATCTTGTTGAGTCTGAAAAAATGGGCGATTGCCAGGGCGAGGATGGTGTGAAATCCGAGGAAAGGGGATATCCCGATGAATAGACCTACGGAAAAGGCAAGGGCTATCTTCCATGAAGGACCCTCGACGGTGAATATCACCCTTATCCGGTCACCGAGAGACAAAGTGCACGTACCCCGTGGGTTTAATCATCTCCTCACTCTCATCCTTTTTCACAAGAAAAATTGACTCTCCTTCAGTAACTTCACCGATCTCAAAGGCCCCTTCCATTCCCTCCGGACCTGTGAAGAGCAGATGAAAGTCCTCTCCCCCGCCGAAGACGTGCTCCATCAGATCGATCCCGAAGGCCTCTGAAACCATGAGCATCCCCTCTGTAAGGGGGAGGGCCTCTTCAAAGATCCTCGCCCCTGCCCGGCTTTCCCGGCAGAGTCGCCAGAGGTCTATCATCAGCCCGTCACTTGTATCAATCATGGAATTTACCCCTGGTGGTACAGGAGGGAGTTCAGGGAGCAGAAATCTTCTGACAAGGGGCTCCACCTTTTCAAAAGGTATGGAGATGTCCAGTGTTTCTCCCGTCTCAAGCCGGACTGGAAGTCCGACCCTCTTTATCAACTCATGGCCAAGGGATGCCTCTCCAGGAGGGCCGGTTATGAATATCCTGTCTCCCGGCCTTGCCCCTGACCGGCGGGCAAGGTTTTCTCCCCTCTTCCCGGTGAGGGCAAGCGTCACCGTAATACCTCCCCTGCTCCCGGTCATGTCTCCACCTGCAAGGGTTATCGAATACCTTCGGAGGGCATCGTCAAGGCCTGAAAGAAATTCATCAAGAAAACCGTCTATCCTTCCTCCGGGAATGGAGACCGACAGGAGGGCCCAGACAGGAATCCCACCCATTGCATGGATATCGCTGATATTGGAGACAGCCAGCCTGAACCCGACCTGATAGGATGTCATATAGGAGAGATCAAAGTGGACACCCTCTGAGAGGGTGTCCATAGTAAGCAGTATCTCTTCAGAGTCAGTCTTCACCAGGGCAGCGTCATCACCTATACCGACTATAAGCTCGTCAGCCCCGGAGTGAAACCGCTTCCGAAGCCTCTCCAGGATGTAGATCTCGCCTGACTGCCCCCCTGGCAAGGGCATCATTTATCCAACCATCCAAGGGGCACTACTTCTTTGGCCTCCTTACCGCCCTTTTTTTCTTGAGAGCGACCTTGAGCACCTCATCGGCCTTCTCGACCAGTATGAACTCCATATTCTTTTTGACATATTTGGGGATATCCTCCAGGTCCTTCTCATTCCTCTTCGGTATGATGACCTTGGGGATTCCCATCCTCTTGGCGGCAAGGGCCTTTTCCTTGAGCCCGCCTATAGGGAGCACGCGGCCCCTAAGGGTTATCTCACCAGTCATGGCAACCTTCTTGTCTACAGGTCTGCCTGTAAGAGCCGACGCTATAGCCACGGCCATTGTTATTCCTGCTGAGGGGCCATCCTTTGGTATCGCCCCTGCCGGGACGTGGATATGGAGGTCGATTTTTGAGAAAGCGTCCTCTTTGATTCCGAGATCCCTGGCCCTGGAACGGACGAAACTGAGGGCAGCCTGGGCAGACTCCTTCATCACGTCTCCAAGCTGACCGGTAAGGGTCAGGTTCCCCCGTCCCTTCATTATCGTGGCCTCTACATAGATGATATCACCGCCAGCTTCCGTCCAGGCAAGCCCTGTAGCCACACCTGTCTCGTCCCTCTCCATCTCCTCTTCAGGGAGAAACTTCGGGGCACCGAGGTATTTCGAGAGATTTCTTGAGGTGATCATGAACTTTTTCTTTTTTCCCTCGGCAATCTGCCTCGCCACCTTCCGGCAGAGATTCGCAATCTCCCTCTCCAGGTTCCGCACTCCAGCCTCCCTCGTATAGTGGGAGATCAGCATCCGGAGGGCCGAATCGGCCACGGTTAACACCTTCTTTGTTATCCCGTGCTCCTCAAGCTGTTTGGGAAGAAGATAATTCTTTGCGATCCCGATCTTCTCCTCCTCAGTATAACCACTCAGATAGATGATCTCCATCCTGTCCTTTAACGGACCAGGAATGGTATCTACTACATTACCAGTCGTTATGAACATTACCCTTGAAAGGTCGAAGGGTACACCAAGATAGTGGTCGACAAAGGCATTGTTCTGTTCCGGGTCAAGCACCTCAAGAAGGGCCGAAGAGGGATCGCCCCTGAAGTCCATGCCTATCTTGTCTATCTCATCAAGCATGAAGACGGGATTGTTCTTTCCTGCCTGCTTTATCCCCTGGATAATCCTCCCGGGAAGGGCACCAACATAGGTCCTTCTGTGTCCTCTGATCTCTGCCTCATCTCTTACACCACCGAGGGACATCCTCACAAACTCCCTCCCGAGACTCCTGGCGATAGACCTGCCAAGGGAGGTCTTCCCAACACCGGGAGGGCCGATGAAGCAGAGTATGGGACCCTTCATCTTTGATTTCAGCTTCCTAACGCTGAGGTATTCAAGAATCCTCTCCTTCACCTTCTCAAGATCATAGTGATCCTCATCAAGGACCTTCTTTGCCTTCTTTATATCAAGGTTGTCCCTTGTTGACTTCGACCAGGGGATCTCAACGAGCCAGTCAAGGTAGGTCCTGACGGTGGCTGCCTCGGCACTGTCGGGATGCATCTTCTCAAGCCTCTTCAGTTGCTTCTCGGCCTCTTTCAGGACCTTCTCAGGCATCTTTGCCGCCTTCATCTTCTTCCTGAACTCGTTTATCTCCTCGGCCCGCTCATCAATCTCACCGAGTTCCCGCTGGATCGCCTTAAGTTGCTCCCTCAGAAAATACTCTCTCTGGGTCTTGTCTATTTCGCCTCTTGCCTCTGTCTGGATTTTCTGCTGGACAAGGAGAAGTTCAATCTCTCTGCCCAGGATCTCGCTCACCTTTTTGAGCCTCTGTACAGGATCGAGCATCTCAAGGACCTCCTGAGCCTGTTCGGTCTTCAGCCCCAGGTTCGAAGCCACCAGGTCGGCAAGCCGGCCGGGCTCATCCAGATTCTCTATCACAACCATTATATCCGGAAGTATCGTCTTCCCAAGAGAGACCGCCTTGTCAAGCTGCTCCTTCACGTTCCTCATCAGGGCCTCAACCTCAAGGGTCATCTCAGTGGACTTCCGGTCGTCTATCTCCTCAATGGCAGCCTCGAAATATCCGTCCTTTACCTTCACATCAATGGCCTTTGCCTTCTTCAACCCCTGGACAAGTATCTTCACCCTGCCGTCAGGAAGCTTGAGCATCCTCATTATCAGCCCTACCGTCCCGGTTCTGTAAAGGTCCTTCGGCTCAGGGTTCTCTATGCTGAGATCCTTCTGAGTAAGGAGGAGGATCATCCTGTTTGAGTTGAGCGCCCTGTCTATCGCCTCTATTGACATTTCCCTCCCCACAAAGAGAGGGATAATCATGTACGGAAATATAACTATGTCTCTCACCGGCAGAACCGGGAGAGTGTCGGGAATATCGATTTCCTTTTCTTCATTCACCCTTTCCACCATCTCTACTCCTTTATGATCTTTATTTTATGCACCCTTTCTTCCTGTATCGGGAGGGTGATCCTGAGTATACCGTTCTTCATCCTGGCAACGCCCTTTTCAGGATCAGCCCTGACAGGCAGGCTCACCGAGCGCCTGAACCGGCTGAACTCCCTCTCTACACATATGTACCTCCCGCCCTCCGGGGCCGGGTCCTTTTTCACTCCCTCTATCGTGAGCACATTTTCGTAGATCTTGACAATTATATCATCAGGGCTCACCCCCGGAAGTTCCACAATCAATACAAGGGAGTTCCCACATTCAAAAAGATCGAGGGGGGGATAGTTTCCCCTTGTTTCACCCCTTACCGAACTGCCCCTTGTTATTGATATCTCTATCATGGCTGTCTAGCAACGTCTTTTCCTAATTCTTCAACAATCTCCGACAGATACTGCCCGAAGGCGTCTGAAATCCCGGAATTCTTCAACGCCAGAGAAACCGTGGCCTTGAGGAAACCGAACTTGTCTCCTGCATCATATCTCCTGCCCCTGAACCGGAAACCATAGAGGGTCCGCTTCTTGAGAAGCCCCTTCAGAGCATCCGTCAGCTGATACTCGCCTCCCCTGCCTGGTCCCATCCCCTCGAGGACCCTGAAGATGTCGGGTGTGAGGATATACCGGCCGATAATCGCAAGGTTGCTCGGGGCCTCTTCCCGTGAAGGTTTCTCTATAAGATCGGTTATCCTGAAGATGTCCTCGTCTTCCCATTCTCCGGCAACCACTCCATAACGATGGATCTCCTCTTCAGGCACCTCCTCAAGGGCTATCACCGGAGCCTCAAACCGGTTATAGAGATCTATCATGTACTGAAGAAGGCTCTCATCCGGATCAATTATGTCATCACTCAGCAAAACCGCAAAGGGCTCATCCTTTACAAAGGGCATGGCCTGGAGGATGGCGTGACCGAGCCCCAGTGCCCTTCCCTGCCTTATATAGGCAAAGTTGAGGTGACTCAGACTGTTTATCTCCCGGAGGAGATTCTCCTTACCCTTCTGTTTGAGATTCTCCTCAAGCTCGAAGATCGTGTCAAAGTGGTCCTCTATGCTCCGCTTGTGTCTGCCCGTGATCACCACGAACTCCTTTATCCCGCACCTCTCCGCCTCTTCCACTGCATACTGGATCATCGGCTTGTCCACAATCGGAAGCATCTCCTTGGGAGATGCCTTTGTAGCGGGCAGAAACCTCGTCCCGAGGCCTGCCGCCGGGAGAATTGCCTTTTTCACTCCATTTCCCATTTATCCCTCCTCGTTATTGGTATATTGGTATATTGGTATATTGGTTATTAGGTTATTAGTCATTTCTCGCCTTCCTGCTTTTACGCTTAAACACACAACAAACACAACCAACTTACTTATAAACATCAACTCAGAACGTCGAACGTAGAACTCAGAACGTCGAACGTAGAACTCAGAACGTCGAACGTAGAACTCAGAACGTC
>CAZITN010000033.1:0-28986 GCA_964542175.1 uncultured Thermodesulfovibrio sp. | reverse complement strand
GTGCTGCTCCAAATGAAAGGAGGCCTATGATTGTGGCTGGCCTTCCTGAAAGCCCTTTCAGATACCTTGAATGAAGATACATCCCATAGAGGAACCATGTAATGGTCGACCATAGTTCCTTTGAGGTCCAGAGCCAGTAAGTTCCATAGGCCAGAAAAAACCAGATGCTTCCTGCAAGAAGGCAGAAAGAATATACCACCCATCCAAGTAGAACACTTCTGTAATGAAGCAGTTCAACATTGGGCTTTCCTGAATAGAGATGCATAACCCCCAGGGCTGCAGAGAATGCGAATATCCCGTAGCTTACCGAGAAAAGGAGTGTATGAATATAGAACCAGAGGGATTGCTGGATGGGCGGGACGGTGTTCACCGTTCTGTGTCCCAGAGCAATAAATAGAAAAACTGTGATCAATGACGGTACAATATAGTCAAACCCTTTGATGTCCCTGAACTTTTCAGAAAACAGGAGCCAGATAAGGGCAATAGTGAGTGCCATGAGAGATATTATGTCATGTCTTTCCGTTACGGGAATTGTGCCTACCTCCATTCCTCTTGAGATTATAGAGACGAGGTGGAGCAGTAATCCTCCGATGAAACAGAGCCTTCCTGTCCTGCCCTGAAGCAGTACAAGTATGTACAGGCATGCCGGGATAAGGATCAGAAGTGCTGAAATTATGGCCCTGCCTTCATCTCCCAAGGAACTGAACATCAGTTGAGGGTCTCCTGCAGATGAAACAGAAAGGCTGGAATGACAGTGCTGCAGATGGAGATGTGGGTCTTATTCACTGATCCTGCCTCCTCAGGTTCCTGATGTTTTCATTATAGAAGCCATCCTCCGGGAAGCCTTTATCCAGATCCAGCTGCCAGCCATTATCATCATAAAGGCGAGAATATGCTTTGCAAGTAATCCATCGGCCTGCCCCTTTGAGACCGCGTTCTCCCATTCAAATCTTCTGAAGAAAAGTATCCTGGGTATCCCGCCTATGAGTAGCCAGGCAAGGGAGAAATCCAGGATCTTCCTCGATATCCTGTGAAACCTCATGAGATAATCAAGGGTTGCATCACCAGGAGTTCGCTCATAGAGGACGAGCACGGTCCAGAAGATACTGCCGCTTGCAAAGAGCATTGCCGTGGCGACGTCGTGGAAGTAGTTGTTCATCATTATGAATACGGCCAGGCCTTCGGACATTTCCTCTGTTCCTTTTTTCAGACAGAATGAATACTATTTAAATACCGGGTCTTTTGTCAAGAATGCCCTCGGATTCACCAGACCTGGCCTTCCTGAGTTTATCACGTTGACGGGCAAACTCCTTGAATGCACGCCCCTGAGGATACTGGATCATCCAGGAGGTGATGTGACTCATGGGGAAACCTCGCCAGGACACCTGCATTATTCGTTGAAGAATCTTGGGGATGGTAAAGATCTCCGCTCTGATGTCGATCAGTAGGTCTTCCCGTTCCTGAGTGCTCATTGTGGGATGGTCAAACACGGCGGTATTGCCGTCATAGTTGTCCCAGTCCAGTCCCGGGATTATGTAGTCCTTGTAGAGATCGTACAGTTCCGTACCCGGAAAGGGAGTGGTCATCACCGGGTGTGCTGATATCTTCAGTTCATCGCAGAGCTTGAGTATCCCCTCAAAGTCTTCCCTGATATCCTGTCTCCCGCCGACCATGATAAACAGCATCACTTCGATCCCGTGGTCACGTATCTTTTTAATCGCATCCCGTCTCTCCCGGCCCTGTTTGTTCACGGCCCTGTATTCCTCGAGGCTCCGGAGGTTGTTGGACTCCCAGCCAAGCAGAACGGCCGTAAGCCCTGCCTTCCGTGCGTACTTTAGCAGTTCATCCGATCGGGGGTGCTGGACAGAGACGATATCGCCTGAACCGAACCACCACTTTCCCCTTATATTCACAGACATCTCCCTGTAGAGTTCAATGGACCTCTTTACATTCACACCCCAGATGTTGTCATCTATACCCCAGAAGAGCCGCCAGCGGCTTTCCGCTACTTCCCTGACAACCTCGTCAATCGGTCTCATCCTCACCTTACCGCCAAAGAACTTATGGACAGAACAGAAGGAGCATCGGTGGGGACAGCCCCTTGAGGTCTGGAAATATCCGTAGACATACCGGGTCTTCCACAGGTCAGTGACCGGCTGGGGAAGGTTGAGAAGTTCCGGGAACCCGCCGTTATAAAGAGGTTTGAGGCTGTCACGTTCGGCATCACTCAGGAGTTCTTCCCAGATGGTCTCAGCCTCTCCGAAGACTATGGCATCGGCATGGGTCTTTGCTTCTTCAGGGAGGGCGGTTACATGAATGCCGCCCATTACCACTTTCTTCCCCATCTTCCTGAGTCTGTCTGCAGTCCTGTATGCCCAGGGGGCCTGCGGGGTCAGTACCGTAAAGCCCACAAGATCAGCATCCGTCTCTTCCGGGTTGAAGGGCACCTTGTTTGCATCCACCAGTTCTACCTTTATGTCGGGTCTTACCTTCCGGGTAAGTCCCGTAAGGTATTCCAGCACAGGAGGGGCAATGGGAAGTCCCTTTGACATCTGTCCTTTCTTGCCAAAGGGTGGAGAGATGAGCAAGAGTTTCATTCTTCAGGGCTCCTTTTCTTCAGAGTAGGCTCAAGAGGTACAGGATAAGTATGAAGACAGCTATCCCCAGCACCGTTGACCAGTAGAGCCTTCTCGTCCGGTCAGTATCACCCGTTGAGTTGCACCAGGGGCAGTCTTCGGGCTCCTCATCTTTTTTCGTTTCTTTGTCGTCCTTCATCTTCAGAATATCTCTACTTCAACCTCGTCGTTCCTGTAAAGGCCTGTCTTGTCAGGCGGGATCCTTATCAGTCCGTCAGCGCGGACAAGGGTCTTGATAAGTCCGGATTTCCCGAGAACAGGGATGGCAAGCAGCCTGCTGCCCTCTTCCTCGATCCTGACCCTGATGTGGTCTTCCCTTCCCGAGGGAGAAGATATATTCTGGGTCAGGATTGCCTTCACCTTCCCGGCATGGCTTATATAATCCCTTTTTCTGAGTCCGGAAATTCTTTCAAGCAAGGGCTTCACAAAGGTCCTGAAGGAGACAGTGACTGCAGCGGGGTGTCCAGGAAGGCCAAAAATAGGCTTTTTGCCGGATACAATGGCGGCCAGTACAGGTTTCCCGGGCTTTATGGAGACCCCATGAAAAAACATCCTGGCGTCTTCAATCGTCCCGATGATCCTCTCTATGTAGTCACGGGTCCCTACGGAACTCCCGCCGGTGATGATAACCATATCGGAGTCCTTCAGGGATTCTACCACCTGCCTTTTTATCAACTCGAAATCATCATTCAGGATCCCCTTCCTGACGGGGACAGCTCCTAATTCAAGAACAAGTCCGCAGAGGTTGTGGGAATTTATGTCCCTTACCTGGCCTGGTCCGGGTTTCTCAGCAGAGGCTACTATCTCATCACCTGTGGAGATCAGGGATATTACGGGTTTTCTGAAGACCTTCAAGTCGGTCTTCCCTATGCCTCCAAGGGCACCCACATCCTGGGGTCTGAGCCTATGTCCCCTTTCAAGGATGATCTCTCCCTTTCGGATATCCTCATCCTTCCGGATGACATTTTCTCCAGGAGCAACCGCCTTCAGGACTTCTATCATATCAGGACTAACGGTGTTGGAGTGCTCGAACATCAGCACAGCATCGGCACCTTCGGGAAGCATGCCGCCTGTGGGTATCTTCATTGCCTCTCCGGGTCCGATTCTGTCGGGTGGAGGGTCGCCCATCTCCACCTCGCCTTTAACTGTAAGGTAGAGAGGAGTGGTTTCGGAGGCACCGAAAGTGTCCGATGAGATTACAGCAAAACCGTCCATCGTGGAGCGGTCGAAGCCTGGCAGGTCTTCACCCGCAGTGATGTCTTCAGCAAGGATCCGGCCGTATGAGTCTTCCAGCCGGATAAGCTCTGTATCAGGTGTATTGACCTCTAAGGCCTCTAAATATTCCCTGGCCTGGGAGACGGAGATCAGTTCATCTCTTCCAAGAACGTCCTTCATTAAGTTCCCTCAACAGTGAGGTGACCTTTCCATGATTGGATTGTGATATGGGATCGTACCGTAGGACCCTTGAGCATTCTCCCTTCTCCAGGATGTCCGCCATCCGTTCGATGGATTTCTTGTGGAGCCTGAGTATTCTCTCTGAAGAGGGAATTCCTGCCAGGTGAGGTGTTCTGTCCAGGAAGGTGTTCATCCGCTGGGGTGTGAAGAAGGAGAGGTAGACGATTCCCTTGTATAAGTTCCTGCTGGTTCTCACAGAAAAGAAGGGGCTCTGGAGGGTCTTCTCAAGAAACCTGTCATTCCTTCTCTGGACACGCCTGCTTATCGTCATTGCCATCAGCCAGTACCGTCTTCCTACAAGGCTGTCAGACTTGAGTTCGGAGATGGTGTGGCCGGGATAACGCTGGCCCTCAGTGAGCCTTCCGTGGGCTACTGTATCTGCTGCGAGATGGGCAAGATAACCATAAACAAAGGCCTTCTCCTGGTCGGTTTCTGCCGACTCCATAAGATCAAGCCCCACGTCCCAGGAGTGGGAGTTGAGAAAATCAGGGAGGAACTTCTTGCCCAGGATGGTGTCTGCCATAAGGTTCCCATAGAGAAAATCCTCCCTGTACCTTCTGATGAGTGCTGAGATGGCTGCAGGAAGTGCAGCGGAAAGGGAGACAATTTCGCTTCCCAAATAGATGTGGGTGAGCGGCCCCCAGGCAAAGGCCTGATCGGGTATTGTCAGGAAAAGAACTGTAAGAAAGAAGACTGTGATAATCATCGGTATAACTCCTTCAATAGTGTGATGAGGAGACGGACTCCAACCCCTGTAGCACCCACAGGATAGCAGGGTTTCTCCTTGTCAGTCCAGGCAGTGGATGCAATGTCCAGGTGTGCCCAGGGTGTATTTCCCGCAAACTCCTTCAGGAAATATGCGGCAGTGACGAGTGAGCCTGACCTTCCGCCTATGTTCTTTATGTCGGCAAAGTCGCTTTTCAGATACTCCCTGTATTCTTCAAAAAGTGGCATCTCCCAGACCCGTTCACCTGTTAGTTCTGATGCCTTCTTAATTGAGCTGATCAGAGAGGCGTTGTTTCCCATCAACGCAATGGCTTCGTTTCCCAAGGCTACGGAGCACGCACCGGTAAGGGTAGCGATATCGATTATCGCCCGTGGTTTGAACCTCTTTGAGAAATCTATGGCATCTGCAAGGGTAAGCCTGCCCTCTGCATCGGTGTTCAGGATCTCTATGCTCTTTCCGGAGACTGTCCTTACGATATCGCCGGGTTTTGCAGCTGATCCGCCTGGGAGGTTTTCCGTCGCCGGAAGGATACCTATAATGTTTGCGGAGATGCCTGATTTTCTCAGATAATGGAAAACGCCCAGGACTGCAGCGCCTCCAGCCATGTCATACTTCATTTTTTCCATGCCTTCAGAAGGCTTGAGAGAAAGCCCGCCGCTGTCAAAGGTGACGGATTTGCCTATGAGCAGAGAGGGAGGGACATTTGAGGAGGCACCATTATACTTCATGATTATAAACCGGGGATCGTTTCGTGAGCCGCTGGATACGGCAAGAAAGGCGCCCATGCCCGCCCGTTCTATCCCTCGCCGGTTCATGACCCGGATGGAGATTCTGGCTGACTGCAGTTTCCTGGCCTCAGAGGCAAGTGCCTCCGGAGTCAGATAATTGGCAGGGGTGTTGACGAGATCTCTAGAAAAATTGACCGCTTCACCCATGAGGGTGGCTTCCTTCAAAATGTCTCTTCCTGTTCTTTCCCTCTTTCCAATGAACTCCAGTTCTGTTGCAGATCTCTTTTTCCGTCCCTTCCTGAAGGCAGTGTAATTATAGTTCCCGAGGATGAACCCCTCTGTGATCAGACCGGGTGCACCAGGGAATCCGGAGAAAGGATCGGTCATGAAAGTCACCTTTCTGATTTTTCTTTCCCGGAGTACTGATGAAACCTTCCCCCCCGCCTTTCTTATGCGTTCTTCATTCAGTTCCTTGCGCTTTCCGAGACCGCAAAGACAGATGTTTGATGCCCTTATCTTTCCAAGGGTGGGGAAGATGAGTGTTTCTAATGGCTTTCCCTTGAAGTCTCCCCTCTCAATGAGCCCCGCGATTTCATTGGAGAGAGGAACCTTTCTTTTCAGGCTTTCAGGAGGGATGTCTTCAAATACAGAAATTACTAAGATGTCCGTGGATACTTTTTCGGGAGGCTTATTGGTAAATCCTGTAGTCATCTATATATTTTAACTCAATACCTGAAGGTTTTACCACAGGCCGATTGTTTGCAGTAAAACAGTGACGGAAAGAGATTGAAATGACTTCAGGAGCGTGTCAGAAGGTGATGCCACAAAGACTCGGGACTGATCAGAAAGTCGAGTGTCAAGAGTGGCCTTCTTTCCAAAAATTACCAATAGATCTGCTAAAATATCAGAATAAAAACAAAAAAATGGAGGTAAGATGCCTGAACTCAGAAAGGACCCCGTAATAGGACGATGGGTCATCATCTCAGTGGAGAGAGGGAAGAGGCCCTCGGACTTTGCATCTCCATCCCATAAGAGGAGGGTTTCCGGGTTCTGCCCTTTCTGTGAGGGGAATGAATATACTACCCCGGAAGAGATAACGGCTATACGTCCGGATGGTTCTGACCCCAACGGACCGGGCTGGACACTGAGGGTAGTGCCGAACAAGTTCCCGGCCCTCAGGTCTGAAGGTGAACTCGAGAAGACAGGTGAGGGGATATACGACCGGATGAACGGTGTGGGAGCTCATGAGGTAATCATCGAGACGCCTGAGCATGTATCCTCCCTGGCCACCATGCCTCCCGAAAGGGCGGAAGATGTGCTCAGGACATACCATGAGAGGATCAACGCCCTCAGACAGGACGGGAGAATAAGGTATGTTCTTGTTTTCAAGAACGAGGGTGAGGCTGCCGGTGCTTCCCTTGAACATACACACAGCCAGTTGATCGCCCTTCCGATTGTCCCGAAGATCGTGAAAGAGGAACTGATAGCTTCAAGGCAGTACTATGATATGAAGGAGAGGTGTATATTCTGTGATATAATCACACAGGAGCTCGAAGACGGGAGAAGGGTCGTTTATGAAAACGACGGCTATCTGGCCGTAGCCCCCTATGCTCCTCGAGCCCCCTTTGAGACCTGGATACTCCCGAAGAAGCACGAGTCCTCCTATCAGTCCGGTGATGGTTTCAGCGGCCTTGCCGAGGTGCTCCAGAGGGTTCTCAGGCAGCTTGACAGCCTACTTGACGTGCCTCCTTACAATTTCATGATTCATACCTCGCCTTTTACCGAGAGCGAGAACGAGTATTACCACTGGCATATCGAGGTGATGCCCAAACTCACAAAGATCGCCGGTTTTGAATGGGGGTCAGGATTTTACATAAACCCCACTCCACCTGAGATTGCCGCTGAATACATGAGGAATGCAGAGATTTAGCCCAAATTATTATGTCTGAAATAGTTTGTCTTTCACGGACAGGTGGGCCTGCAGTTTTTTAAATTCTGCATTATTTTTAAAGAATGAAAATACTCTTAATCTCGAGTGAGGCGATTCCCTACTGCAAGACGGGGGGACTTGCCGATGTGGTGGGTACCCTTGTGAGGGAACTTTTATCTGCTGGTGAAGATGTCCGCCTATTTATTCCCTATTACAGTGCGATGGTTCCTTCCTTCGGGATAGAAGACACAGGCAAGAGGTTTACCCTGACGGTCAGGGGGCGGAGGTATGAGGCAGGGCTCTTCAGACACGAAAACACCTGTCTTGTCTCGATCCCGGGACTCTTTGACCGAAACGGCCTGTATGGAGAGTCGGGTGCCGACTATCCTGACAACGATCTCCGGTTCTCTCTCTTTTCAAGGGCGGTTCTGCATTTTATAAAGTCAACGGATTTCAGGCCGGATATTATACACCTCAACGACTGGCAGACATCACTTGTTCCATTATATCTGAGAGAATTACAGAAGAAGGATGAGTTTTACAGTGGTATTGGTACCCTCCTGACCATCCATAACATCGGTTACCAGGGGATATTCCCTCCCTCTTCCCTTGCGACCCTGGGGGTTGACAGATCCCTCTTCACCATTGACGGTCTGGAGTTCTATGGGAAACTGAACCTTCTGAAGGCTGGTATCATATTCTCAGACTTTATCAACACGGTAAGCGGAAGGTATGCACAGGAGATAACAACTGCCGGTTACGGGTTCGGCCTTGAGGGGGTTTTGAAGATGAGGAAGGATCGGCTTGTGGGAATCCTTAACGGGATCGATTACGACCTCTGGTCTCCTGAAACCGACTCCTATCTGTACAGGAGATTCTCAGCGCGGGATCTCAGGGGGAGGGCGCTATGCCGTTACTGGCTGATGAAGAGTAGCGGTCTCTTCCCTAAAAGCGGTTATCCCATGATCTCCTATGTTGGCCGGTTTGCATCCCAGAAAGGGCTTGAGCTGATAATAAGTGTAATCCCATGGCTGGTGGAACAGGGGTTTCCGATGGTCGTGCTGGGTATGGGAGACAGGGGGATAGAGCGGGAGTTGCTCAGCCTGTCTGCCGAGCATGACGAGCATCTCTTTGTCTATCCGGGATTTGACGAGAAGTTTGCCCATATGGTATATGCCGGGTCTGATATGATACTTCTTCCTTCAAGGTATGAACCATGCGGTCTCGTCCAGTTGATCGCCTTGCGGTACGGCTGCATCCCTGTCGCAAGAAACACCGGCGGTCTTGCAGACACGATAGATGATTATAATGTTTATGAGGACAGCGGGACAGGGTTTCTCTTTGACGAATACAATCCCTCATGTTTCATGGAGGCACTGAAGAGGGCACTGAGCGCCTTTCCGATGAGGAAAAGATGGTATTCGATGATGCGGAGAGGGATGGAAAAGGACTACTCATGGAAGAGTTCAGTGGCAAGATACAGGGAGCTTTATCAAAGGGTTGTTGAAGAGGTGCGGCGGTGACGATAAGGCTGAAACTCCTGCTCTTTCTTCTGGCCTTCCTTCTCATAACGGTCCTGTTCGGGATCGGAAGCACCGTTATGTTCAGAAATCTGACAACAAACCTGGGACTGATGGATCAGGTCGTGAGGGAGCATGATCTTTATGAGAACCTCAAGCTTGCCATTGCAAACTACGCCTCGAATGTTAAGGGATGGGCCTTTACCGGCAAGCAGGAGTACCGGGAACGGTATGATGACCTCAGGGACACGGTGATCAAGAGTTTCGGGGATGTCTCTGTTGGTCCCAGAAAGGAGAAGAAACTTCAGGAGATCGGGAGACGGTTTGATGAACTCAGGAGGATCGCTGAGGAGGTTTTCAACAACAGAAAGCCGGTTGGTGACGTGGATGTCATGTATCTCGTGAGCGAACTCGACCGGCGGGAACTCGGTATAATTACTTCCATTGAAGAGCTCGAGACGGAGACGATCAGCAAAATAAGAAGGGTGATTGATCAGTCAAGAGATATAAAGGAGAGGCTATCCGAATTTGCTGCTATTCTTGTATTCTTTACCCTCGTCTCCTTTGTGTTTCTTATATTGCTGATCACGCGGTCCATAGGCAGACCCTTCAATAGACTGCTGCAATACATAGATAGCCTCAGAAGCGGTGAAGGAGATGATGCCCTGCCAGAGATAACCGGAGGCGAGTTCGGGATGATAGCCGGAAGGTTCCGGGATATGGTGGATCGGTTGAAGGACTCGGAAAGGAAACTCAAAAAGAGACTGTCGGATACGGAGTTGTTTCTCGAGGTTACAAGAATAGCAAGTTCCACCCTCCGGCTGGGTGACTCATTCCAGATGATTGTGCAGGAGGTATCAGACCGGATGGGCTTTAATCACCTGGCGATATACCTCTATGATCCGGCATCGGAGAGATTCTACCTCAAGGCATCCAGAGACGGGGTGTTCAAGAAGGGCTTTTCTCTGGAGCAGGATGGAATCTGTAATTCCATTCTGAAGGATCCGGAGGGAACAGGCTTCATTTCACCTTCTCAGGAAGATGTACCTTTTCTCAGGGAGCCTGCTGGCTCCCTCTATGTCGTACCTGTCATGAAGGAGGGGAGATGCCATGGCGGGATAGCCGTAGTCCTCGATGAGAATCGTGGGTTTACCGAGGGTGAAGTGGATGTAATAAGGGTTCTTGCCAACTCGCTATCGACGATCATCAGGAACGCGGAACTCTATGATTCAGCCGTTAACCAGCTTGGGAAGGTAACCCTCCTTTACGAACTCTCCAATGCCCTGACTACTGTTTTTGATATAGATGAACTTTTGAACAAGGTAGCCATTGAGGTCAGTCGCCTTTTTTCCGCCAGGGGATGCATTATCAGGATGAAGGAGGGGGATCTGCTCAGGATAAAGGCCCATTATGGGATTCCGCCTGAGATCATCGAGGGGATGGAATTGAAGATAGGCGAGGGGATTGCCGGGAAAGTGGCTGAAAGTGGGAGACCCCTCCTGGTGGAGGATGTTCAGGAGATGCCCGAAGATACGAGGGTTCCCCTCCTTGATGTGAGAACTGTTGTCTGTGTTCCAATAAAGATCAGGGACGAGCTTGTAGGAACCATAGGGCTCTATGACAAGGTGGGGCATCATGGCGGGGTGGTCTCGTTCAGCTATGACGATCTGAAGACCACCGAGGGGTTCGGATACATTGTCTCCCTTGCGCTTGAGAAGGCAGAGATGTTCGAACTTCAGGTCAGAAAGGAACAGGAGGCACTGGAGGCGAAGAAGAGGCTGGACATCCTCTTTGAGAGCGTCCAGAGCGGGATCGTGAACCTTGACAGAGAGTACAAAATCATCTCCGCCAACAGGTATGTGGAGGACTTTCTTGATCTCAAGGCAGAGGATATCATAGGTTCGGACGCTGTTAGTGTATTTCATGAACGGGAGGGAGGGATATGCCCTCACTGTGTAGCGAAGCTGACCTTTGAGACTGGTGATATTAATATGATAACCCAGTCAAAGGGTGCCAATTATGCTGAGCTCAGTTCCTATCCGATACTTGATGAAAAGGGTAAGGTGGTGGAAGCTGTCGTCCTGATTCAGGATATCACCGACAGGGTGCTCTATCAGGAGGAGATTATCTCGCTGTACCGGGAGGTGGCCCAGACAAAGGACTATCTGGAAAGCCTGATCGACAATTCTGCCGATGCAATAGTAACGACGGACCTCAAGGGGATTGTTACTTCCTGGAACAAGGGAGCAGAGAGGATATACGGGTATACAGAGCAGGAGGCCCTCGGCTCCTTTCTTCCTTTCATCCCTGACTTTCTCCTGGATACCGAGATGCAGTATATCGAAAGGATAAAGGCTGGTGAGACGATCAGGGACATCGAGACCATGAGGAAACGAAAGGACGGCGTCATGATTGAGGTCAGCCTCACCCTCTCCCCCATCAAGGATGCAGCGGGCGAGGTGATCGGTGTGAGCGGGATCTCAAGGGACATTTCCGACAAGAAACGGGTGGAAAAGGAACTGATCAGGAGGAATCAGGAGCTCTCCAGACTCTTTTTCATCAGTTCTGCGATGAGAGGGACCCTCGAGCTTGAGAGACTCCTGAGAATGGTCCTGACCGCTGTCACAATGAGTGACGGCCTTGGATTCAACCGGTCCATCCTGTTTCTGATAGACGAGGAGAAGGGTTCATTGAGAGGTGTGCTCGGGGTAGGGCCCTCCACGCCTGAGGAGGCCTGGCAGATCTGGGAGCAGCTTTCTCTGGAGAAAAAGTCCCTTCCCGAGATCCTTAGGGAGATAGAGGAGGGTCCTCTCAGAAAGGATTCCTTCCTGGACAGGTTGAGCACAGGGCTGGAGGTATCCATTGACGGCACGACAGGGCTTGCTGTTGCCATCAGGGAGAAAAGGGGTATCAATATAACCGATGCCCGGAGCGATCCCCTTTCTGATCCTGTGATAATACAGCATCTGGGTTCCGAGGCCTATGCCCTTGTTCCGCTCGTGGTCAGAAACCGTGTGATAGGGGTGTTGTGGGTGGATAACTATTTCAACAGAAAACCCATAACCGATGAGGATATGCGTTTCCTCTCCGGCTTTGCTGATCAGGTTGCCTCTGCTATCGAGAGCGCCCGCCTCTTCGAACAGATAAAGCTGGCCGAGGCCGAGCTTGAAAACATCTTCGAGTCCATATCGGACCTCCTCTATATAACCACCGAGGACTATACCATCAGAACCATAAACAGGGCGGTTGAGGAGAAGGTGGGACTCAGGCGGGAGGAGATTGTAGGAAAGAAGTGCTATGAGATATTCCATGGTACGGACAGACCCTATGAGAAGTGTCCCCATCACAAGACGGTTGAGACAAAACTTCCTTATATTGAGGAGTTTGACGACCCAAGGAGTGGAGGTACGACCCTTACATCAACGTCCCCGCTCTTTGGTGACAGGGGGAACTTTATAGGGACCGTACATATTGTCAGAGACATCAGTGAACTGAAGAAACTCAGGACACGTCTTGCCCAGGCAGAGAAGATGGCTGCCCTCGGGGAGGTGGCTGCAAAGGTGGCCCATGAGATACGGAACCCCCTCGTCTCTATCGGTGGATTTTCCAGGAGGCTTGAGAAGAAGCTGGATGGAAGTCTGAAGAACTATGCACAGATAATAACCAGGGAGGTGGGGAGGCTTGAAGAGATACTCAAGGACATCCTAAGCTTTGTGCGGGATGTGAGGATGAGAAAGGAAGAAGTGGTTATAACAGAGGTGTTGAACGAGGTAACATCCCTTTACTCCCAGGAGATGAGGGAGAAGGGGGTAATCCTCGAACGGGATTATACTGACCCGCTCAGGATCGAGGTTGATCCTAACAGGATCAAGGAGGCACTTATAAACATCATAGGCAATGCGATACAGGTACTCAAGGGGGGTGGAACTGTCAGAGTCAGGACTTATAAGGCTGATGAGTATGGTATAATTGAGGTGCATGACACGGGCCCGGGGATTAGTGAGAAGGACCTCCCCTACATATTTGACCCTTTTTTCACGACAAAGATCGAGGGGACCGGACTCGGCCTTGCAATAACACACCGCATCATTGAGCAGCACAACGGGAGGATAGAGGTGCAGACAGAAAAGGGTGAAGGTACCACATTCAGGATATATCTGCCGTTAAAAAAAGACAAAACAGGGGGTGAGGAGTTATGAAGATACTCGTTGTAGACGATGATCCTTCAATAAGGACCCTCTACAAGGAGGAGCTCGAGGACGAGGGCTATGAGGTGGTGGTTGCAAGCTCTGGTGATGAGGCCATCAGGCTTTTTCAGGATGAAAAACCTGATATTGTGACCCTGGACATACTCATGCCGGATATGGACGGCATCCAGGTGCTCAGGAAGATGAAGGAGATAAACCCGCGTCTTCCCATAATCATGTCCACTGCCTATGACTACAGGGATGATTTCTCGATATGGGCTTCGGAGGCATATGTGGTCAAGTCTGCTGACACAACTGAACTCAAAGAGACGATCAAGCGGCTGCTTGAAAAGTGAGCATCCGTCTGGAGGCAACGGTACCCCTTTACGGTGGGTATGTCCTATCAAGGGCTGAAGGGGTTGTCTTCCTGAAAGGGGCGATCCCCGGTGAGACCGTTGAAGCTGAGATTACCGAGAAGAAGCGGGATTACTCAATCGCCCTCGTAAGGGAGATACATGAACCCTCACCAAACAGGGTTGAGCCCCGATGCCCTCTATTCGGTCTCTGCGGGGGATGCCATTATCAGCACATATCCTATGCAGGTCAGATCAGAATAAAGGAGGCCGTTCTCAGGGATCTCCTTTCAAGAATAGGAAAGATAGAACTCTCCCTTGATGCCTCATTCAGCTCCGAGCCGTGGAATTACAGGAGGAGGGCCCGCTTCAAGGTTTCTTCAGACGGAAGGGCTGGGTTCTACAAACCCCTTTCCCATGATGTGGTGGTTACAGATGAGTGCCTTCTGCTCAGGCCCGAACTCAACGAGGTCCTGAAAAGGATAAACAGTCATGGATTGCCCGGTGGTGTGAGGGAACTGCTCATACAGTCGGGTGATATCATCACTGCAAGGGTTTACGGAGAGAGATACGACCGCCGGAAGGTCCGGGATTGTCTCTCGACTTCAGGTGTAGATGGTTTTGTCTTTGATGATTCAGGCGAAGAGGGGGCTGTCCGTTCATGCCTTGGTCTGGGTGGGATGTACTACTGTGTTACACCAGGGGCTTTTTTCCAGAGCAACTGGAGCATGAATCTGACGGTTATAGAGCATATCATGGACGAGGTCTCCAGGGAGAGGCCATCAAGGGTCCTCGATCTGTATGCAGGGGGTGGAAATTTCTCCATCCCTGTCTCAGGATTCGCACGGGATGTGGTTGCTGTTGAACAGTCAACCCTTTCCGTGGCGGACGGGCATTATAATATTGAACTGAACGGTATCGAGAATGTCAGGTACATAAAAGGAAGCGCGGAGAAGGCAAGACTGAGAGGCTCCTTTGATCTCTTTCTGGTTGACCCGCCGAGAACAGGGCTATCAAGGGAGGTGCTGAAGAGGATGGTTGACTTCGGCCCGGAATGGATTTACTATATCTCCTGCAACCCCTCCACGCTTGCACGGGACCTGGGAAGGCTCTCAGAACTGTATGAAGTTGACTCGATCAGGCTTGTTGATATGTTTCCCCAGACCTATCATATTGAATCTCTTGCCAAACTCAGGAGAAGGAAATGAAGGGTCAGGGTCCTGAGACTCCTTCATTGACCGGTCCTTCCAACCTCTGTCGATATGACGGGTACTTTCCTTCTGATGTCCTGATTATTGCTGACAGCAGGGCCTCCCTTGCCGCTCACAGGGAGCTTTTCAGGTTCAACGAGGAGGTTTACCTGGTTTCTGAGAGCAAGGGGATTATAGAGGTGATGAAGAGTATCCGGAAAAGAAGGCCCCGTTCTCTTCATGTAAGTGGTGGCTGGGGCTGGCTGCTCAGACTCTCGCTCTGGAAAGAGGAGATATCCTGGGGCGACATGCTGATCCTTCTCAAGGATGCCGGTATGAACCGGGAGGAGCTAATGCCTTTCAGGGATAGTCCTCCAGGGGATATATTCCCCTCCCTCTACTACGGGAAGAGGTTTGAGGTCCTCAGAAGGCTCTGCAGGCGTGCCAGAAAGAACCTTGAAGAGAAGCCGGATACGCCCCCTTTGAGGGCTGATTTTCACCTGGTGGAACCGACGCTCTCACAGATAGTTGCAAGCAGCCTTTGAAGGTGTTGACAGACCCCCGGCGGGGGTCAGGAGGTTTGTGAGACATGAAACGATACGTTCTTGCGATAACAGGAGCCACAGGAGTGGTCCTTGGCTTGAGGGTGCTTGATGAGCTCCTGAGGCATGGTGAAGTCCATCTCATACTCTCCAGAGCCTCCCTGCCTATCATTCGGGAGGAGACGGGGTTCACAGGTGATACAGGGACAGCGGTTGTGGAGGCTTATCTGTCTTCAAGGGGTGCCAAGGCAAGGGAGCCTGAAAAGAACTTGATTTTTCATGATGAGGAAAACCTCTGGGCGCCGCTCTCAAGCGGGTCATTCAGGACTGAAGGGATGTTCATTGTCCCCTGCAGCATGAAGACCCTTTCGGCCCTTTCAACGGGTTATGCCGATAATCTCATCATAAGGGCGGCCGATGTTACGCTCAAGGAGGGGAGGCCCCTTGTGATTTCTCCGAGGGAGACCCCGCTAAACCCCATACATCTTGAGAATATGCTCAAGATGGCACGACTGGGTGTCAGGGTTGTTCCTCCCATGCCAGGATTTTATTCCCGGCCCGGGAGTGTTGAGGAGATGGTGGATTTCATGGCAGGGAAGATAATTGACCAGATGGGGCTTGAGCACGATCTCTACAGGAGATGGAGATAGGGCTTAACACATCTCTCTTCATTCTAAGAAAAATTGGAATTTTTAATATTTTGTTGTATAATCTCACTGTGGGTAAGAGATTGAAAACAGACTGAAAGGAGGTTATTATGGCAACCATCAGAAGGTCCGTTGAGATCAACACTCCCCTTGAGAAGGTCTTTGACTTTGTATCAGCCCCCGGGAACTGGACCAAGTACGTGACAAGCCTGATCTCAATTGACAATGTCTCTGACGACCCGATCAAGGCAGGTACAACATTCGACTGGACCTACAGGATGCTCGGGATGGACTTTCAGGGCAATGGCAAGGTTCTTGAGTATGAAAAGAACAAAAGATTCTCCATCAGGATGGAGGGGCACTTTCCTATCACGGAGACATATGACTTTGATGGTGATGCCTCCAGGACCACACTCACCGTCCAGATAGATTATGACCTCCCTGGCAAACTCCTTGGTGTCCTTGCCGACAGGATGGTCGTGGAAAAACTGAATGTCAAGGAGGCTGACACGGTGCTGGACAAGGTGAAGACTCTCTGTGAGGAAGGCGGATAAGTAGATCTTAATCTTGTATAAAACGGCAGGTCTGAAGGGTCCACCCCAGGATAACTGAACAGGAGGGTAATCAGGCCCTGTTACAGGGCCTCATGGATATTACTTCCCACATATCAGGGGGGATCTCGTTTATCATATCAGTTATAGAGTAGGTAGCGCCGCACGCCGTGCAGCGGAGCCTGACGGCCCTTCAGCTTATCATCAGGGTGAGGGGCCTCTGGCATTTAAGACAAAGTGGTTTTTCCGTCTTACCGGAAGCCATACTCCGTCCACCTCTTTGTGACGAGCTCCCTGATTTCCGGACTCATCTCGATATCGTCGGGCCATTCACGCTGGAATCCCTCTGAAGGCAGCTTCTTGGTTGCATCTATTCCCATCTTTCCGCCGTAGGCAGGGATCGGCGAGGCGTGCTCCAGTACGTCGAGGGGGCCTTCAAGTATTACCACATCCCTCCTGGGGTCAACGTTGTTTCCTATTCTCCAGACGACCTCCGAGGGGTCCTGCACATTAACCCATTTATCAACAACCACTATCATCTTGGTAAAACTCATCTGGCCCATCCCCCAGAGGGCATACATCACCTTTCTTGGATGACCGGGATATCTCTTGTCTATGGAGACGAGAGCGATGTTGTGAAACACCCCCTCAAGGGGGAGGTTGATGTCCACAATCTCGGGAAGCTGTTTTTTCATCAGTGGAAGGAATATCCTCTCCGTAGCCTTTCCGATATAGCAGTCTTCCATGGGTGGCTTGCCCACAATAGTGGCAGGATAGACGGCATCCCTCCGGTGGGTGATACATGTGATATGAAAGACCGGGAACTCATCGGCCAGGGAATAGTATCCGGTATGGTCACCGAAGGGGCCCTCGATCCTCCGTTCACCTGGTTCGCAATAGCCCTCAAGGACGAACTCGGCATTTGCCGGGACCTCGAGGTCAACAGTCTCGCACCTCACAAGTTCAACCGGTGATTTCCTCAGAAATCCTGCAAAAAGCATCTCGTCAATACCCTCGGGAAGAGGGGCCGTTGACGAGTACATAACAGCAGGATCAGAGCCTATCGCCACAGCTACCTCAAGCCTCTTACCGAGTGCTTCGGCCTTCCTGTAATGACGGGCTCCGTCCTTGTGCATATGCCAGTGCATCCCCGTGGTCCTTGAATCATAGACCTGCATCCTGTACATCCCGCAGTTTCTTTCTCCGGTCTCAGGGTCCTTTGTGAAGACCATGGGAAGGGTGATGAACCGGCCGCCATCCTGGGGCCAGGTCTTAAGAACGGGAATACTATCCAGGGAAGGATTGTCCCTGATGATCACCTCTTTGCAGGGACCGTTTTTTACGTATCTTGGGAGAAAATCGCTGAGTCGTTTAAGTTTTGGAAGGGTCTTCAGTTTCTGAATGATGTTTGTCGGGATCTCAGGCTCAAGAAATTCGAGTATCTCCTTCCCTATGTCATCAAGGTCATCAACCTCGAGGGCGAGCCTCATCCGCTCGAAACTTCCGAAGAGGTTCACAACACAGGGGAAGGCCGCACCTCTGGGTTTTTCAAAGAGAAGGGCAGGCCCGCCTGCCTTGACCACCCTGTCATTGATCTCTGCAATCTCCAGTTCAGGGTCCACCTCCACAGGTACCCTCTTCAGGAGCCCCCTTTGTTCCAGAACCGCGATGAATTCCCTCAGGTCCCTGTATGCCATTCATCCTCCTTAAGACGGGAAAGTTTATCGACTGATAAGTAGATATTATATCACAACTATGTTAATTTATAAGTTATGATAGCTGTTCCGGAATATCTTGATTATGTACAGTTTTACCCCACTCTCAGGTGTAATCTCTCTTGCGAGTTTTGCTTCAATTCAGGCATCGGCAAGGATTATCCTGATATCCCGCCGGAGAGACTTCAGGTTGTGCTTGAGAAGCTCAGGAGGACTGGAGTAAGGACGATTGATGTAATGGGAGGGGAGCCCTTTCTCCACTACACCCTTGACGAACTGATTGCTATGACAGTAGAAAGGGGATATACCCTGAATCTGAGTACGAACGGAACATACCCCGGGGGTATTTCAAGTCTGCTGGAGAGGTTTCAGTCACTCAATATCGGGATTTCCATAAATGACCCTTCCACCCTTGATAATACCCGGCAGGTTCTGGAATCTGGAGAGGTTATTGCCAAGACCATTTACAGAGAGAATCTGGCCCCTGAGGTTGTTGAAGAGGTTTCTTCTCTGAAACCTCGTGAGTATTATCTTATCTTCCCTGACGAGATGCGGCGGGGAAAAGAAGATAGGATGCTCAGCTTCAGGCGCTTCTACAACCGTTTTGTCACAGAACTGCGGGAGTATTTTACAGGTGCTGTTTATTGTTCCGGGTTTCTCCCTGCTCTCAGGGAGTATCCCCATCTTGAGAGAATGAGATGCCCTGCAGGAACTGTAAAGATAGGACTCCTTCCTGATGGGTCTGTCTATCCCTGTAACCTCTTTTTCAGGATAGAGGAGTTCTGTCTCGGGAATATTTTTGATGATCCTGTTGAGGATATACTCCGGGATGAGAGGCTCGGCTTTTTCAGGGAGTTCCAGGGCAATCAATGTCCGGTCTGGGAATGTGGTCTCCACAGGGACTGCCATGGTGGATGTCCGGCCCATGCATTGATTCACTTCGGCAGGCTCGATGCCCCTGACCCGAGATGCCTTTATGGCTCCGGTTAAATTGACAAAATTCCCGGGTATTCTTTATATTTAACCTCTTTGGAGAGACCATGAATTTTCAGGAAATCATCATAAAACTGAATGAGTTCTGGAATGCCCGCGGGTGCCTTCTGCTCCAGCCCTATGATATGGAGGTCGGGGCCGGGACCTTCCACCCCGCCACGTTTCTGAGGGTTCTCGGACCGGAACCATGGAAGGTCGCCTATGTAGAGCCCTCGAGAAGGCCGACTGACGGGCGGTATGGTGAGAACCCCAACCGTCTCCAGCACTATTACCAGTACCAGGTAATAATAAAACCTTCTCCAGATGACAGTCAGGAACTCTACCTGGAGAGCCTTCGGGCCCTCGGCCTTGATCCGCTGAAACATGATATAAGGTTTGTAGAGGATGACTGGGAGTCTCCGACCCTCGGGGCATGGGGGCTTGGCTGGGAGATATGGCTTGACGGGATGGAAATAACGCAGTTCACATATTTCCAGCAGGTGGGTGGTATTGACCTCAAGCCAGTATCACTGGAGATAACGTACGGCCTTGAGCGGATAGCCATGTATCTTCAGGGGGTGGACAGTGTCTTTGACCTCATGTGGAACGACAGTGTCAGGTACGGAGAGGTGCATCACAGGGGAGAAGTAGAGTTCTCCATGTTTAATTTTGATTACGCCAATGTAGAGCTCCTCAAGTCGAACTTTGATGCCTATGAGAAGGAATCAAGGAGACTTATTGCCGAGGGGCTGGTTCTCCCTGCCTATGAGTATTGTTTGAAGTGTTCCCATACCTTCAACCTTATGGATGCAAGGGGTGCGCTCTCGGTCACAGAGAGAACGGGATACATAGCCAAAGTGAGGGGGATCGCCAAACTTGTGGCCGAGGCCTTTTACAGGCAGAGAGAGGAGATGGGATTTCCCCTGCTCCGGCAGGATGATAAGGTCGGTACTGAAAGGCCAGGCACTGCTGAGAAAAAGGCGGCTGAACCGCTTCCTGTTGTTGATACAGAGAGTGATTTTCTCCTTGAGATAGGGACAGAGGAGATACCTGCCAGGTTCGTCAGACTTCTCCTGGATGGCATGAAGAATGGTTTTGAGCGGGAATTGAAGGCTAACAGGATAGACTTCAGGGCTATCAGAACCATGGGTACTCCCAGAAGGCTCTCCCTTGTTATAGAAGGGCTCTCTCCGCGACAGAAGGCTGCCTCAGAGGTTGTCTTCGGCCCTCCCCGGAGGGTGGCCTTTGATGATGATGGAAATCCCACAAAGGCTGCCGAGGGATTTGCCCGTTCCCAGGGTGTTTCTGTTGACGAACTGCAGGTTACGACAAAGGGGAAGGGGGAATATATTGCGGTTGTGAAAGAGGAGGAAGGAAGGGCCGCAACAGAAGTGCTTCCAGAGCTCGTAAAACGGGTCCTCCTCACCCTGCATCAGCCTAAGTCCATGAGATGGGGCAATCGGGATCTCAGGTTTGTAAGACCACTGCACTGGATTGTTGCTCTTCATGGTGAAAGGGTGGTAAGGCTTGAGATAGACGGTATTGTGAGCGGAGATACATCCAGGGGTCACAGGTTCCTTTCTCCAGGAGAGTTTAAGGTGGACAGTCCCCGCGGTTACATCTCTCTGCTCAGGGAACATAAGGTGATTGTGGGGATTGAGGAGAGAAAGGATCTGATTTCCTCATCAATAAGAGTACGTTCAGAAGAAGCCGGCGGGGAGGTGATTGAGGATCCTGAGCTGCTGGAAACGGTTACCTTTCTTGTGGAGTATCCCGATCCTGTTTTGTGTGAGTTCTCCGAGGAATACCTTGAACTTCCAAGGGAACTCCTGACTACAGTGATGAAGGATCATCAGAAGTATTTTGCCATAGAAAGGGAAGACGGAAGGCTTCTCAACCGGTTCATCGTGATAAGTAATACTTCTCCTGACAACAGGACCGCTGTCAGGGAGGGTGCAGAGCGGGTGATAAGGGCCAGGTTTGAGGATGCCAGATTCTACTACCAGGATGATCTTAAGAAATCACTGGAAGATCGGATACCCGATCTCGAGCGTGTGACTTTCCATGACAGACTTGGTTCTCTTCATGATAAGATGGAACGTGTAAGAAGGGTGGCCATCCGGATGGCTGAAAGGCTTTCAGAGGACAGAGAGAAGGCGGACAGGGCTGCTCTGCTCTCAAAGTCCGATCTGCTTACAGGGGTTGTATATGAGTTTCCCGAACTTCAGGGACTTATGGGAAAGTACTATGCGCTCCATGATGGCGAAGACCCGGAGGTTGCCGAGGCCATCCGGGAGCAGTATCTTCCGGCTCATGCCGAGGACGAACTCCCTGAAACCCCGACAGGTGCAGTATTGAGCCTGGCTGACAGGATCGATAACATCATTTCCTTTTTCTCTATAGGCCTGGTCCCTACAGGTTCGGAAGATCCCTTCGGGTTGAGAAGGGATGCAGTTGCCATTGTCAGGATTCTTGCCGATAAGGGGTATGATTTAGGGATTGCCGGACTGATTGACCTTTCCCTCCCCGAAGTGCTTGCAGAAGGACATGATGAGTCTCTCCGTATGGAAATACTTGATTTCTTCAGAAACAGGCTGGAGCCCTTTCTCCTCTCAAAAGGCATTGCCCATGATGTTTACAGGTCTGTCGAGTCGAAGACGGTCTTTCTTCCTCCTTCAAGGTTGATGAAGATTGTGGAGGCACTGGTGGCGTTCAAGGCTTCTCCTGGTTATAACAGAACAATAACAGGGCTCAAGAGGGTATATAATATCCTTAAGGGGAAGAGCCTCCAGGGAGAGCCCGATCCAGGGCTCTTCAGCATGCAGGAAGAAAGGGCCTTTCATGACGCAGTTGTCGGGATTACCGGAAGGTTCGTCTCTGCGGTAGATTCTGATGACTACAATGCAGCCTTCAGTCTTCTCAGTGAACTCAGGGACCCCATTGACAGGTTCTTTGAAGGTGTTCTGGTGATGGATAAGGACGAGCGGATAAGGGAAAACAGGCTCAAGCTGCTTTACTCCATTGTCCGTCTCCTCGATCCTGTACTTGATATATCAAAACTCCAGGAAGTATGATAATAAATCTCCCCTCGGTGAAGAGGTAGATGCGATGGGGAGGAGTTCCGGTAAGCCGGTAAGCCTGTTTTACAGGTTTAAACAAAGTCCAAGGAGGAACCGATGACTTTCCCGGAAGATCTCAGATATCACAAGGAGCATACCTGGGTGAGGGTATCGGGGGGAAAAGCAACGATCGGTATCACTGATTATGCACAGGATGCACTGGGAGACATAGTGTATGTCGATCTCCCTGACCTGGACTCGGAAATCGAGAAGGATGCAGAGTTTTCCGAGATCGAGTCGACAAAGGCCACGTCATCGGTTATTGCACCTGTTTCAGGAACAATAATCGAAGTGAATGAGGAACTGGATGAATCTCCGGAGATCATAAATGAGGAACCCTATGACAAGGGTTGGATCGCCGTGGTGGAACTGTCTGATCCCTCGGAGCTTGACCAGCTGCTCGATGCAACGGATTACGAAAGGTATGTTGAGGAGGAGGCCAAATGAGACTGGCAGTTCTTGGTGCCGGTCCCGGTGGTTATGTGGCAGCCCTTAAGGCTGCCCAGATGGGAGCGGAAGTGCTGGTTGTAGAGAATGAAGAGGTGGGTGGAACATGCCTGAACTGCGGATGTATTCCCACCAAGACGATGCTTGCCTCATCGGAGCTGTATTCCAAAGTGAAGGAGATGGAGTCCTTCGGGTTAGAACTCAGGGGTGAGGTGCTCCCGAACCTTCAGAAGATTATTGAACGGAAGAGAAAGGTTATCGAAGTCCAGACCAAGGGTATAAAGGGTCTTTTCAAGAGCTGGGGAGTCCAACTCAAGAAGGGAAGGGGGGTCCTGACAGGTGAGCGGAAGATCAGGATAGAGAGCGATGCCGGTGAGGAGACCGTTGAGGCAGACCGTATAATCATCGCCACCGGTTCAAGGCCTGCACAGATTCCGGCCTTCCCCTTTGATGGAAAGAACATAATCTCTTCAACGGAAGCACTTGATCTGACAGAGATCCCTAAAAGCATGCTTATTGTAGGTGCAGGAGTGATTGGATGTGAGTTTGCCTGTATTTACAGGGAGCTTGGGACAGAGGTAACCATCGTTGAACTTCTGCCAAGGGCGGTTGCAACTGAGGATGGGGAGATCTCGAAACTCCTCGAGAGAGAGCTGAAGAAAAAGAAGATCAAACTCTATACCGAGGTAAAGGCCGAGAAGGTAGAGGTAAGGGAAGACGGTGTGCATACCACTCTCTCCAACGGGCAGGAGATAGTTGCCGAGAAGGTCCTTGTCTCTATAGGGAGGGCCTTTAATTCCGATGGGATCGGCCTTGAAGAAGTGGGTGTGGAAAAGGCGGAACGGGGAAACATAAAAGTGGATGGGAGGATGGAGACTACCGTCCCGGGTATCTTTGCGATTGGTGATGTAACAGGAGGGATACTGCTGGCCCATACCGCTTCGAAGGAGGGTATTGTAGCAGCGAGAAACATTATGGGTGTAAGGGCTGAGATCGACTATTCTGTAGTTCCTGCTGCGATTTTTACCTCTCCAGAGATAGCCTCTGTCGGCCTGAGGGAGCACCAGGTGAAGGAGCGGGGGATTGACTACCTTACAGGGCATTTTTCTTTCAGGGCCCTTGGAAAGGCCCATGCCATGGGCGAGATTTCCGGTATCATAAAGGTCATAGGCGAGAGGGGTACAGACAGGATACTGGGGGTTCATATAATAGGACCCCATGCCTCGGACCTGATCCATGAGGCGGCTCTCGCGATTCAGGCCGGTCTAAAGGTGAGGGATATCGCTGAGACGATCCATGCCCATCCGACCCTTGCAGAAGGGCTTATGGAGGCAGCAGAGGACCTTCATGATGAGGCGATTCATGCGCCAAAGAAATAGCCTCTCCGGTGGTGTAGCGTGAAGACCTGTATCCGGAACAGTCTTCCTTGCCGAAGGCAGGGACTCTTGGTGTGGAAGTCTATTTCTGCAATAAAGAGCCATCTTGAACCGGGGGGTTCCCCTGCAAAGGCTGATTTCTGAAGAGCCACCATGTCTGACTGGATAGAGAGGGCCAAAAAACTCAGGAGGGAACAGTTCTCAGAACTCGATGTGCTGCTAAGGGTTCTGGACAGGGCCTTCAATCCTGATAACCATCCTCTGGCCGACAGGAACTACAGAGGAAGGGACTTCGTTCCCGAGCTTGCTGCTGTGAGGGATGTCATGCTCAGGCTACTCAGCCTGCTTGAGAGCCTGATCCCCGAAAGCCGGAAGAATGCCTACTGGTTTCATAAATTCGCTGAGCAGAAGTTTCTGACAGACCGGAAGAGGGATCTCTTCCGTGAGTCGCTTTATAAACAGGACAACGAGGAGAAGTCCATCTTCCTCCTCTACGATTCGTTTGTTACACTCAAGGTGCTGATCCTGGATCTTCTGAAGCAGGAGCGAGTCTCTTTTGACGCCTTCAGGAATTTTGGCGAGTTGATAGTCCGGGAGATAAGGGAGAACCGTTACTATGACCCTTTCAAAAAGGAGTTTCACCCAGACTTCGACCGGATTGACAACAGTATAGTTTCCGGCGTTGTCAAATCCATAAAGAAACGGGAAATGAAACGGTCCATATCCATTCTCCTGATATATCTCTTCAGGGTTCTCAGGTATCTTTCCCACATGGATATTACTTCCCATCTTCCTGTGGCCATGAATACCGCCTATCTTATTCTCGTTCTCGTCAGGTCCGAGTTAAAGGAAATGTTGGAATTCATTGAGACAGCCCAGGAGGGCATTCTGAAGGGGGATGTGAGGAAGGTGATAGGTTCAGTGGGGTTTCAGGTGTCCATGGAGACAAAACGTGTGTACGAACAAGAGCTAAGGGACATCCTTTCCAGAACGAACCAGGGGCTGGTAAAGGGAAGGATAGAAAACTCATACGGCATCCTGAAAAATGCCGCTGAGCAGGCTATACTCCAGATTGTCCAGACATTCAAGCCTGAACTGCGGGGGGAGGATATCTTCCCGAGTTTTGAAAACAGGTACGAACAGTCTCTCAGGCTTTTAGAGGATGTTACAGTCCTTTCATTGTTTTTCCGCCTTCTTGAGGAGAACTTCGACAATCCCAGAGATAGGGAAGGCCTCTTTGCCTCCCTTCGAGGCTACATGCTCTATTTCCAGAGCTTCACCTTCAGGCTGCTCAGGTACGAGGACTATGAGGAGTTTTTAAAGTTTTTCGAGGATTTTCTTGCCATTCTCCCGGAATCAGCAGGTAGCAGCACTGCAGAAAAGATTCTCCAGAAGTGCCGGCGGTTCAGGATATACCTGGATACCACTCTGAATCTGATATCCCAGAGGGCAGAACTCAGAGGTAGGACGGTTGATGCCGAGTCACTCCGGGAGATAATGGTTCAGTTCCTTCCGGAAGGCCTTGAGATAGATAAATATCTGAAATTTGAAGATTAATAGTTCAAATTATACAACAGGAGGTCATGATGGGTGAGATTATCGATGTTCATGCAAGGGAGATACTGGATTCCAGGGGAAACCCGACCATTGAAGTAGAGGTTACCCTTGCTTCCGGTGCCTTCGGGAGGGCAGCTGTTCCTTCCGGAGCCTCGACCGGAGAGAGGGAGGCTCTGGAACTGAGAGATAATGATGCAAAGCGGTTCCATGGTAAAGGGGTTATGATGGCAGTTACCAATGTTGTGGAAGAGGTGGCTCCCAGGATAATAGGGCTGGATTCTGAAGAACAGACCTACATAGACAGCCTCTTGATCGACCTGGACGGGACTGATAACAAAAGCAAGTTGGGGGCTAATGCGATGCTGGGTGTATCCCTTGCAGTCTGCAAGGCAACGGCTGAGGAACTGGGGCTTCCCCTTTACAGATATATCGGTGGGTGTAATGCAAAGGTCCTTCCGGTCCCCATGATGAACATAATGAATGGTGGAGCCCATGCAGACAATAATCTGGATATCCAGGAGTTCATGATAATGCCTGCAGGGTTAGAGAGTTTCTCCCTTGCCCTCAGGGCGGGTTCCGAGATATTCCAGACCCTCAAAAAGACCCTTAAGGCAAAGGGACTTAGTACTGCCGTGGGTGATGAAGGTGGTTTCGCCCCGAACCTCGGAAGCAATGAAGAGGCTCTCTCCCTGATTATGGAGGCCATAGATAAATCAGGCTACGAGCCCGGCAGGGATGTCTTTCTTGCTCTGGATGTAGCCGCTTCAGAGTTGTATGAAGAGGGGAAGTACAGTTTTGAGGGCAGAAAGATTGAGGCATCCGAGCTTGTGGAGTACTACTCTGGAATTACAGAGAAATACCCCATCATTTCCATAGAAGACGGCCTTGGTGAGAATGACTGGGAGGGCTGGGAACTGATGACCCGCAGGATCGGTAACAGGGTCCAACTTGTGGGTGATGATATATTTGTGACCAACACAGAGATAATCAGGGAGGGCATTTCCAGGGGGATCGCCAACTCAGTCCTGATAAAACTCAACCAGATAGGTACCCTGACAGAAACACTCGATGCGATAGGGATGGCAGAAAGGGCTGGTTATACTGCTGTGATCTCTCATAGGTCCGGTGAGACTGAGGATACCACGATTGCCGATCTCTCAGTCGCCTGCAATACGGGTTTCATAAAAACTGGTTCCCTTGCGAGGAGTGAAAGGGTCGCAAAATACAACAGACTGCTTAGAATCGAGGAAGAACTTGACGAGATGGCCCTTTTCCTGGGTAGGAAGGCCTTTTTCAACCTGAAGGGTTAGGATGGATTTTTAAAGTTTTACTTTAAAAACTTGCTCTCTTTTTCAGGAGATGATATAATATCTCCTGATGTACAAGAGCCACCTGAGATGGCAGGTTGAACAGGAGAGGAGAAAGAGGGACCTGGTCTTTTTTCTGATAACCCTTTCTCTCCTCATATACCTCCTCTGGGTCTTTTTTCTGGATGAAAGCGGCTATCTGAGGTATAGCATGTTGCTCCAGAGAAGGGCTCAACTGGCGGTGGAGATTGCAGATCTTCAGGAAGAAACCAGGAGTCTCAGGAGAGAGGTCAGGCTTCTCAGGGAAAATCCTTTTTATATAGAAAAGCACGCCCGGGAAGACCTCAATCTTTCCAGGCCTGAGGAGTACATCTTTATATTTGATGAATAGGAGGGGTGAGGTTTACATTTCCTAATGATATCATGACCTTGTATTTCCCCTCGTAATCTCTTCTGGAGGCGCCCATGGCTGACAGGAAAAAGGTTCTTGTAATAGACGATTCTCCAACGGTAAGAAGGCTTGCAGAACTCGTTCTTTCACAGGCAGGCTATGAAGTTTATACAGCGCCTGACGGTGATGAGGGACTGGAGATGGCCAAGGAGGTGATCCCTTCAATAATTCTCGTGGATTTTATAATGCCCAAGATGAACGGGTACAAGCTCTGCAAGACCATCCGTTCCGACCCAGCGCTGAAGGATACCCCTCTCATACTTATAACTGCCAAGGGTGATGATGTCGGTCAGACTTTCGAGGAGAAGTTCGGAGTGCTCCACTACTTCCAGAAGCCCTTTGAGCCTGATGACTTGGTGAGAAAGATAAACGATGTTCTCGGTGTTGAGGAGGAAGAGACAGATGAACTGGTTGCCGGATCCTCCGATGTCCCTGAAGTGTTTCTTGAGAATATGGAACGGCTCTTCAGATACTATTTTGAGCATGAACTGAAGGTGATGCTGAAGGTGCTCATACTCGAGGTTCTCAAGGAGACCGAGGTTGTCAGAACTGCGGGACTGATTATCTCTGGAGAACTGAGACATATTTCAGTAGCCGATGTGCTTCAGTTCATCAGCATGATGAACATATCGGGAAGGCTTTCCGTTGTTGCAAGCAGGCTGAATTCAGAAATATATCTTGACAAGGGCAATATCGCCTTTGCCACGGTGAGCAAGCCGGGGTACAGGAGGTTCCTTACGGACTGGATGATAGAGGATGGAAAGATCAGCAAGGAGGAACTGAAGGATGCTCTCTCTGAGGCAAAACAGAGGAATCTCCCAATAGGAAGAGTACTTGTCCAGCGGGGTTACATCTCCGAGGCGGAACTGATGGTCTACCTTAAGGAGGCTGTTGAGGATGCCATATTCCATACCCTCTCGATCGACTCAGGACACTTCTATCTGGAGGACAGTCCCCTTCCCCTGAATCTCAGTGACATAAAGTTCAGGATCCCTGCGAATTCCCTCATACTTGACGGACTGAGAAAACTGGATGAGAGCAGGGTAGCTGCAGAGGTATTCCCTGACAATAATGCCGTTCCTGTCCGCCTTATAACAAACGCCGAGGCTCTGGAGGATGTGAGCCTTGAGGAGAAGGAACTCAGGCTCTTTTCCTTTGTGGACGGAAAGAGTTCCCTGAATGATATAATAGAAAAGAGCAATCTTGATGAACTGGAAGTAAAACGGATACTCTACTCACTTCAGAAGATAGGTCTTCTGAAGATAAGACAGGAGGTGAGATAGATGGCCCGAATCCTTGTTGCCGAAGACAGCGTTACAGACCTTGAGTATGTCAGGAACGCACTGAAGGATACAGGACATGAGATTGTTACAGCTTCAGATGGTGAAGAGGCGGAGAAAAAGTTACGTTCAGAAAAGTTTGATCTCATTATTCTTGATGTAATAATGCCCAAGAAGAACGGGTTTCAGGTCTGCAGAGATCTGAAGAGGGATGAACAGTTCAAGGACATCCCTGTCATAATGATAACTTCCAAGTCCCAGGAGAGTGACCGGTTCTGGGGGATGAAGCAGGGGGC
>CAZITN010000032.1:0-30577 GCA_964542175.1 uncultured Thermodesulfovibrio sp. | reverse complement strand
CGTTCGATGTCCCGCTCATCAATACTGTGACGGAAAAATTCAATCTTTTTCATAGGATGGTATTATAATAAAAACTTCTTTGCCGCTGTCCATAATTTTTTAGGCAAACAATATGTTATGTTATAATTATACGAATTATGTATATCCTTCTAACTCCAAGAGTGATTGAAATATCGTGGAAAAAATCGAGTTCTCCATAGTAATCCCCATATACAACGAGGAGGAAAACATTCCCGAACTCTATCGGCGGCTGACTGCCGTAATGGATAAATTGTGTGCAGATGAGGGACTTCCACAAGAGACCTATGAAATAGTAATGGTGGATGATGGAAGCACAGACAATTCCTGGCAAATGATCAAGAAGCTCCATGAAAAGGATTCCAGAGTAAAAGGAATAAGTTTTTCAAGGAATTTCGGGCATCATGCGGCTGTTCTCGCAGGCATTGATTATGTATCAGGTAAATATACGATATTAATGGATGGAGATTTACAAGACCCTCCGGAAGAAATACCAAAGTTTCTTGAAAAAGCCAGAGAGGGATATGAGGTAGTCCAGGGTGTGACATCAAAAAGACACAACAATCCAGTGCAAAACCTCATATCTAACATATTTCATAAAGTATTCGTTAAGGTTTCAACCGTTGATCCAAGAACACGACTTGGGCTTTATAGATGCTTAAGCAAATCTGTAATTGACGCTATAAAGCAGATGCCCGAACGGGCTATTTTCCTCGGAGGTATTGTATCATGGGTAGGATTCAACGTAACATATATTCATATAAAAAGGGCAGAAAGGTTTGCCGGCAGAAGTAAATATAATCTTTTTAAAAGATTTACCCTCGCAATGAACGCTATTACTTCTTTTTCTGAAAAACCTTTGATTTTAATATTCCAGCTTGGCATGGTTGTATTTGTATTCAGCATTTTCATGTTTGCTTATGCAGTATTTAAAAAAATTGTATACAATGTAGCAATCCTCGGATGGACATCAATTTTTGCTGCTATATTTTTTTCCACCGGGCTAATCACTTTGAGTCTGAGTGTTTTAGGTCTATATATATCGAAGTTGTTTCTTGAAGTAAAACAGAGACCAAGATATCTTATCAAAGAGAAGTTTATTTAAAAATGTCAGAAGTCACCCCACGATACAGAAAAGATTTTAATGATGAGGAATTTCTAAAGAACTTCAATCTTATTCTTCAGAAATTAGAAAAGAAGCACATTGCTAACATTCCTGAATTAAACATTCCAGTCGTCTTCATTATTGGAGCCCCACGAAGCGGAACAACACTCTTGACTCAACTAATGGCTGCAAGTGGACATTTTACTTATATAGACAATTTTGTTGCCCGTTTTTGGATGGCTCCTTTTGTGGGTATGTATTTGGAAGAACTCCTTCATCTTAAGGAGACTTTTAATAAAACAGGATACACCTTCACATCTGATTTAGGAAGAACAGCAGGGTTTCTTGACCCTCATGAATTCTCTTACTTCTGGAAATACTGGCTCAAGCCCCGAGGTGATACGGACCTGCTACCACCGGATGCGATTAATGATATCGACTCAATGGGATTGAGAAGAGAGGTACATGCGATGATTAGCCTTTCCATGAAGCCGATCTTTTTCAAGAACAAACTGCTGTTTGTAAACCCCGGCATTATGAACAGAATATTCCCCAACTCTTTCTTTTTAATAACTCAAAGGGATATCCTTTCCAATGCAGTATCAATACTGAGAGCACGGCGACAATACTACGGTGACGAAAGACAGTGGTTTTCCACAAAACCTTCTCGTTATCACGAGCTGAAAAATTTGCCGGTAGAAGAACAAATACTGGGACAGATTTATAATATCTACTCTGACATTGAGACCCAGTGCCTCGGTTTCTCTGACAAGATAATAAGTTTAAAATACGAAGAAGTTTGCTCTGCGCCCATTGATGCTGTTAGTCAGGTCTGCACTGCAATGGGATTGCAGATTGATAGGGAATCACTTGGAAACAGAATCCCTGCCAGTTTGGAAATCAGGATGGCAGATCCTGAATCAGATGATGCAAAGAGGTTTCGGAAGGTATTGGATAGAGGTACATCATGAAAATAAACCTTTCTTTAATAAGCCTTTTTATGCTGACACTTGCAACAAACATCATAGGGCCTGTAAACCTCAAGGTGATGTCCGGATTGAACATCCAGAACAACCTGAAAATATTTGTAATCCTTGCGCTTTTTCATATAGTAATTGTCTCTACCCGAATGGTTACGTGGTTTAAGATTTTAAAAAGGGTGAACTTGTCGATTGCCTATCCGGTGATAAGCCTTACATTTCCTGTCATGCTAACAGTATCACATATATTTTTTGACGAGGAAATAACCTTAACCAAAACATTCGGTGTGGTTCTTATAATAAGCGGATTACTGTTCAATAGCTATAATAATGCATGAATACAAGACCATAGCACTCATTTTCCCCCTTCTGGCTTCTATATCAGCAGTAGGCGGACAGCTCTTATATAAGCATTCAGCCAGATTGAAAAAAGCAATATCAGGCGGCATAATATGGCTTCTGATTTTAGGTATGGGAAATCTGCTATTTATCCTTTCAATCGTCCTGAACTTTATCGCCATGAAATACATTCCCTTATTTATTGTTTATTCCTTCACGGCTATGAATTATGTGTTTGTTACAATTGCATCAAGAATGTTATTGAAAGAGAGAGTAAAGATCAATAATATCCTTGCTTCGTTACTCATAGCTGTTGGGGTGTTCCTTACAACCATTAAATAAATGTCACAGGAGTCCGAAATGAAGAGAGTGGTCATTCTCCAACCCGGTTATCTTCCGTGGCTCGGTTTCTTTGACCTGATGTACCAAGCGGATGTTTTTGTCATTTATGACAATGTTCAGTACACCGTGGATGATTGGCGTAACCGCAACAGGATAAAGACTCCACAAGGAGTAACCTGGCTTACTGTACCGATAAGGAAAAAGGGGGCCATAAAAAAAATGATTAAAGATGTCGATATAGATAATTCCCAGAAGTGGCAAAAGAAACACCTTAAAAGCATTGAAATGAATTACAGGCGTGCACCTTACTATACCGAAATATCAGAGCTAATCTTTCCCATATACAGAAAAAATATTCACTACCTGATAGATCTTGACACTGAACTGATTTACACAATATGTAATTATTTTGGACTAAAGAGATCGATCCTCTTTTCATCAAATTTAAAATCTGAAGGAAAAAAAGACGAACGTGTGCTCTCCATTTGCAAGTTACTTAATGCCACTCATTATCTCAGCGGGAATGCGGCAAAAGACTATCTCCGGGAAGAACTGTTTGAAGCAGCAGGGATCACTGTTGAGTGGCATGATTATAGTCATCCCTATTACAACCAACTATGGCTGAAGGAACAGGGTTTCATATCCCATCTTTCAGTTATAGACCTGCTTTTCAATCACGGACCTGAGTCTCTGGATATCCTGACCGGGAAGAAGGTGATTCCGGAGCCGCTGGGAATCAAAGTCAGGCATGCAGACGAAGCATAGAATGTGAATATTACATGGAGAAAGTGAAATCATCGATCTGGTTTGGAGTGTTTCTTATTTCAAGGGGTTGAGTATCCGTTCAAATCTTTTTTCCATACGTCCGGCCTTCTTCTACGGCTGGAGAGATCAATTTGACTGACTGACCGGCTAATCGTTAAAATCTCCTGATGCTCTGGATACTTATCAAGAGATCCTTCCTCAACCAAAAAAGGGCTGTTGGGTTCATGGTCCTGGCAGTGGCGATCGGGACGGCCGTCGTCGCCTCTCTGACAGCACTCTCAATGGATATCAGCAACAAGGTCTCGAGGGAACTCCGGACCTACGGAGCCAACATCATAGTTGAACCGAAGTTGGAGGGGATAGCCGCACTCTCCGGAGAGAAGAGGTACCTCCGTGAAGAGGACATTGTAAAGGCGAAGACCATCTTCTGGAGGCACAACATCCTTGGACTGGCGCCCTTTCTTGAAGGCAAGGTTAACATCAATGAGAAAGATTACATACCTGTCATAGGAACATGGTACGAACATCCGATGAAGCTCCCAGGCGAGAAAGAACCATTCATCACCGGAACCAGATCGGTCTCGCCCTGGTGGACCATAAAGGGATCATGGCCTCAAAAGCAGGATCAGTTGCTTGCCGGGAGCAACATTGCCAGGCGTCTCTCCCTTAAGCAAGGAAGCAAAATCCGGATAGGCACGAGGGAGTTCACAATCACTGGCATCATTTCCACGGGAGACAGGGAAGACGATGCCCTTGTGGGTGAACTTGATACTGTCCAGGCCATCCTCGGTCTTCAGGGAAAGGTCTCAAGAGTGATGGTAAGCGCCCTCACCACTCCGATGGATGACTTTGCCTACAGAGACCCTGAGAAGATGTCAGCCGCTGAGTATGAAAAGTGGTATTGCACAGGCTATGTCACCTCAATTGCAAAGCAGTTGACAGAGGTCTTCAGGTCCGGCAAGGCGAAACCCGTCTGGCCGATTGCAGAAACAGAAGGAAAGGTATTAAGGAAACTGAGCCTCCTTATCTACCTCCTTAGCTTCTTTACTCTGCTTGCTGCAGCACTTGGTGTATCAACGACAATGGTGATGAGCCTCCTGAGGAGAACCGAGGAGATAGCCCTGATGAAGGCTACCGGAGCGGATACGGGTAAGATTATCCTAATTTTTCTTTCCGAGGCAACCATTACCGGCATGTCCGGTGGTACCATCGGGCTGATACTTTCACTCTCCATAACCACATATATAGGGAAAGAGGTCTTCGGAACGGGACTTGCCCGTCCATTCATACTTATTCCCATCTCTCTGCTGATGGCGATGGTCATATCCATACTTGGCGCACTCCTTCCGATCAGGAAGGCCATCAGGATAAAGCCCGCTGTTGTTCTCAAGGGTGGAGGCATATGAAGAAAAGGGCAGGTTGGATCATCTATTTTGTCAGGGCTGCGATCATGAACAGAAGGGGCCGGTTTCTTCTTTCAGTCGTGGCCGTGGCAATAGCGATTGGGATACTATCAGGTCTTTACACCCTTTCACGGGGAATCCGGCAACAGATCGGGGGTGTACTCAAGGCCTATGGCGCAAACCTTATAATAAGCAGGGCAGGAGATGGGTTCATCAGGGAAAGGGAGGTCCAGATCATAAAGAGCCTTCCCGGGATCGAATCCATTACCCCCCAGATATACCTGAACCTCAATCTGAGCGGAACCGGTATAGATATAATAGGCACCCCTCCGGATACTCTCCAGGGCTTCAGGATAGATGGCATCCCGCCCCGGAACAGGGGAGAAATAATGATCGGGAAGGAACTGACCGGGATACTGAAGATTGAAAAAGGCAGTATCATAAAGTTTGACGAGGTGGAAAGACCCTTTACTGTAACAGGAATCTACGAAAGGGGCGGCCCCGAGGACAGGGGGGGGATAGTCAGTATTGAGACCGCCCTCTCATTGAGGGAGACAGAGGGATACAATACCATTCTGGCCAGGGGAGTGCCCGAGAGGCTGGATGATCTGGCAGAAGAGATAATGAATTCACTTCCCGGTCTGAACGTAAAAACACTCAAGCAGGTCTCAATGGGAGAGTTGAACCTTCTGAGAAAGATGGAGATACTCATGATACTCGTCACCATTGTGATCATGATATCATCGGGCGTTGGGATTGCAAGTTCAATGGGAGCAAATGTTCTTGAACGAAGAGAGGAGATCGGCCTTCTGAAGGCCCTGGGAGCCACCCCACGTGAGATAGGCATCTTCTTCCTTGCCGAGATGGTGCTGTCGGGGATTGCAGGTGGGCTTTCAGGCTTTGTCTTGGGCATGATCATATCCGAAGCCATAACAAGGTTTGCCTTCGGCTCTTTCATCACACTGCCTCCTGAAGTCCTGCCCCTTGCACTGCTTGCTGGAGTACTCTTCAATGCCCTTTCTGGCTATGCACCTGTAAAGGAAGCAATGAGATACAGCCCTGCAGAAATCCTGAGAGGAGAATAGCAAATGCCCTTTATCGAAGTAAGAGGACTCGTGAAGGAATACCCCACGGCAACAGCCCTGAGAGGTGTAGACCTGGATATAGAGAAAGGGGAATGGCTTTCAATAATGGGGCCCTCCGGTTCCGGGAAAAGCACCCTCCTGAACATACTCGGAGGGCTGGACTCCCCCACATCGGGAAGTGTAATAATCGACGGCACGGAGATCACCGGGCTGAATGAAAACCGACTGACCATCTTCCGGCGCGAGAGGCTGGGCTTCGTCTTCCAGCAGTCCCACCTTATACCTCATCTGACGGCAACGGAGAATGTGATGATCGCCCAGTTCTTCCACAGCATCCCCGACCGGGAAGAGGCAGAAGAGGCCCTCAGAAGGGTCGGTCTTTCACAGAGACTGGACCACCGTCCTGCTGAGATGAGCGGGGGTGAACAGCAACGGGTCTGTATTGCAAGGGCACTCATAAACAACCCTTCGTTGCTCCTTGCCGATGAGCCCACGGGAAACCTTGACAGGGAAAATACGAAGAATGTCCTGAACCTGCTCAAGGGACTCCATGAAGAGGAGCATTTCACCATAGTCCTTGTCACACATGACCCCTTTGTCTCAAGATGGGCTGAAAGGGAGGTTACAATGGAGGATGGCATGGTCGTGAAGGACGAGGCACTTTACTGAACTGGGTGATTTCACGCTCCTCCTGACGGAAACGGTCGGCTGCTGAACCTTGACTACCTGTTTCCATTATTTAGCTTAATGAGACCGTTTCAGGCAATATTCTTCAAAGTTCAGGAAGCAAATACTGTTAACTTGTTGACTACAAATGATATTTTACTCCAGCCCAGCCATCCGTTCAAAATAGCGGCTCTGATATTCCAGGCAAGACCCGATGGCATGACCCCTGCTCTGGGAGAGGAATGTTTCTTGCAGGAGCTTACATAAAAAATGGGGGTTTAATGAAGACGCCTGCGGCAAGCCGCAGAACGTCTTCGATATGAAAGGAATTATGTTTATTTTGTTACATTCGCTCGCATTTCCCGTGGTAAAACCACGGGAAATGCGTTCGCTGTGCATATTCGGGATGGGCCTGCTTTTCAGATTGTTTCTCATGGGGGTAATGACCTTACTCCTTCCCTTGACGGCCTCAGGGATGGGGCTTGACTTCGGAGGAGGGGGAGGCACAGGTGGGGGATCGGTCGCCCTTGAGTATATGGGGGAAACCGGCGTGAGCCATGACTCACCTCCCACGAGAATCGCATGCTCGCCAGCGGGAAACTTTTATGTGGCCCGTCCCGGGAGGGGCGCAGTAGATGTCTTTTCCAACAACGGCCTTCTTCTTTACGCCATCACCGGCCTCAGGAAACCTATTTCGGTGGGAATATCGGGAAACCTGATCTTCATCGGAGAGAAGGGCAGAGGGAGTGTGGGAGCCTTTGACCGGACCGGCCGGAGGCTGTACAGCCTTGGGGCCGGTGATGGTGAATTTGACCTTCCCTCTGACATCATCACCCTGGGCGGAAGGGTATATGTGACAGACAGTGGACTAAATGAGGTAAGGGTCTATTCAGAAAACGGAGGTTTCCTGTTCTCCTTTGGCAATGCCATTCTCTCTTTTCCAACAGGGATTGGGCTGGATGAGACAGGAAACAACCTTTACATTACGGAAAACGGAAGCTCACTCATCAGTGTCTTCAACACCGGAGGAAAGCACATCAAAGATATTGCCACAGGCGGCAAACTCCTGAGACCTCAGGGTCTTGTTATAAAGAACAGAAAAATTTATGTAACCGATGCCTACCACAGCGTGATAGCCGTCTTTGACCTCTCAGGGAACTTCCTCGGCTACGCCGGAGAGTACGGGACAGGTGGAAAGGAGTTCAGGATCCCCCTCGACATCTGTGCTGACAGTGCAGGCAAGTTCCTTGTAAGTGACTCAAACAATTTCAGGATACAGGTGCTGGGCAGCCCCTCTGCCGCCATGATAACACCTCAGCCGGCGATGTTCGAGTTCAGAGGCTTCAGTGGCGGCGGGCCTGTCTCTGGAGAGGTGACAGTCGGTGGAACAGGGGGACTCTCATTCCAGGTTGATAGCACAACATCCTGGCTTTCGACATCCCCACTATCGGGGACAGTCCCTTCCTCTTTGATAGTAACGGCAGATCCCACAGGGCTCATGTCCGGTGACTATACAGGGAAGCTTATCCTCAGAACACCTGATGGGGCTGAATCCGTTGTCGCCGTAAACCTCCACCTCGACTCTTTCCGGGCACTCTCTGTTATACCGTCAATAATAGATTTAACCTACCAGAAGGAAATGAAGGCCCTTCCCTCGGCAAGGGTCTTCATTTCATCCTCCGGAGCTGAGGCTTCATGGACGGCAGCCACTGAAACAGGCTGGACAACACTTTCAAGCCTCAGCGGGCTGACCCCTTCCGATATAACTATCTCCCTCAATGATACTGTCAGAGAACTCCCTGCCGGCGATTATGGAGGAACGGTTCTGATTGATGCCGGTGATACAAGGGGAAGCCCCGCCATAGTCACCCTCCGTCTTCATGTCGTTGAGGCCGGGACGCTAATTGTGGATACCAACCGTCGGAAGGCCACATTCTCTGTCTCCGGCCAGAAGACCTTCTCCGGCAGCGGATTTTTCTGGAGAAGGGATGATCTGCCTCCAGGTGATTACAGACTGGAGTTTTCCCACATACCGGGGCTCCGTAAGCCGCCGGCAAGGGAGTTCAGCATACGGACCGGGGAGACTGTCAAAATAGAAGGCCTTTACACTGCGATTCCTATGCTGGATGCCGTTGCGGCTGCCTCTACTGAGGAACAGATAGGGATATTCAATCTTGACGGAGGCCCTGAAATCGTTATCCCCACAGACCGTCGTGCTGTAAGGCTTGCCTCTGCTGATACCGACGGAGACGGCCTTGATGAAATAATAGCCCTCTTCGGGAAAAAGTGGATCAGGGCTATAGACTCCAAAGGGGAAATAAGGGGAGAGATCCGGCTCGGGAAGAAAAACACAGTTACTGATCTCGCAACAGGAGATGTGGATGGTGACGGTCTTGATGAGATTCTGATCGGCGTTGCAAGAAAAGAAAGGAGATCCTGGCTAAGCATCTACGGGTTAGATATAAGGGGCTTTGACCTTAAGGAACGGATACCATCAGGCAAGACCCGTCCCAGGAAGGTGGCCCTTTGCGACCTTGATGGTGACGGCCTTTCAGAACCGGTAGCCTCCGCAGGAAAGAAGGTCATCTCCTTCAGGAACAGGACCAGCCCTCATACTGTCTTCATCTCAGGCAGACCCATAAGGGAACTCTCATGCGGTGATATCGATGATAACGGCAAGGATGAAATTATCATCCTCGACGCAGGCAAGAACAAGATAAGGATACTGATTATTGATAGTACCGGAAGGATTATCAGGAAAATAAGGGGAGCGGGATCGAAGATGGAGAAGATACTGATCGGGACAGGAGAGATCAACGGAGACGGTGTAGAGGACATCCTGCTTCTCCGGTCAGGCAGAACGGGAAGTGAACTCCTTTACCTGGAGGAAAATGGACAGCTCACGAACCTTATGAACCTGGGCAGAGGCAGGATACGGGGGTTTGCAGCAGGGAGGTTTGCGCGATGAGAAGGATGGTGATTACGTTACTGGTAATTATGGGCACATTCTTCGCCCCGGAAGGGGTTTCCGCCCTTGATCCGCCCCATGACGGCCTTCAGTGCAATGACTGTCATACCCTCCATAACGCTCCGGGGGTTGCCCTCTCTGCCGATGCCGCAAATGTGAACCTCTGCATGAGTTGCCACAACCCTGTTGGCCAGGCATCAAACTATCCTTTCAACGATGCAATGCAGGCTGTACCGGGCATTTCAGGAAATTCCCATGCCTGGAAGCCGATGCCTGCTGTATCATCACCTGATAATCCCTATGGTCTCCGTGCAACGGCAGACCTTTCAAGCACCGCCATGAAGAGAAGGCTTCAGAGTTTCGGCGATGTCGTCACCTGCTCGGTCTGTCATGACCAGCACAGTCAGTTGAAGTCTCCCTGGGATCCTGCTTCTTCAACCACTCCTGGAGATGGTGGAAGACACTTCATGCGTGATGACAATTACCTGAACCAGCTCTGTGAGGACTGCCACTACTACAGGGCGATCTCACCCCATACGGATACGAGGACATGGGATGGAAACTACAAGTCCCATCCCATCGGGAAAATCTTTTCAAGCGGTGCCGGTGAGACCCCGGACGTGGCTGACACTACACAGTTCAACACCACTCCTCTTGAGCCTGCCTCCGCATCCTGGGCACCACAGGGAGGTGGTCCCAGGTACAACCAGAACGGCGGATCAGACACTAATCTGACAAACAATATCATCCTTGACTCTTCCGCCAGGGTAAGGTGCCTGAGTTGCCACGGGATACATTACACAGACTCGGATTCCTCAACGGAGGACAGCCCGTGATAAAGAGACCTGCCGTAGTGATACTGCTTTTGACCCTTCTCTGGTCAGTGTATGTTTACGCCCAGGCAGGCCCTGGGGATGGTTATCTCCTCAGGAGGTCCGAGGAGGAGACCTGTCACGCCTGCCATAAGACTGACAGAAACACCTCCCCAACAGACCCGACATGGTCGGACGCCATAAAGATACATAACGCAGACAGGTTCGGCAAATGTTCAGACCCGGCCTATGACGGCACTTCAGAGACAGAGTGCACGAGTGCCGGGGGAACCTGGACGCCGACGACAAAGTGGTCAGGGACGTGGGGGCTTTCAGGGGGGAAGTACGGTGAGTTCAGATGTACGACCTGTCACACCGCCCATGGCACCAGAAACATTTTTCTTCTGAGGGAATCCATCAGAACCCCTGATGGAAGCAACTGGGATTCAATCGGGACATCGGACACTCTCACGGTTAACTTCCGGGAGAAATCCGGCACCCCCGGCTCTGCCACCTATGCAATGGGAGATGATACCGCCTGCTCAGATCCCTCCTACACGAACCAGGCTGACTGCGAAACAAACGGCGGAACCTGGATACCGAGGACGACCTCCACGAAACCATGCGAGGCATGCCACAGCATCACCGGGTATCACCGTTACGATACCTCAGGGCAGACCGTCTTCGGCCATAACAATGCCGTTGACTGCAACAACTGCCACAGCCACAGGACCGGCTTTGTCGGAAAGGGATGTGATACCTGCCACGGCTTTCCGCCTGTAGTTGATACTGCTGGCGGCCCCCAGGGCATCGTAAATGATCCCGACTGGGGAATAACGGGATCGGTTACAGCAGGAGCGCACGACAGACATGTAAACGGAAAAGGGTTCAGTTGTGGTACATGTCATAATGGAGGGATGGATTCTGCCACGAGACCCAAGGACCATTCAATCACGATAGGATTCGATCTTTTTTCCGGGGCCTATACCTCCGGCATATACGATGGACAGACCACACTCACTAATGGATATACATACAGCTCAGGTAGTGCCGGTACAACAGTGACTGCCGGCGGCGCACTCGAGTGCTCAAACATATACTGTCATGGATCAACCCTGGATGTAAACGGTGATATGGACAATGGAACAGACATCACCCCTGTATGGAATGATCCCACCACTGGAGCCTGCGGAACCTGCCATGGTGCTGCCCCTGACAGTGCACCGGTCAGAGGGATGCATTTTCTTCACACCTCTTCATGGAATGAGCACAGGTATCCCTGTGGCCTCTGCCATACAGACCCTGCTACTGATGAATCAATTCATGTAAACAACCAGTCCGAGGTAATCTTCTCTGCTGATCCGAAGACATCCGGTGGAACCTATGACGGCACCCTGACGGTGATGGACGGCTATGGCAACTGCACGAATATCTACTGCCACAGCAATGTCCAGACCGACCCGCCGGGAGGCCCTCTCACCTATGCTACAGTAAACTGGGGAGGGTTCCAGACATATTCATGTAATCCATGCCACGAAGGCGAACCGGATCACTTCTCAAGCCCCATGTCCGGCAACACAACCGGCAGCCACACAAAGCATGCAAGTTATGGCAGGTTCGGTTGTGTCACGTGCCATGCAACTGGGGACCCGAATATTGATCCTGATGGTGGCTGGGATTGTGCGGGTTGTCATGCAGCTTATCATGCCAATTACTCTGTTGATGTAATCATGATTACAAAGTATGGAGGCACATACTCAGGAACTCCTCAGCCCGGAGATGCTTATGGCTCTTGCGATAACACCTATTGTCATAGCATCGGGGATACATCCGTCACCTCAGGACAGCTCCCTCCTGTATACGGCGGAAGCATTTATTCCACCGCCACCTGGGGATCCGGAGCGATAGGTTGCAACGCCTGCCACGGAAGGACCACAACAGACGGGATGCCGGATTACACAAACGGCGGTGCCGGGACTGAGTCAGCGAACAGCCATGCAATACATGTAATTACAAACGGTATCACCTGTAATATCTGTCATTACAATACCACAGCTGACGGGATGAGCATTACAAACACCCTCTACCACATAAACAAGAACAACACAGAGGTATCATTTGACCCATCCGGAGGAGGAAGCGGAGGCACTTACGACCCTGCAACAGGCATCAAGCAGTGTTCCAGTGTTTCGTGCCATCCAGGCCAGACTCCTCAGTGGGGAGGACCATAACTCACCTGTGACATCATAAACGCCTTCCTGAAGACACTTTTCCTTCTCACTAAATCTCACTAAATCGAAATATAGTCCAGCAGAAGGATATATCATCCCTGGAACAAAGTTCCAAATCCCTCACAGATAATTCTATTCCACCTTGAAAGCACTATCAGTTATAATATTCCTGTGAATATACAGAAATTTTTACAGAGCACATATATTAGATATCTGTTTCTCACCCTTTTCTTTCTTATCCTTTCAAGACCAGGTGGGGTCTCTGCCCTTGCCGTCAAGGAATACCACCTTTCAAACGGTCTTAAGGTCCTGATTGCAGAGGACCACAAGGCCCCGGTAGCAACCTTTCAGGTCTGGTACAGGGTCGGGGCACGGAACGAGCATTCCGGCAAAACGGGCATCAGTCACCTCCTTGAACATATGATGTTCAAGGGGACAGAGAAGCACGGCTCCAAGGTATTCTCCCGCCTCATCCAGAAAAACGGCGGGATCGACAATGCCTACACAACCCGGGATTTTACCATGTACTTCGAGACCCTCTCGTCAGACCGGATTGCCCTTGCCATTGAACTTGAGGCCGACCGGATGCAGAACCTGCTCCTGAAACCGGAGGATGTCAAATACGAGCGGAGCGTGGTGATGGAGGAGAGAAGGCTCCGTTACGAAGACGATCCCCAGAACTCCCTGTACGAAGAGGTAGTTGCCGCAGCCTTCAAGGTCCATCCATACCATCATCCAGTGATAGGCTGGATGTCGGATCTGCGTTCAATAGAGCAGGAGGATCTTCTGGAGCACTACAGGAGATACTATGCCCCTGACAACGCCTTTATCGTGGTTGTGGGAGATGTAAATCCCGGGGAGATCATGGAGAAGGTCCGCCTCAATTTCGGATCAATCCCTGCCGGTCCCGGGGCTGAGGAGGTCTCCTCTGAAGAGCCTCCCCAGAGGGGTGAAAGGAGGATAATCCTCAGGCGGGAAGCAAAGCTGCCCTATATCATGATAGGGTATCATACACCACTGTTCCCTGACAGGGATGCCGCCGCCCTTGAGGTCCTGAGCACAATTCTGTCAGGGAAAAGCGGAAGGCTTTACAGTAATCTGGTGCGTGGAAAAGAGGTCGCCCTCAATGCCTTTGCCTCCTATGACAGTGTGCGGATGGACCCCTTTCTCTTCTTCCTTGGCGGAACACCAAGGCCCGGGGTGGACCCTTCAGTGCTGGAGAATGCCCTTTATGAAGAGATAGGTAGACTGGCCAAAAAACCGCCGTCTGAGAAGGAGATGGAGAAGGCCCGGAACCAGGTCGAGGCATCCTTCATAATGGGGCAGGACTCCATTTACATGATGGGACAGATGATTGGAAGCTTTGAACTCATCGGGTCATGGAAGCTTATGGAGAAATATCTTGACCTCATAAGGAGCATAACACCCGAAGATATACAGAGGGTGGCAAGGAAGTATTTCACTGAAGAAAACAGGACGGTCGGGATACTCATCCCGAAACAGGGTTGATAGCGTTGGTTGCGTCTATTGCGTTAATAGCGTTTATCGGGTGATATGCAATGAAGGTGGAGTGAGAGAAGGGGTTAAGGTTATGCAGACAATGGAAGAAATTTATGAGAGGAAGTGGAGCAACCTGACAAGACAGAGGAGTTGAGATGAAAAATCCTTTCATTAAATACATGCCGGTTTTGCTGGTTCTGGCTCTTTTCCTGCCTGTTAAGGCATGGCCGATTGAAGCCACGAGGAAGGTGCTTCCAAATGGCCTGATACTCCTCTTCTCGGAGAGGCAGAATCTACCAATCATTAAGGCCACCCTGCTTGTGAAGGCTTCCCCCCTGAACGAGCCTCCTGAGAAGGCAGGGCTTGCAAGCCTGACGGCTGATCTCCTGATGGAAGGCACCACCACGAGAACATCCGAGGAGATAAGCGAGGAGATAGAGTTTATCGGTGCAGGTCTTGACGTCTCCACTGATTATGACTATACGGAAGTCTCCCTTTCGGTTCTGAAAAAAGATGCAGAAAAGGGTTTTGAAATCATGACAGACATTCTTCTGAACCCCATCTTTTCTGAAAAGGAGATTCAAAGAAAGAAAACGCTGATAAAGGGTTATCTTAAGCAGCAGGAGGAAGAACCAGGATTCATTGCCTCAAAGGCATTCCGGAAGGCGGTTTATGGCCCTCACCCCTATGGAAGGGTGATAGAAGGCTATCCTGAGACGATTGACGGGATAAAGAGGGAAGACATTGTTACTTTCCACAGGATGTTCTATCGTCCGAACAATGCAATACTTGCCGTAACGGGAGACATCAAAGAGACCGAATTGATGAGCCTCCTACAGAAATATCTGAATAACTGGAGGCCTTTTGATATACCCGCAAAAAAACTCCCCGAGCCTCATTTGAAGGAAAAACCTCAGACAATCACCATCCAGAAGGAGCTCACCCAGGCAAATATCATTCTTGGCCATCTCGGTGTCAGAAGATCGAATCCTGACTACTACGCCCTTTCTGTGATGAATTACATCCTGGGTGGTGGAGGTTTTGCCTCCCGTCTGATGACACGTATAAGGGATGACCTCGGTCTGGCCTATGATGTGCACAGTTTCTTCTCCTCAGATCTTGAACCGGGCATCTTCAAGGCAGGTGTTCAGACCAAGAACGAGTCAGCCAAGACTGTCATTGACCTCATCATCAAGGAGATGCGTAAGATACAGAACGAACCGGTCTCGGAAGAGGAACTCAGGGACGCAAAGTCCTATCTGACCGGGAGTTTCCCCCGAAGGCTCGACACAATGGGAAAGGTGGCACGCTTCCTGGCCCTTACAGAATTCTACGGCCTGGGAATTGATTATGACAGGAAATACATGAATTACATCAACAGTGTCACCATCAGGGATGTCCAGAGAGTGGCCGGGAAGTATCTTCATCCGGAAAGCCCTGTCCTGGTAGTAGTGGGTGAGATCGCAAAGACGGGAATCAATAATGGAAAGGGAAAATAGCCGGGAAAAGAAGTTCTACCCTGACTACCTTGCTGAGGTCACGGTTGCAATATTTCTCACCCTTGAGGTGGTCACCCTCCTGGCCCTTGCATTTCCTCAGCAGCTTGGAAGAATGATAAACTTCACTGCTCCATACCAACCCCTACCGGAGTGGTACTTCTACTGGTTATATCAGCTTGTCCGGTATTTCCCGGGGAAGTGGATGTTCGTGGGGACAGTGATGATCCCCCTCCTTGCAGTCCTTCTGCTCTTTTATCTCCCCTGGCTTGAGAGGGGAAGATGGGGAAGGCTGAAGGTGCTTTCAGCCTTTTCGTTGCTTCTTTTGGGATTCATAGTATTCACACTTATTCCATTCCTGTCAAACTGATCATCACATACCTCCGGAGTGTAAGGCATGGCATTAATGAAAGAGCCTCATGTATAGCCTGCTCAGAATAGGATTGGAGTGAATGAAGAGTTTCTTTCTGAAAGATGGAAGGCCGATGTTTCCTATCACTATCCTCCTGAGTCCCGACAGATCATCGGCAGTGCTGTTAGTCCCCTTCTCTGTTGTAAAGAGAGCCCTGTAGCCTTCTTCTGAGGCAATCCGGACCGACTCTTCATCGTAATCCCCCCAGGGCCAGCAGAGTGCCTCGCAGGACGCACCTGTCATCTTTTCTATCATGACCTTTGATGTCCTGATTTCTGCCTTCAGGTACTCCGGTCTTGTAAGCCCCCTGTCATCGTTCACCCATCTGTGGTGAGTATGGGTATGGGATCCGATCTCAACCAGACCACGGGAATGCATCTCCCTGATCTCTGACCACGAGATGATCAGCTCATCTGTTTTTCCCTCTCTTATTCTTTCCATACATTCCCGGTGCCTTGGGAGAACAAAGGGATTCTTTCTATGTTCGGTCTCCAGAATCCAGGAGGTCACAACAAAAATGACCGCCTTCATTGAATATTTTTCAAGAACCGGCCAGGCATAAAACCAGTTGTCGAGCCAGCCGTCATCAAAGGTGAGCATCACATGCTTGCCGGCGGTCATGGAGTCTCCCTCAAGCATCTCTATAAGTTCCCGGACTCCGACCGTCCTGTAGCCCTTCTCAGAGAGGTATCTGATCTGCTCCTCAAACAGGTCTGGCCTTACATTAAGGGCTGTTCCCTCAGGGTTCACATGGTGATACATCAGAATGAGTATGGCAGGCATGGGAGGTTCAGTCCTCCTCAACACCGGTTATGAGAACCGTTTTCCTTCTGGATGCACTGCCCCCTATCACCTCGAGCTGTCTCTTCTTCAAACCGAAATATTCCGAAAGCACCTCTATCAATTGTTTATTAGCCCTCCCCTCAACGGGCGGGGCTGTAAGTTTCACCTTGAGGGCGTTACCATGTATACCCAGAACCTCTGTTCTGGAGGCCCTCGGCTCCACCTTCACATCAATGATTATCCCCCCCCTGCCTGTTCTGTGGGGGATCTCGCTGAGTTTTAACTTACTCATTTACCCGTGCTCCCACTTTGTCATCATGAATGCCAGGACGAAACGACTAAACTCCACAAACTTGTTTTTTCCCTGAAATCAGTGGTGTCCAAAACAATTCTGAGTATCATGGGAAGGCGGTATGGCGGAGAAAACACCAATGCTCGACACCTTTGAAAAAGAAGGATTCAGCCTTCTGACAAACCTTCTCAGACAGTATTCTCTAACATCTGCTGATTCAGGTTCCTGTCCCTTTAATCCCGTCGGTTGCATTGTGTTTTCGCAGCCTTGCCGCCTTCCCTTTAAATTATCTTGGACAGATGTGTCCTGAAATAGATGCTGAAATAATTCAGCACTCATTCTTTTATCCACCTCTCAGACTTAAAATTACTACCACGAAGACCACGAAGTTAAAAAAACTCACGATTCAAATCCTTTAAAGAATCCGAGAGCAGACAATCGACCTTACAGTTGCATAAAATCGTCCGAAAAGGGCGGGGAGTTATGCCCGAAAGCCTTTCCAGCGATACCTTTGCGTAAGGTAACATTTCCTGGGTCAGGATACCACCCTGGCTCAGGTCCTGCGATATTATTTATCTGAAATATCTCATCGGTTTTGGAAAGATTTGAGGGTATGGCTCCCCGCCTGTTTATGCAACGTTCAGGTCGATATTTCACATCTTTCCGATGATATTTTTTGACCTTTCTCTGTCTCCTTCGTGCCCTTCGTGGTTTATTTTCTTTGGCTTTGTTACAGATAGTCCTCGATATTCCGTTTCAGCCACTTCCCGTCCCACCAGTAGATCGGCGAGACCTCAATCCCGTTTACAATTATGCCGAAGTGGAGATGATCCCCTCCTGCAAGGCCGGTGGAGCCGGTTCTTGCTATGATATCCCCCTTCTTTACTTTGTCTCCCTCCTTCACAAGGAATTCGGAAAGATGCCCGTAGAGGCTCATAAGCCCCAGACCATGATCTACAATCACTGTGTTTCCATAAATGCCGAGTTCACCGGCAAATTTGACAATCCCGGCGTTGGCAGCCTCCACCCTGGCGTGACTTACTGAAGCAAGATCATATCCGAGGTGAACGCTCCTGCTGACAGAACGGCCGTCAAAAATATATTCCCTCCTGTCTCCATATCTTGCCATAACCTTGCTGTTTCTGAGCTGGAGAAATCGACCTGCCCACAACTTCTTCGCCTCGGAATCAGCGGATATTTCACTCAGTCTCCCGGCATCCCGGAGTCTCCATTTTTCATTCACCTCAATAAAAGCGGTTATCAAGTCACCTTCTGGATCCATGTTCTTTAGCGGAACGATCACCCTTCTCAGGAAGTCATTGGATATTCTTATCCTGGATGACCTGAACCTTCCCTTTTTAACAACAGTCGGAAGCGTTCTTATTACCCTGTTACCTGCCGTATCCTCAGCAACAGCATAATAGGCGGCTTTCTGTGGGACATCAAAGGGAGCAGGGATCATCACTATGTATTCCAACATCCTCTCTTCCTGGTCTTCACCTGCGGGATAACCTCTGAAGACAGTCTGGTCAAGTTTCACATAAACACTGTCTGCCCCTGAAGCCTTGAGAAGTACCAGTCCGGCCATTCCCTGGGAAAGGAATGAAGGAGCCCTTATAAGGCCGAGTTTTGGCGGCACCGTATCAATTATCACATCCACGGAGGCTTCAGCCTTTCTGAACCACCCGCCTTCAGCCTTTATTATGATCTTTGCCTTTCCCTCATTAAAACCCAGGTCCTTTGGCTTGACTGTCAATGAATAGGTCTTTTCCTGAACATCCTGGGGCTCCTTAACCAGGGAGGTCACCTTGATCCCCTGAGAAAGCAACACCTCAACATTTCGGGCATTACTGACGGAAAATGAGATTTCCTTCTCTGCCGGAAGCATCCTGAAGCCCTCCACACCCACAATCTCAGGTGATGGGACTATGAAGATCTGATACACAACATAGGAAAAAAGCAGTAATAGAAAAGGCACTAAAATGATAATCAATATATTCCTGAATCTTCCCGATCTTTTCTTCTCATAACCAAAACCGTTCAATCTGACCTCCTTACAGGGATAATAAAACCATGATGGTGATTATAACTGAACCGGCCTTGCATGATAAAGAGAGGCACAGAGGTATTGGTATGTTGGTGTATTGGTTATTGGTTATTTCTCGCCTTTCTCGCTTTCAACCTTTCTCGCATCTTTCCCCGTGTAACCCAAGCAACCTCGCAGGATTCTCCGAGACCGTCCTGATCAGGTCATCCCTGCTGAACCCGAGGTTCTCAAGATATTCAACTGACTCAGTCACCGTAAAGGACCCTCCCGTCAGTCTACCGGCCCCGGACTTCACAGCCCCCCTTTCCAAGCCGCTTGCTTTCACCGTATCGGAGACGATTATGATCCTCTCCGGCCCCTTTACTCTGAAAACCATCCTCAGGGTTGCCGGATGGAGATGCCAGGGATCACCTATAACCTCGATATATGCTTCAGGATGGAGAAGGCCGAACCCGGCAAGTCCCGGCGCACGGTGATGAAAGGGTCCCATGGCATTGAATATATGGGTGATACCCCGTGCCCCTGCCCTTAAGCCGTTCTCAGCCTCCTCAAAGGATGCATCGGAATGCCCCATCATAACCACAATACCCGTTCTGGACGCAGCCTCTACAACCTGAAGCCCTCCCACTATCTCAGGGGCAACGGTCATGATCCTGATCAGATCCTCATACCCCTCTATCAGTTTATAAAGCATCCCAGGGCTTCCTTTCTGGAAAAAATTCCGATCCAGGGCACCCGCCCTTTCAGGGTTAAGAAAGGGTCCCTCGAGATGAACGCCGAGTATCCGGCTCATTCCAGCCTCTTCCTTTCCCTGGAGACCCATCGACTCTTTTATGACTTCCATATCGGCCCGCATATCCTCCAAAGGCCCTGGATATACTGAGAGAACTATACCATGAACTCCCCTTTCTCCATGCATCCTTGCTATCTCAAGGATATCTTCCGGAGAGGAGGCCCTTGTATCATAGCCGCCGATACCGTGGGTATGGATGTCATAGATATTCATCAGTCAAGCCTCACAGGAAGCTTTCCGGGGAGAGGCAGGCCGTCAAAGAGTGCCTTCACGGTGGCCGTGACCGCGGAAATGGATGCCTCGTAAGTAGCAACCCTGACTGATGCTTCCCTGAATTTTCCGAGCAGGTAGGGACTACCGAAGGAGATGAGGACTACCTTTCCCGACCTCCTGATCAACCTTTTTATCTCCACAACAGTCTCCTCTTGCACCCCTGAAAGCCCTCTCCAGGCCCTAACATCAGAAAATACTGCAATAACCAGCCTCCCATCTGCTGAACTTGATTCATTCAGCGAAATCACCCTTTCAAACCATAACCCGAGGCCTTTCAGTATCTCCCCATCAACCTCACCGGCATACACACAGGTCTCAGGACAACCGTCTGAGAAGAAGGCCAGCGGATTCCCTGAAACAAGCGTGATTGATCTCTGGTAAAGCTGTTCTGCCAGTCTCCTGCTTGCCGTAAAATCAGGAACGCCGGGATTTTCCGGAAGGAGACGGGTCTTTAGTTCCTTAATCCTCTCAAGACTCTCCACTAATCTCTCCTCATTAATCAACCCGTCATCTATCCCCCCCTCCAGTTCCTTAACCGCAGCATGAGGGTCTCCGGGGTGGAGGGCCAAATCCATCCCTCCGGCAACGGAGAGTACAACAGGACTTCCATATCCCCTGAGAGCATCCATTGTGAGGGCATCAGGCATCAGAAGACCGCTGAAGCCGATGGGCTCCCGGATATAACCTGTCATCTTCCCGGAAAGCGATGCAGGTCTGGCATCCAGGGCAGGAACAGAGAGGTGCCCTACCATCAGGGCCGGGATCCCGGCCTCGATGGCCATCCTGAAGGGGACAAGTTCAAGGGACTCAAGTTCATCAATGGATTTTCCTATCAGGGGAAGTTCAATATGGGAATCACTCTCCGTATCTCCATGGCCTGGAAAATGCTTCCCGCAGGGAATGAGTCCGTATTCGACAAGGGCCTTCACATACTCCCTGCCAAGGGAGCCGGTCAGTTCAGGATCATCGGAAAAGGCCCTCGTACAGATGATCGGGTTTTCAGGGTTTGTGTTTACATCAAGCACCGGTATGAGCGGCATGTTTATGCCGGCATAGCGGGACTCCACTGAAATCACCCTGAGCATCTGGTTAAGCATGTCCAGCGATTCACTGGCAGGGTCAACCGCTGCCGCAACCCCCATCTGTGGCGGGAACCTCGTAGTGCCTTTTAGTTGCTGTCCCACGCCCCGTTCTATATCAGAGGCGATAAAAAGAGGCAGGGCCGCGCGGGACTGAAGCATCCTGATCGCCTCTTTCACCTCGTCAAGCCTGCCCCCAAAGAGAATAAAACCACCTATCCCTCTCTCAACCAACTCCAGGAGGTGTTCCAGGTATCCTGGCTCACCAAGCCTCTCGCCGTCCAGCCGGGCAATAATCAGTTGAAAAAGGTCATGCCTGGTAATCATCTGAGAATTATAACCTGAATCAGATGATTTTCTTAAGCGGGGTCAGAAACCCCGCTACAAAAGCACTGCCATCCTTGCACTTCGTAAGTGTTACTTGCACTTACGAAGTGCAAGCAAGAGTCTCCACGAAGGACACGGAGAAAAACAAATGAAAGCAAGTTATTTAGAGCATCTTTAAGGCCGGAGGGTAAAATATTGCAGAGATTTCAAAGAACCGCCGATTCAGGGTTTTCCCCAGCCAATTTGATTTTTTTATCCTGAAGCAGGAAAGATATTTCCTGATGAAAAAGGGAGACAGTAAAAAGGGATTCAATAAAAGAACAGTCCTCTGGGTAAACTCCACATACTTTGCTGAAGGGCTTCCCTATATGGTTGTCCGCTTCCTCTCATCCGTATTTTTCACTGACATAGGGGTTCGGGAGGCCTATCTGGGCTTCCTGAACTTTCTTGCCATACCATGGAACCTGAAGTTCCTCTGGGCCCCCCTTGTTGACATCATGGGCTCCAAGAAGGGATGGCTCCTGAAAATCCAGCTCTCCATTGGCCTGCTAACAGCACTCATGGCTGTGCTCACCCTACCCCTGTCAGGCGAGTTTACAAGAGGAATTATTCCAGCCGGTGGCCCGAACATGGTCAATATACTGATAACACTGATTTTTATTCTCCTTGCCTTTCTGAGTGCCACCCATGATATCGCCATAGATGCCTACTACATGGAAGCCCTGCCTACTGAGAAGGAGCAATCCCTCTACTCAGGGCTCAGGGTACTTGCCTACCGGGGAGCTGTGATTTACGCAAGGAGTGTCCTTCTGCTTCTTGCTGCTGCCACAAACTGGTTCTACGGTTTCGGACTGGGCGCCATAACTATCCTGGGACTGTTCATATTCCACTCCCTCTTCCTGAAAGATACGGAAAAACCCTCCCTTTATGAACCCTCTGAAGGTTCGGGAAGGACAGACCGGTTCAAAGAGGGGCTTCAGATTTACAGAAACGCCTTTTTCTCCTACCTGAGTCAGCAGAGGATCGTCACAGTAATCCTCTTCATCATCCTCTATAAGTTGGGTGACGAGATACTCTTTTCCATGAACACCCCCTTTCTCCTGAGGGAACTGGGGATGACAAAGGCCCAGCTCGGCTGGGTCTCAGGGATACTGGGGACCATCTCGGCAATAATCGGCTCACTCTGGGGTGGGAAATGGATATCCTCCTGGGGCCTCAGGCGGGCCATCTGGCCCATCACCATAATCATGAACATCACCATCCTTGCCTATGTCTATCTTGCCTGGATCACCCCCAGCGCCCAGACATTGAAGGGTATTGCAATCATAGCCGTGATAAACAGCTATGAACAGTTCGCATCAGGACTGGGGACAGCGGCACTCATGGTCTTCCTCATGGGCCGGTGCAGCCCTGATTACAGGGCAGCCCACTATGCGATAGGTTCGGCGATAATGTCTCTTGGGGGGACACTCTTTGGAGGTTTCGGCGGGATTGTGGTGGAACTCTTCGGATACATCAATCTCTACATCCTGGCCTTTATCGCCTCAATCCCCTCCTTGCTGCTTCTCTTCAGGGTCCCCCTTGAGTACAGGAGTCAGGAAAATGTTCATTGATACAGGAAAATGGAGCACTGACGAACTGAACCGCCTCCTGAGAGAGGCCTCCGGGATCAAGATCCCAGGAGAGAAGACAGGATACATCTCAAAAAGGTTCCTCGGAACTCCTTACAGGGCAGATACACTATCCGGATCCCCTGACAAGGAAGAAAGGCTTGTGATCAACCTCTCTGCCCTGGACTGTTTCACCTTCCTGGATTATGTGGAGGCGATGAGACGGGTTGATGATTTCCAGAACCTTCCTGAAGCACTACGGAAGGTCAGATACAGGAGCGGGAGTGTCTCCTATACAGAAAGAAACCATTTCTTCATCTTATGGGGGAGAAACAACAGCCCCCATCTCCTTGAGCTGTTTACAATGGAGTCCCTGGAAGGCCTCTTAGAGACGGAAAAGACCCTTAACCTGAGGCAGGACGGGTCCCCTTATCTCGAGGGGATTGAACCGGAGAAGGTCAGATTTCGGTATCTTTCACTCCGGCATCTCAAGGCTGTACATGATATCCTCGCTACCGGGGATTACATAGGCTTCTACAGCCCTTCGGCTGGCCTTGATGTCACCCATACAGGGATCGTGATAAGGAAGGGTGAGAAACTCCTGCTGAGACATGCATCCTCGAGGCCAGGGGTGATGAGGGTTATTGATGAGGACCTTTATGAATACGCCCTGAAACACGAAGGTATAATACTGTTCAGACCTGTGCTCTGATTTCAGATAACCAGCATCCCCAAATCTCCCGGAATTGTTATATAATAGACTCCATGGAGGTATAAGTTTTTCAAATAGCCCCTGATTATATTCCCTTTGATGCCTTAAGATTTGATTTTTCATAAAATCATACTGAAGGAGGTCACGATGAGCAGAGTAGCCGGAAGCAGTGAAGAACTCAGATCCATGATTTCAGCTGCCCTCTCCGCAGGCGGGAAGGGAGTGGAGATCATGGACGAAAAACTCCTGAGGGGAAAGGTTATTGATGATCTCATCTACACCGCCGTTTTCTCTGAAAGTGAGACCGTAAGGGAAGAGGCAAAGGTGTTGATCCGGGATGTCGCAAACCAGACCGGTGCTGTACCTGCCTCGATTCACGAACTCTACATTGCCATGGGACGTGGTGAGACCCGGAATTTCACCACCCCTGCCATAAACATCAGGGGGCTCACCTATGATACCGCCCGGCGGATCTTCAGGGTGGCTATGGAAAACAACGTAGGCGCTTTCATTTTCGAGATAGCCAAGTCGGAGATAGGCTATACTTACCAACGTCCCTCGGAATACGCCTCTGCTGTCCTTGCTGCCGCAATAAAAGAGGGCTACCAGGGACCTGTCTTCATTCAGGGGGACCATTTCCAGTTCAGCGCCTCAAGCTACAAATCCGATCCCGATGCTGAACTCAAAAAGATCCAGGATCTGACAAAGGAGGCCATTGAGGCAGGCTTTTACAATATTGATATCGACCCTTCAACCCTCGTTGACTACTCAAAGGATGCCCTCATTGACCAGCAGAGGGAAAACTACATGAACACCGCCAAAATGACGGAATTCATACGGGGGCTGGAACCAGAAGGGATAACGGTTTCCATAGGTGCTGAGATAGGCCATATCGGGGGCAAGAACTCCACTCCTGAGGAGGCTGAAGCCTTTATGGAAGGATACAGGAAGACCCTCTCTGATATGGGGAAAGGTGACCTGACAGTTATCTCTAAGATCAGTGTCCAGACCGGGACAGCCCATGGTGGAGTTCCCCTTCCAGATGGTTCTATCGCCGAGGTCAAGCTTGATTTCAATGTCCTCGACTCCATCGGGAAGCTGGTGAAGGAAAAATACGGCCTCTCCGGCACGGTCCAGCACGGTGCCTCAACCCTGCCTGATGAACTCTTCGACAAATTCCCGGAGAACAACTGCTCAGAAATTCACCTTGCCACCGGGTTCCAGAACATAATGTATGACCTTGCACCGGAAGACCTCAGGGAGAAGATCTACTCCTTCATAAAGGAAAATTTCTCCTCCGAGTGGAAGGAGGGGCAGACAGAACAGCAGTTCCTTTACAAGACAAGAAAGAAAGGGATTGGCCCGTTCAAGCAGGAATGGTGGAATCTTGATAATGATGTAAAGGCAAAGATACTGGATGCCCTGGAGGAGAAGTTCCGTTTCCTCTTCAGTAAACTGAATGTATTCAACACAAGGGAGTATGCCGAAAGGTTCGTAACCCTTGTAAAGGTCCCTTATAAGGCAGCCGGAGCTTCTCCGGCCCATGAGGATGTAAGAAATCTGAAGCTTGAGGAGGGTGCGGACTGATGTCAGCAATAGGTATGGATCTGAACAGGTTTATTCTTGAAGAAGAGAGGAGATACCCAAAGGCCACGGGCTCTCTCTCGATAGCCCTTACTGCCATTACCTCGGCTGCAAAGATCATCGCCGCCCATGTCAGGATGGCAGGACTGGCAGATGTCCTGGGAGCAACAGGTCTTACAAATGTCCAGGGTGAAGAGGTCCAGAAACTGGATGAACTCTCAAACAGGATACTTGTGCAGCACCTCTCTGACAGCGGACAGTTCTACGCCCTCGCCTCAGAGGAGATGGAAGAGCCCCTTTATCCTGAAAAAGGGAAAAACGGCAAATATGTGATAGCCTTCGATCCCCTTGACGGCTCATCCAATATTGACGTCAATGTAAGCATAGGTACGATATTTTCGATACATAAAAAGGTGAGCGGTACGATTGACGACTTTCTCCAGGAAGGAGAAAAACAGGTTGCAGCAGGCTACATCATCTACGGATCATCCACTGTGCTTGTCTATTCCACGGGAAACGGAGTGAACGGATTCACCCTTGATCCCTCCGTTGGACTCTTCCTCCTCTCCCACCCAGGCATGAAGATACCCGGAAGGGGCAAGATCTACTCTATCAATGAAGGTTACTACAAGAGATGGGATGACATCCTCCGGTCAAAGGTTGACTCCTTCAAAGAGAGGGGCTACTCCCTGAGATATATCGGCTCCATGGTCTCCGATGTCCACAGGACACTCATAAAGGGCGGCATCTTTGCATACCCTGCAGACAGCAAGAGTCCAGACGGCAAGTTGCGGCTCCTTTACGAGGCATCACCCATGGCCTATCTTGTGGAACACGCCGGAGGGAAGGCATCCAACGGGGTTACGGATATCCTGAAGGTGAAGCCCGAAAAGCTCCATCAGCGAGTTCCCGTCTTTCTTGGCAGCCGTGAGGATATCGAGGAGATGACAAATGAGGCCTGAAACCTTGTCAAAAGGCACATCCCTGACCAATGACTAATGACATTGGTGTCAAAATATTTTGAAGGGGAGGCGGCAAGGCTTTGCAAATGCAATGCAACCGACAGGATTTGAAGGACAGGAACCTGAATCAGGAGGTGACATGACTGACTGTCTGATCAGGTCATTGAGGTATATGAAACCCTTCTTTTCTAAGGTGTCGTGCATTTGCATTTTCTCCGCCATACCGCCTCCCCCTATCGTTTCAGATTATTCTGGACACCACCGCCAATGACTAATGACCAATATTAACTCTGTTCAAATACAGAAGCAGGGAGGTTCCATGAAAAAGATCAGGAGGATAGGGATAATCACCTGCGGAGGTGACTGCGGCGGGCTGAATGCTGTGGTCAAGTCAGTCACCCAGACCGCCTGCACCCTTGGTGTCGAAACCATGGTCATCCCCAACGGTTACGCAGGTCTCTATAACCTGATTGATATCGAGACCCCGGCATTTCTGACTCCTGAAAGGGTCGACATGATTGATGCCAATCTTGCCGGCTCCGAGGCAGGACACTCCCGGGTGAAGATCGCCAAGATCAAGGACCCCAACAAGTACGAAAGGATCAAGGCCGGCCTTGAGAAGTTCTCCATTGACGGGCTTGTGATAAGCGGTGGTGACGACACGGGATCAGTCATAGTGGATCTTGCGGAGAAGGGTATCCGTTGTGTTCATGTCCCGAAGACGATGGACCTGGACCTTCAGCCCTACAGCGTCGGCGGAGACTCCTCCCTTAACAGGATCGCCCAGTTCACTGAGGAACTCAAAACAACCGGTCTCAGCCACAACAGGATCATGATCGTGGAGGTCTTCGGCAGGTATGTGGGGCATACCGCTCTCCGCGGAGGCATCGGGGCAGAGGCTGATTGCATACTGATTCCAGAAATTCCAGTTGATTATGATGTTGTTTACAGACACATGAAGAAGAGATACATGGAGAGGGTGGAAAGAAGCTATGTCCGTTCCGGTACGTACACGATAGTGGTCTCTGAAGGGATCAGGGATATAAGGGGAGAGCATATCTACGACGAGTCAGCAGGGGTGGATGCCTTCGGACACAGGAAACTCACCGGTGCAGGCAAGTATGTAAGGAGAGAGCTGGAAACCAGGATGAACAACGACCCTGAGATGAAGGAGTTCATGAAGAAGAAGGGGCTCTTTGTGCCAGGGGTTTATGAACTGCCGGAGATCAGGGAGGTGGTGCCAAGCCACCTGGTCCGTTCAGGGCACAGTTCAGTCTTTGACGTGAACTTCGGGAAAGAGGCAGGGGCAGCAGCCGTAAAACTGTTGTTGGAAGGGATACATGGTGTAACAGTGGTAAAGGTACGGGGCAACAGAATCTACTACATGCCCACCTGTGATGCCATCAGGCAGAGGACTGTTGACCTGAATATTGTCGCCCTCTTTGAACACCAGGGTATCTGCTTCGGACGGGAACCCCAGCCCTACGAGCCGGAGTTCGTCCAGGTGGAAGGAGAGTTGGAAAGGCATTTGTGAGCAGGGCTCACGAATCATTGGTCACTGGTCATTTCTCGCGCTTCTCGAACCTTGAATACAGTACTTTGAACGTTTAGCCTGTCCGCTACACGCTTTTTTCAGCCTCAGCCCTGGCCTTGATCTTTCCTTCTTCCTGCCTCAAGAAGGACCTTTACCGGTTCCAATCCGTAAGGGGTACCTTCCTCTATTGCCTTAAGGACCGTGCCTCCACCCGTAAAAAAATAGTAGTTAGCATCATTCATAACAGAGAGATACAGACCGGGGCATAGATCCTTGAATTCCTGGAGTGTATCTCCTCCTCCGTACATCTTCATCGCCTCCCTGTTCCGGTCTATGGCATGGTCAAGTGCCCTTGATCCCTCGGTAAAATGGGGGGTAAACCCCATCACTGCATTGGTGAATATCGTCCTTGCCTCTGAGATCGTCTGTACAACCTCCGGCACCTCAAAGGACTCCGGTGCGATGTCCAGAACATATCCGTAGCTTTCACCTTCTCTGAAATCCCTGACCGAGAGGGTCCTGTAGATCCCCTCCTTCCTCCCCTCCAGGGTATCGGACTCCACTATATAGGGAAGTTCGACTATCTTTCCGAAAACCCTGTCTCTCTCCACCAGGGCCTCAGCCAGGCGGATATCCTCTTCATGGACCCCCCTTATTCTTATCCCATACTTTGCACAGAGAAAGGTGTTGTATATCACACCACCGAGGATCAGGCGGTCCACCTTTTCATAGATCGCCGAGAGGGGTCCGATCTTTGTATCGTATTTTGCGCCTGCTACTACTGCGAGGAAGGGCCGCTCAGGCTCAAGAACCCTCTGGAGATGTCTTATCTCCTCCTGCATCAGGAACCCAGCATAGGAAGGGAGGTGTCTGGTCACATCGTAGGTTGATGCATGGGGCTGCCATGAGCCAAAGGCATCGTTTATATAGAGGTCGGCAAGCCCGGCCAGCTGGACGGCGAATCGTTCCCTTTCCTCACCTGAAGCCTCCTCCCCCAGAAACCAGCGGGTATTGGGGAGATAGATCCCCCCAATCCGCCTCTTTCTCAGCTCCCGGATCGGGATATTTATGGATGTATCAATCCCTGGTATGCCTCTGTCTTCCTGTACGGGAAAGTCATGAAGGTGTATGGTGGTATGGAGCTTCTGTTCAAGGTACTCTACCACTGGCCTGACCGACTCCTCTTCCCTGCAGGTTATCTTCCCGGTCTTTTTATCCCTGGGCCTCCCCACATGGGTCATCATTATCGGCCTCCCACCCCGCTCAACGATATGAAAGAGCGTCCCGATGGTACGGTCTATCCTGAAGGGATCCCTAATCTCACCGTTCTTCACCACATTATGGTCAAACCTTATCAGGACGACCTTGCCCTCCAGATCGGCATCCTGGATCAGGGGCAAATCCCTGCGAAGTGTCATCACGCCCATGAAATCCCTCCCTAAAAAGGTTATTAGTTATTGGTTATTGGTTATTGGTTATTGGTCATTAGCCTCAATCTTGACCTGTTTAATCCAGATCCACGTTACCCGCTGTCTTCTCAGCCTTGACCTCGACCTTAGCCTCAACCTGAAGGCTGTCATTAGGTCATTAAGTCATTGAGTCATTGGTCATTTCCAGCATCCACGCATATACGTATAACGCTTTTGCTTTTCTCGCCTTCCACCTTTCTCGCTTTTTTTCAGCCACACCACCAAGACAAACCAAATAAACGAGATCAACTCTATCAACGTTGAACTCAGAACATCGAACGTAGAACGTAATAACGTTGAACCTCCCCACTTTATTGTTACACCTCAAAGGCATCCTTTATAAGCTCCACCTCATAATTGCCATTTCTTACAGTTAGGCCCACCACATCGAACCTGACAGGACTATCATCAATCTTCTTGTGCTTAAGATACAGAAGGGCCAGCCTCCTGATCCGCTCCCTCTTTCTCCGGTCAACTGCATCGATTGGAGCACCATACTGGAGGCTCTGCCGGGTCTTCACCTCAATGAAAACCGTATACTCCCCATCTTTGGCAACAATATCGATCTCACCTATGGGAGTCCTGTAATTCCGCTCCAGTATCTTGTAACCCCTCTTCCTGAGGTATTTCTCGGCAAAGCTCTCCCCTTCATCACCGACCTTCTTCCTCATAACCCTATAATAACCTAAATTGAGCGATTTTGATGCTGATATTATCAAAATACTCTTCCGGGGCAGGCTGAGGCGGTGAGTAGTCCCCATCTCAGCAATACCGCAATGTCAGAACATAACCTCCAGTCATCCACCCATCGGGTTAATAATCACTCTCTTGTTTTTTATTTATACCCATTGCATTAAATGGGGTTACGAGACGTCTCCACCTGCCATGCTTATGATAAATCGCCCAAATTCAGGAATAAGAAATCGGATGGATAAATAAAAAAAACCCTCTTAGGGCATCCCGGGACTTGCAGAACACTCTCTGATTATG
>CAZITN010000031.1:0-30792 GCA_964542175.1 uncultured Thermodesulfovibrio sp. | reverse complement strand
TGATAACTTCCAAGTCCCAGGAGAGTGACCGGTTCTGGGGGATGAAGCAGGGGGCTAACGAGTATATCACCAAACCCTATGAGCCGGCTGAACTTCTGAGTGCTGTGAAAAAATATATCTGATTATTGTAAGGACTGAAATGGATATTCAGAAGCCCATCAAGTATGAAATCCCGGAAGAGTTCGTGTCCGGAGGGATAGAATTCTGTATCTTCAGGGCTGGAGAGAAGATCCTTAACATACCGGTTGACAACCTCCTTGAGATTGCCGAACTCACGGAGATTGTTCCCCTTCCTGGTTCACCTGACTATCTGACCGGTATAGCACATTACAGAGGTAATGCTGTTCCGGTTCTGGACATTGCTTCAATTGTAGGCAACGAAAGGTCCTCCACTCCGGGGAAGTGGCTGCTTGTTTTGAAGGTCGGGGAAGAACTGCTTGGTTTTTCCGTAATGGAGATGCCTGATCTCGGATCAGTTCAGGAGGGAGAGAGCCTTGATGTCGTTGCGTTGTTTCAGAAATACAGGATCAAATAATGGGTGAAAAGGGGCTTATAGATTTCTTTCTTGCAGAGGCCGAAGAACACATAGCGACCCTTGAGCATGGCTTTCTCGAGATGGAGAGACGCCCTGAAGATGAGGAGCTTATCCAGGAACTGTTCCGCTCTGCTCATACTCTGAAGGGTTCTGCAGCCCTGGTCAAACTGCCTGTTATCAGTGAGATAGCCCATGTGATGGAGGACTACCTTGAGTCCCTGAGAGAGGGGAAACGGAAGGTGACAAAGGATGGAGTGGACTGGCTCCTTCATTCCCTTGATGGTATCAAGACCCTGATCGCCGATGTGGTAGAAGGCCGGCCGGAGAGGGAAGGTATACTTGATGATGTTAGAAAGAGCCTCGATGTGGTAGAGGTTGAGGAGCCCCTTGTCTCTGAGGTTGCCGATATACCCGAACCCGCTGAAAAGGAGGACATTTACGAGGAAAAGCGGGATGTCGGCAGAAGAAGGGAAGACCTTGAGACCATTTCCAATTATGTGAGGGTTCATCTTGAGACCATTGAGAAGATGATGGCCCAGGTAGGGGAACTGACTGTGCTGAAGAACTATCTCGTAAATGAGATGGGCGGTATATACGATCTAAGGGATGAAATAGAATATGCGGGAAGAAGGCTTCTCAGGGAGATAGATGACTTCAGTAACAGATACGCCTACTCCATACCTGATAAGGTATCCTATGTAGACACCCTTCTTGAGGATTTCCGGGAGCTGGAGTTTGACAGGTATGATGAACTGAACCTTTTTGCAAGAAAGCTGCAGGAGATCACCAACGACATAAATGAGGCACTAAAGGGTATCACGGGTATCTTTCAGCGTTTTTCAGGTCACGTCAGGAGGCTCGAAAGGATCAGCACAGACCTGAGGGATCATGTGTCTGAGTCGCGGATGGTCGAGGCTGGAAGGCTTTTCCAGCGCTTCACCCGGGTAATACGAGACCTCTCCGACCAGCTTGGAAAACCTGTCCGTTTCATTATCAGTGGTGCTGAGACGAGAATTGACAGACTGATCTACGAGGGGCTCTTCGATCCTCTACTCCATATTGTCAGGAATTCGGTTTCGCACGGCATTGAGTCTACCGAAGAACGGATCGCTCACGGCAAGCCGGAGGAGGGGAGGCTGATGATCTCTGTCAGACGGGAAGGGTCCATGGTTGTCATCGATGTGAAGGACGACGGAAGAGGGATCGACCTCAGAAAGGTCTATAACAAGGCCCTCAAGATGGGACTTGTGGATAAAGGCGAGAAGGTTACAAGGGGGAAGCTCCTCAACCTGATCTTTTATCCAGGGTTTTCCACGTATGAGGGCGTTGATACCGCCTCGGGCAGGGGGGTGGGTCTTGATGTGGTCAGACAGGCGGTCTCTGAGATGAACGGGACAATAAATGTGGCTACCGTTGAGGGGAAGGGAACGCTCTTCAGGATAAAACTTCCCCTTACACTCATTATAGTCAATACGGTCAGGTTCACCGTTGGTGGAGTGGAGTTTTCCGTTCCTTCCTCTCTGGTAAATGAACTTGTTGAGGTAAGGCCTGAACTTATGGATGAAGAAGGTAGAGTGAGGATAAGGGAGCGGAGTTATGAGGTAAGAGACCTGGCAGAGATTTTCAACCTGAAACCGGACAGGCTGACACCGGCCATACCAGGGATCCACTTCAGCCTTCTTCCTGGAAAGGATGTGGTACTCCTCGTTGACATGATTACAGGTCAGGAGGATACCGTTGTCCGTCCACTGGGTGGCTTCCTTGAGGGGCTTCGCTACTATTCCGGTGTCAGTATTGCGGCAGATGGGCGTCTCACGCCTGTGATAAATCCTGTTGGGCTTCTTGAGGAAGAAGTGGCTTTTGGTATCTCTGGTGGGCTTTCTATTGAGGAAGCACCAGGTAACCGGGTACTTGTGGTTGATGATTCCCTGAGTGTGAGAAAGTTCATATCGATTCTCCTTGAACAAAAGGGATATGAAGTCATGACCGTCTCAAACGGGCTTGAGGCATTGAATGTACTCGATGAGAAACAGATGGATATGGTTATCACAGATCTTGAAATGCCAGTGATGCATGGATATGAACTTATGCGTGAACTCAAAAGGAGAGGGTTGATGGAAACCCTTCCCGTAGTGGTACTGACTTCAAGGGGGAGTGAGAAGCACAGGGAAAAGGCGCTATCACTCGGGGCGCGAGACTATCTTGTGAAGCCCTTTGAAGAGAAGAAACTCCTCCAGACGGTCAGACGGTATGTGAAAAGTCTTCACCTGACCTGAAAGGCACAGGCAAACCCGTTAATCAGTCTGTCCAGTTCGTCCTTCTTTACTCCCGAGGTCATCATCCCGAATTCTGAATAGACCACCTTGCCCGTTCCTGAACGGCAGGCAACGGCTATAGAGTGGACCACTCCCTTACCCTTTGGTATCTGGGAGGCGAGGAGGTCCCGGAATGTCTGGTGGACGATACAGAGTGGATGGAGGATCGCCTCATTCCTGAACTTATCCATGAACTCCTTTGGCAGGTCTGTCCAGTAATCAGGGAACTTTCCATTCTCCTTGAAGTCATCAAAGAGGGGAACGGAGGGGCAGTTCTTCAGTATTATCAGGTCTCCATACCTGATTCCAGGGCCTTCCAGTTCAACAAGGGGAGATCTTTCCTGGTCGTAGTCCTTCTGGAACTCCTCTATATTGTTATATTGGATGATATTAAAATAATTCCTTGCAAGGTCTCTGGCAAGCATCCTGAGTTTGACAACCTTTTCAACCACATTGATATTGGATCCCAGAAGATTCTTGATCTCCTTTTTGTGTTTCCTTACGAGCTGGGTAAAAAGCGCTTCATCCGGCATGTTCGATTGCTTCCTCCTTTCTTTCTTCCAGCACGAATTTTTCCACAGAGCCCATCAGTTCCCGGGAAGAGGCGGTAAGTTTTTCTGAAATGGATTCCGTATCCTGAACCAGTTTGAGGAGTTCAAGGGCGATACGGTTAACCGATTCCATTGAAAGGACGACCTTGCCCGTCATCTCCCGCTGGGTCTGGGATATTTCATAAATCTCGTTAACGATGCCCGTTGATTTCTGTATCGAGTTCTGGATCTCGTCAAAGGATGTTCCTGTCTCTGTTGCAAGAGATGTCTGTCGTTCCACTATCTCAGTCTCTTCCTCAAGGGAAGATGTGATCTCTCCCGCCTCTGTCTGGATTGCCCTGATGATGTTTGTTATCTCCTTTGTAGCCTCGGCGGAGCGGTCTGCAAGTCCCCTGATTTCTTCCGCGATGACCACGAACCCCTTTCCGGCTTCACCTGCACGGGCTGCCTCTATGGAGGCGTTCATCGCAAGGAGGTTTGTCCTTGATGCTATCTCACCGATCAGGCCTGAGATGGTCCCGATCTCCATGATCCTTTCGGCGAGCATCTTCATCTTCTTGTTGATGGTCTGAACGGTCACCCTGATCAACTGCATACCTTCAATGCTCTGATTCACAAGATGTCCACCCTTGGAGGCTGCCTCTGTAGCGATCTTTGATATCCTTGCTGCCTCCTCTGTCTTTTCGGAAATGGTGAGCGTGGCGTTTGCCGTCTCGTCAATCGCTTCGGTTGCCTCCTTTAGCTGGACCATCTGGGATTCGGCACCTTCAGACATCCGCTTCAGCATCTCAAGGAGTGTAAAACTCTCCTCCCCCACACCCTCAGCCGTCTTACGGACATCCCTGATCAGGTTTGAGAGCTCGTCCATCATCAGGTTGAAGGCGTCTGCTATCGAGCCGAAAACATCAGCCGTAACGGGGGCACGCCGACCGAAATTACCCTCGGCAGCGGTGCTCACCACATCGAGGAACTGGATGACATTCTCCTGGGTCTTCTTTCTTTCCTCATCGGTCTGAATGTAGGCCCTCAACTTGTTCATTGTCTCATTAAAGACCTCGGCTATTTCTCCGAACTCGTCCTGGGATGGAATCTCAATCTCGCCGATTTTTTCTCCACGGCCGATGGATCTTATACCTTCCATAAGAAGGGTAAGGGATGAGGAAATCCTTCCTGAAACATAGAGCCCGATAATAAGTCCAATGAAAATCACGGCAAGGGCGATTGCAGGCAGGATAAGTCTGAGCTGTTTTTCAAACCTGGTTGCTTCGCTTCCCAGAGTACCTATATGTGCTAAAACAGTCGTTTTGAGTTTGGAAGTCAGGTCCTCGAGTTGATGTATATGGCTTTTGTAATTCTGATAGGCAGGCTGGACATCACGGTAATCAACACCTTTGAGCATCGGATCGGTGACCTTGAGGAGGGCGGTTATAGTGGAATCGAGGACTTTGTTTATCTGTTTAATTGATTTGGTGAAACTGCCTTCCTCTTTCCCCTCAGTCTTTTCCTCTTTTATGTAGGCATTGATGTCATTTTTTATCTTTTTGAACCTTTCGATTAACTTCTTGTAATACTCGGCCTGCTTCTGGGGATTTTTCAAGGTTGAAAAGAGAAAAAATTCCTTTTCATACCTTCGAGCAGATGCTATGTCAGTTGTTAAAGAGTCGATAAAGGCAAGTTCAGGGATTTCATCCCAGGCAATCTCTGCAAGATAGTACCGCAGTTTGTAAGCCCCGTAAAACGCGATAACCCCGGTAATAAACGATACAAGAATCAGGAGAATAATAGTACCCACCAATTTCCCTCTGATGCTCATAGCACTACTCCTTTCAGTTTTCCAAGATGGTTTATGAAGGTCTGTTCAATGTAAGGTAACCTTCGAAGGATCAAACCCCTGATTTACTGTCTGCATGACATCCTCTATCATGATACGGTGCATCTTCTGAATGTCTGAAACCGCGACACCCAGTGATTCAGCTATCTGTTCAAAGCTCTTTTTCTTGCCGTAGTGGAGTTCGGCAATCAGCACCTTGAGGAGGTCATCGGCTATTACCTGTCTCATTTCCGGATCATTCAGGGTGAGTGTATTGCAAGCATCATTGTAAGTCGCCCCCTCGGCAATCAGCTTCTGGAGTCTTTTTATCTCGCTGTCATAGATTTTCTCTTCTTCCTTTGTGAAATCCCTGTAATCGTCCATTCAATCTCCTGTCCAAAATTTTTTGGTATTTTACCATATCCCAAATTAAAATGTGTCGACCGCATATTACTAAAACTGGCATGGGGTTGTTATAATTTCAATGTGAACGAAGTCTTTGAAGTGATAAGTCTTTTCCTTGTCTTCGGCTTTCTCCACAGCCTGTGTGTAAGGGAGAGAGTGAAGAGCTGGGCTGCCCGCCTGATGGGGGGAAGGTTCGTAAGGGGGTTCTACCGTTTTATTTATACCGTGGGGAGCATCATGCTGACGGGACTTGTTTTTTACCTCATCAGACGTCTCCCTGACGAGGAAATATATCATATGGATGCTCCTTTAAGCTGGATTTTCCATGGGATTCAGATTTTTGGAATCATCTTGGGAATATATACCTTCCGGGTTATTGACTTCTGGCGTTTTGTTGGTCTGAGACAGGCAGTGGACTTTCTTTACGGGAGGGAGATTGGAGGAGACCTTGAGGGGATCGAGGAAATTGGCCTTATTACGGATGGAGCCTACGGCATGGTGAGACATCCCCTCTACATTGCAGGTATCATGATATTCACATTCGAGCCGAACATTACCCGCAACGGGATTACAGTGTCCATACTTGCCGACCTGTATTTTATCTATGGAGCCTTTTCAGAGGAGAGACGCCTCATCACTCGGTACGGCAAGGAATACGAGGAATACAGGATGAAGGTCCCAATGTTTCTTCCGTTGAGAAATCCTTTCAGGAGAGGATACTGCTGAAATCAATATGGCGCGCCCAGGAGGATTCGAACCCCCAGCCTACGGATTCGTAGTCCGCCGCTCTATCCAGTTGAGCTATGGGCGCACTGATTGATTTTAATTGAAAAATGGGTGGTTCGTCAAATAGAGTTTTTCCCCTTCAGCCAGATCAGATGATACGGATTACCGCAGTTACGGTTTCACCCTCTTTTTCAAGGCTTACAATTTCATGGCCTGTCTGCTTTGACCATGCCCTCAGGTCTGGCTCAAAGGCAGGATCACTTGCACTTACCTTCAGTATTTCTCCGTGTGACATTGTCTTGGCTTCCTTGGATATCTTCATGATGGGGACAGGGCAGACGAGACCTCTTGCATCAAGGATTCTGGTTGGCTCCATAAAGCACCTCCTGTTTATGTTTATCAAAACACCTTTAGAGTGGTGTCAGCAGCATGAGAAGGAGTTGTTACCATTCAGTGGAGTATATTCTATATTATTTGTGGAGTAATTACAAGAGCCACAAGTTGACAAGATGCCCCGGAAACGATTATTATGATTTTAAGGAGATAAGATCCCCAAGAGGGATGAATGGCTCGATAATGTGAGCGCCAAAGTGACTGAGCAGGGAGCCGAGATGAGAAGAAGGAGCTTTTATGTTTGAGAAATTTACAGAGAGAGGCAGAAAAGTAATAATATATGCCAAGGAAGAAGCCGAGAGAAGGCAGAATGACTATCTTGGAACTGAACATCTTCTCCTGGGTCTGATAAGGGAGCATGACGGTCTTCCGGTGGTGATTCTCAAGAAGATGGGTATCTCCATAGAAGAAGTGAGAATGGAGGTTGAGAGAAACCTTCCCGCCGGAACCAACCTGCTTACCTTCGGGGACATACCATTTACCCCACGGGCCAAGAAGGTCCTTGAACTCGCTATTGAAGAGGCCAGACTCCTCGGACACAACTATATTGGGAGTGAGCACCTGCTCCTTGGCCTGATAAGGGAAGATGAAGGAATTGGAGGAAAGATACTCAGGAACTTAGGTGCCAACCTTCTGGGAGCACGTCAACTCTCCATAAACCTTTCCATGAGGTCCCAGCCCCATGTCAGGGAGAAAAAGAGTTCCACACCAGCGCTTGACGAGTTCGGGAAAGACCTTACCGCCCTTGCCAAGAAGGGGAAACTTGATCCTGTGATAGGAAGGGAACGGGAGATTGAGCGGGTCCTTCAGGTTCTTGGCAGGAGGATCAAGAACAACCCTGCCATTATTGGTGAACCAGGGGTCGGTAAGACGGCTATCGTAGAGGGGCTCGCACAGAAGATTGTCACAGGAGATGTCCCGGACCAGCTCCTTGGTAAACGGATTGTCTCCCTTGACCTCGGTGCATTGATAGCAGGTACAAAATACCGGGGGCAGTTTGAGGAACGGCTGAAGGTGGTTATGAAGGAGATAGTCACTTCCGATAATATAATACTCTTCATAGACGAGCTCCATACCCTTATCGGTGCTGGTGCTGCAGAAGGTTCCGTTGATGCTTCAAACATGCTGAAACCAGCGCTTTCTCGAGGCGAGATTCAGTGCATCGGGGCAACTACAGTAGATGAGTACAGAAAGTATATTGAGAAGGACGGGGCACTTGAGAGACGTTTCCAGCCGATATACGTCGAGCCGCCTACGCTTGATGAGACGATTGAGATACTTAACGGCCTGAAGAGCAAGTACGAGGCACACCACAGGGTGAAATACAGTGACGAAGCTATTGATACTGCGGCGAAGCTCTCAGACAGGTATATCTCAGACCGTAACCTTCCTGACAAGGCGATTGATGTGATAGATGAGACCGGTTCAAGGATCAAGCTGAAGAGATACACCCCCCCTCATGAACTGAAGGATGTAGAGCAGGAGCTGGAGAGGCTTTCCAAGGAAAAGACACTGTATATAAAACTCCAGGATATAGAGAAGGCGGCATCCGTCAGGGGTGAGGAGGAGAAGCTGAGAAGGCTTCACGAGCAGATTCATCGTCAGTGGAGGGATAATCTTACAAAGGAGATCCCCCTGATCAAGAGTGAGGATATCGCCTATACCGTATCAAAGATGACGGGGATTCCCCTGATAAAACTCGGCCAGGAAGAGACGGAGAAGCTCCTTCAGATGGAAGAGGAACTCCATAAGCGGATTATCGCCCAGGATGAGGCGATCAGGGCGGTAAGCAGGGCGATAAGAAGGTCAAGAACAGGGCTTAAGAGCAGAAAGAAACCTATAGGTTCGTTCTTCTTCCTCGGTCCGACGGGAGTCGGGAAGACGGAACTTGCAAAGGCTCTTGCCGATTTTCTCTTTGATGATGAGGGTGCCTTGATAAAAATAGACATGTCCGAATATATGGAGAGGTTCAATGTCTCAAAGCTTACCGGTGCCCCTCCAGGCTACGTGGGCTATGAAGAAGGAGGGCAGCTTACGGAACAGGTAAGAAAGAAACCCTATTCAGTTGTCCTCTTTGATGAGATAGAAAAGGCCCACCCTGATGTATTCAACATACTGCTCCAGGTCCTTGATGAGGGTGTGCTCTCTGACAGTTATGGCCGGAAGGTTGACTTCAAGAACACTGTTATCATCATGACATCCAACCTTGGTGCAAGGATAATCGAAAAGGCCACTCCCCTCGGTTTTTACAGGGACAGCTCCGAGGACCTTTATGTAACTATAAAAGACAATGTCCTTAACGAGTTGAAGAAGACCTTTAATCCCGAGTTTCTTAACAGGGTGGATGAGATTGTGGTCTTCCATCCCCTTGACAAGGAACATCTCTATTCGATAATAGATCTTCTGATTGAAGAGACCAACAGGCAACTTGTCGAGCACGAATTGATTGTTGAGGTTGCAGATGAGGTCAAGGAATGGCTTGTGGAGAAATACTACAAGCCCACATACGGTGCCCGTCCAATGAGAAGGGCGATTCAGCGTGAGGTAGAGGATTTTCTTTCCGAAGAGATGCTCAAGGGCAGGTTCATGGGAGCCAATAAGGTTCTTGTTGTGCTGGAAGACGGCAGACCCTCGTTGAAAGTCTTCCATGAAGAAGAGGCGATTGCTGCCAGCGTAAATTAATAATTGATTAATTCCCGGGGCACTTTTTATTGCCATTCCAAACACCCGAAGTCCTGTTCAGCAGAGCATCTTAATCTACATGGATCTGGAGGTGGAGTCTTGAGATACAGGGGCGCTGTTCTCCTTGTGGTGATTCTTGCGGGCATCCTGCTCGTGATCCTGAGCCAGAAGAGTAAGGTGACCGAGCCAAGACGGGCAATCGAAGGCCTCTCTGTTCCTGATTTTTCTCTCTTGGATAAAGATGGAAATGAATACACTCTTTCGTCCATGAAAGGCAAGACGATTTTCATCCATTTCTGGGCTGCCTGGTGCAAGGAATGCCGCGAAGAGCTTCCATTGATTGTCGAGCTCTATAAGAGAAAAAAGGATGATCCTGACTTCCGGTTTTTCAGTGTAGTCTGGAGAGAAGACCCGATAAAGACTCGCGAGTATCTGAATGAACAGAAGATTGATCTCCCGATCTACACAGACCCTGGCGAGAAGGCTGCCAGGATTTTCGGGGTCAGCGGGGTCCCGGAAACTTACATAATTGACCCTGACGGAATACTCAAGAAGAGGGTAATCGGGCCGGGGAAATGGGCAGATTTCGAGGGCTGACTTCAAAGCTGGTTTATCAGCTTTTGACAAACAGGTCCCTGTATTGTTATAAAAGATAAAACATATATTATCAGGTGCTGCGAGCTTAATAGGGAATCCCGTGAGAATCGGGAGCGGTCCCGCCGCTGTAACCGGGGACGAAAACCCAATGGCCACTGGCAAACGGTTCAGATCATTTCTGCCGTTACCGGGAAGGCGGGTGAGTAGATTGATCCGGGAGCCAGAAGACCTGCCTGGTAATCTGCTTAAGGGAATTCCGTTGCATTGTAAGCAGCGGAGTTCCTGAGCGCTTCCCGAGGAGGAAGTAAAGGGGATGAAGTAAACCAGGGTGCAATCCCCAGAGCCTTAAGGCTCTGGGGATTTTTTTATTTGACATGATGAAATGATAACCGGCTCTGAACAGACAATCTCCCGCAAGAGGGAGGAAGGACACGATTTTTTCATGAACTCCTCCTGCGCGTACTATCCATGTCATCAGGGGGTAACAGGACTCTTCAACTGTCTCTTCTGCTTTTGTCCCATGTACTATATGATCTGCCTTGGCAAACCTGAATATATTGATATCGGCGGAACAACGGTGAAGGACTGCTCCGGGTGCTGTTATCCGCACTCTCCGGAGAACTATGATACGATAATTGAATATCTTAAGCTTGCAGCCTTCCTTGGAGGGCCATATTGAGACAGAGGAGATGCTATGTCTAAAGAGGTTGTGTTGATAACGGGTGGCGCTCGAAGCGGGAAAAGCACTTTCGCCCTCTCCCTGGCTGGAAAACAGTACGGGAGAAAATACTTTCTGGCAACCGCAGAGCCTGCCGATGATGAGATGACGGAACGCATTCGGAGACATCGCGAGGAAAGAGGGGATTCCTGGACAACCATTGAAGAGCCGATAGATATTGCAAGGGTTATCAGGGAGGCAGATGCAGAGGGCTCTGTCATTGTTGTTGACTGTATCACAGTCTGGCTTTCAAATATTATTTTGAGTGTCTACAGTACCGTCACTGATGAAGATGTCTTCATTGATATGGAAAACAACGATATTGAAAGAAGAGTCTCTGATCTGGTTGAGATTCTCTCGAGCCTGAAAAGTTCTTCAGTCTTTATTGTTACGAACGAAGTGGGGATGGGGATAGTTCCAGAAAACAGACTGGCCAGACTGTTCAGGGATATTGCAGGAAGGGTGAATCAGAGACTGGCAGAAGTTGCAGACAGTGTTTTCTTGATGGTAAGCGGGATTCCCGTCAGAATAAAGTGAGACAACAATCAGGTACAAGGAGGAGCTATATGAGGCTGGATGAAATTCTCTCCAGGGTCAAACCTCTGGAACGAGCCCTTTTTGAAAAAGCACAGAAGAGGCTGGATAATCTTACAAAGCCGCCAGGAAGCCTTGGAAGGCTTGAAGAGATTGCTGCCAGACTTGTTGGCATCTACAGAAACGAGATGCCCGGGATTCCACGAAAGGTGGTTTTCACCTTTGCAGGCGATCATGGCGTTGCCGGAGAAGGGGTAAGTGCCTATCCCCAGGAGGTAACGAGACAGATGGTTTACAACTTCATTAATGGCGGTGCCGGTATAAATGTTCTTGCAAGGCATGCCGGCGCTGATGTTGTGGTTATAGATATTGGAGTGAATTACGAGTTTGAGGACCTCGACGGTCTTGTGAGGAGAAAGGTGGTAAAGGGGACCAGGAACATGACGGTAGAGGCTGCCATGACCAGGGAGGAGGCACTCAGGTGTCTTGAGGTGGGGATTGAGCTGGCCCATGAGTTTCATGAGAAGGGATACCGGATGTTTGCCACAGGGGAGATGGGGATAGCCAATACAACGCCTTCCTCTGCGATTGCCTCTGTGATTACCGGAAGGGCCGTCCGTGATGTTACGGGCAGGGGTACGGGTATCGGTGATGAGGCCCTGAACAGAAAGGTTGAAGTGATTGAGAAGGCCATATCGCTCAACAAGCCTGACCCCGACGATCCTGTCGATGTCCTTGCGAAGGTCGGGGGCGCTGAGATAGGCGGTATAGCAGGTCTCTGTCTCGGTGCAGCCTCCCTCGGTCTCCCAGTGGTAGTAGACGGGTTCATATCTACGGCCGGAGCCCTTATCGCCTCCAGGATGAGTCCTGCTGTCTCGGAATATCTCTTTGCAGCCCATAACTCCCAGGAAACCGGTCACAGGGTGATGCTTGAGTACATGGGGCTCCGCCCGATTCTCGACCTGGATCTCCGACTTGGTGAGGGAACGGGTGCTGCCCTTGCAATGACGCTTCTGGACGCAGGTTTGAAGATATACAGGGAAATGGCCACCTTTGGAGAGGCTGGTGTTTCTGATGAGATACTGAACTGAGATTCTGTCAAATGAAGAGACTGTTACTGGCGCTTAAGTTTCTGACCATTCTCCCCCTGCCGCAGATTAAGGGAGAGGTAAACGAGGAACTGCTTGGGAGAAGTTCTTCATTGTTTCCCCTTGCAGGTCTTATTCAGGGCGGAGTACTGACAGTAACAGTCATTCTGTCAGAGAATCTCTACAGTACGGATATTGTTGCCGCTCTGGTATTGACAGTTCTGATACTCACAAGCGGGGGGTTTCATCTTGACGGTCTCTCCGATACTTTTGATGCCCTGGCATCGAGGGGCAACAGGGATAGGATGCTGGCTGTCATGAAGGAGAGTACTTCCGGCCCTATAGGGGTGACGGCTGTCGTTATAGTCCTGCTTCTTAAATACATTCTGATAAGGGAGGTGCTTGCCACTGAGGAGTACTGGTACGTTATCCTCCTGCTCTTTCCCATGGCGGGCAAATGGACGATGCTGGCAGGTATGTACCATGGCAGTAGCGCACGCAGAGACGGGCTTGGCCGGATATTCATAGAAGGGACCGGGATCGCCGCTTTCCTGACCGGAGTCTTCTATATCTGTCTTTCAGTCTCAGTGCTGGCAGCATTCTTTTCAGGAGACTCAATAGGACGAATGTTTTTCTTGTCGGCAACCGGGTTCATTGTGGCATATATCTTCACAATCATGACAATCCCTTTTTTCAGAAAGAGGATCGGCGGGCTCACAGGAGATACCCTTGGGGCTGTCTCGGAGATTGCAGAGGTGTTTTTTCTAATGGTTGCACTTTCTCTGGGGAGATAGGATAAAAATGGCCAGGACATTGATGATTCAGGGAACAGGCTCCGGTGCAGGCAAGAGCCTCCTTGTGGCGGCGCTGTGCAGAATTTTCAGTAAAATGGGCTACAGGGTTGCCCCTTTCAAGTCACAGAATATGGCGCTTAATTCCTATGTTACCATGGACGGCGGGGAGATAGGACGGGCACAGGCCCTTCAGGCAGAGGCCGCAGGCATTGAACCAACGACAGACATGAACCCCATACTTCTGAAGGCCTCAGGTGATGCAGGGGCACAGGTCATTCTCCATGGCAGGGTGCACTCGACAATGAAAGCAAAAGAGTATTACGGATTCCGGCACAGGACTTGGGAGCATGTGAAGGCATCATTCAAAAGACTGAGTGAAGAATACGAACTCATAGTGATCGAGGGGGCCGGGTCTCCTGCTGAAATCAATCTTATGGATGTCGATATTGCAAACATGGCTGTTGCAGAACTTGCAGATTCCCCTGTTCTGCTCGTTGCAGATATAGACCGGGGTGGAGTATTTGCATCCCTCTATGGTACAGCACTCCTCCTCGGTGAAAAGAAAAGGTTTCTCAAGGGGTATGTAATAAACAAGTTTCGGGGTGATGTCGGGATTCTTCAACCCGGACTTGATATGTTACATAGGAAGACAGGCCTTCCCTGTCTTGGTGTTATTCCCTACATGAAGGATACCGGTCTGCCGGAAGAGGACGGACTGGCAATCACATCGGGCCAGGCTCTGATGCGTGGATACAGGGATTACGGAACGATCAGGGTGGTTATACTCAGGTTGCCATATATATCCAATTTCACGGATTTTGACCCCTTAAGGTTTGAGCCGGACGTTGAGCTAATCTACTCTCTGAACCCATCGGATATTGAGAACGCTGACATAGTCATTATCCCAGGGTCAAAAAATACGGTCCATGATCTGCTTTATTTGCGGCAAACAGGGCTTGAGGAAAGCGTGAAAAAGGCAAAGGAAAAGGGTGTGGAAATTATAGGTATATGCGGAGGATTCCAGATACTTTCATCAAGGTTGCTTGATCCTGAAGGAGTTGAATCCCCCCATAAGGAAGTAAAAGGGATTGGTCTCCTTGATGTAGAAACAGTATTTGAAAAGAATAAGATAACATCTCAGATAACGGCTGAGGTTTTAAACAACTCCTTTCACTCAGAGGGGTTTATCCAGGGAGGCATGAATTATCTGAAGGGATATGAAATTCACATGGGGAGGTCGTCAGGAGATATCGGCCTTTTCAGGGTGACCCGCTATCAGAAATTACATGAGGGCAGAGGGCTGAAAACCTCCTTTGTTACTGATGGATCAGTAAGGGAAAACTGCTGGGGGACATACATTCATGGCATTTTCGACAATGACGAATTCAGGAGGACGAAAATAAATGCCGCCCGTGCCAGGAGAGGACTTGCTCCCCTCGGGGTCGTGGTGAGGTACAGGGATGTGAGGTTACAGAAGATTGAGGAGGTTGCCGGTGTGGTCAGTAAGAATCTGGACGTTGATCATGTAGTGAGAATTCTTGAAAAATGATCACCCCTTTGGATATGGCACTTGCCTTTCTGCTTGATTTGCTGGTTGGGGACCCCAGGTGGTTTCCTCATCCAGTTGTTCTTATGGGGATTCTTATTGAAAGGGCAGAGTCATTTCTGAGAAGGAAGAGTGATTCAGGAAGGACAGAATACATAAAGGGTGCAATTCTTGTGATAATGACTATCAGTATAACAATGATCAGCCTTTATATCATCCTATGGATGGTAAACAACGTGTCAGGGCTAAACAGGATGCTGGCAGAAGTGCTCATGGTTTTTCTGGCTTCCACAACCCTTGCAACAAGGGGACTGATAACATCAGCAATGTCAGTCTTACATGCCCTTGATAATGATGATCTGGAAAGTTCAAGAAAACTGCTTTCCATGATTGTTGGACGTGATACGGGACATCTTGACAGACAGGAGATACAGAAGGCAACCATAGAGACACTTTCGGAAAACCTCTCAGATGGGGTAATTGCTCCCCTGTTCTATCTTGGCCTTGGCGGATTGCCTCTGGCAATGGCATACAAGGCAGTGAACACAATGGATTCCATGATAGGTTATAGGAATCAGAAATACAGATATTTCGGCTATACTGCGGCACGACTTGATGATATTGCCAATTTTATTCCGGCAAGGCTGACGGGGATGCTGATAGCCCTTGCTTCCTTTCTGTACCTTGCTCTAAGGGACATGGGCACTGCAACAGCTGTGCTGTCAAGATCATTGAAGGTGATGATCCTTGAAGGAAAAAAACATCTCAGTCCCAACAGCGGCATCCCCGAGGCTGCAATTTCAGGGGCCCTCGGGATGAGACTCGGCGGCCCCTCCTTCTATAATGGCCGGCTCGTAGAGAAGCCCTACATAGGAACTGATTCATCCGGAAATTACGAAGAAGCCGGCTGGGATGCTCTCAGGATCGTCTCTGTGGCTGCGGTGCTGGGAGGAGTTCTGATGGTTATCTGCAGATGGCTGGTCTTATTAATCATGATCTGGCACTTTTGAGAATAAAGGATTCAGCACATCTGTACAACCTAAATTGAGCGATTCTTTCAGATACAGTATATAAGGAGGTAGAGTGGCAGTGGGCCTGAACGGTTTTGATCATCACGCCTCGGAGACGGGGCCCCAAAAAAAGTCAAAGACTTTTCGGGGTATATGGGGCATGGAGGCCCGTCGAGAATGATGTGAAGGCCCATGGCCCTCTGCCTATAGAGCAAAATCGCTCAATTTAGGTACAAATAATTTAAAGGGAAGGTCGATGCGACTCTTCGCTTTGACTCGCTTCGAGCGGCAAGGCTTCAAAAACACAATGCAATCGACAGGATTTGATGGACAGGGACCTGAATCGACAGGTGTTAAAACTGACTCTCTGATTAAGTCTGTCAGTTACCTGAAATCCTTATTTTCTAAGGTGTCGTGCATTGATGTTTTTCCGCCATACCGCCTTCCCATACTGTTCAAACTTGTTTTGGACACTACTGAGGATTCAGGTCTATAAGCAATGAATATGAAATTCTTCATCAATGAAAAACATGGAGGAAACATATACTCCTTTTCAGAGGAGTCGGGTATTGATGTCCGTGATGTGATCGACTTCAGTGCATCTATTAACCCCCTCGGCCCGCCTTTTTCCGTACTGGATGCGATTATTGAGAGTATCCCTCTCCTTAAGAACTATCCCGATCCTGATGCACGGGAGCTTGTCCATGCCCTGGCGGAGCATCATGGCCTTCCGTCGTCCCTGATTCTATGTGGCAACGGCTGTACGGAACTGATATACCTGACACTGAGGGCATTCCGGCCCCGGAGGCTTTTGATCACTGCCCCTACCTTTTCCGAGTATGAAAGGGCCTGGGGTATTTCTCTTGGTAGAAGAATGGCCAGTCTTAGAAGGGTCGTCCTGATGGATGATGACGGTTTTGCTCTTGATCCGGAGAGGTTTATTGAGGCCATGAAGGGCTGTGATATGGCCTTTCTCTGTAATCCCAATAACCCTACAGGGAGGGTAACCAGAAGGGAGGACCTCCTTGAGATTGCAGAGGCAGCCAGGAGACTGGAGTGTTATCTTGTTGTTGATGAGGCTTTTATGGATTTCTGCCCTGGAGAGTCGGTGATGCCTTTCGTCCCGGAGAATCCCTATCTCATAGTCCTCCGTTCCATGACCAAATTCTATGCCCTTCCAGGCCTGAGGCTTGGCTTCGGTGTCTTTCCGGAAGGGGTACTGCCTGCTGTCAGGGATGCCAAGGAACCCTGGACAGTTAATACCCTTGCAATAAAGGCAGGAGTCCGGGCTCTGCGGGATGAGGACTTCAGGAGCAGGAGCATTGAGTTGATGATGGATGAAAAGCTGTTTCTGGAAGATGGGTTCAGGGAGTTGAATATCAAGTACACAGGCTCTGATGTGAACTTCTATCTTCTGAAAGCGGATGATTCAGAGGGGTTGATCAGAGGACTTGCTGAGAAGGGGATCATCGTTAGAAGGTGTGGTAATTTCTTCTCGCTTGATGATTCTTACATAAGGATTGCAGTAAAGAAGAGAAGGGAAAACGAGATCTTGCTTGAGGAACTGGCATGCTTATGAGAGGGATCGTGATAGCAGGAACACATAGCGGGTGCGGCAAGACAACAGTTACCCTTGCCCTCCTTGGTGCGCTTGTAAGGAGGGGATACAAGGTCCAGTCCTTCAAGGCCGGCCCCGACTTTATTGATCCCGGCATCCACAGCCTGATAACCGGGAGACCTTCAAGAAACCTCGATCTCTGGATGTGTGGAGAAAAAACAGTAAGGAAGATCTTCTGGAGGCATTCAGAACAGGTGGATATTTCGGTTGTAGAGGGTGTGATGGGGATGTATGACGGTATGCAAAGCACCGTTTTGCTGGCCGAGTGTCTTGAACTTCCTCTCCTGCTCGTTGTGGATGCCTATGGTATGGGTGAGAGTGCCGGTGCTGTGGTCAAGGGGTTCAGCGAATACTGGAAAGAGCTTCCGGGAAGAGATCAACACTTTCCAGTTGCAGGGGTAATTTTCAACAGGGTGGGCTCGGAGTTTCACTTTGAAAGGATAAGAAACGCTGTAAGAGACCTCCCTGTCATCGGATATCTGCCAAAGGGCGGAGAATTCGAGATACCGGAGCGGCACCTCGGCCTTACAGTAGCAGAGGATGAACCCATTTCAGAGAGGTCTCTTGGACAACTCTCGGAACTCTTTCTCGAAACAGTGGATCTGGACATGATCGTTGATGTAGCAGGGAATACCCAACCCGGCGATGGAGAGTCCAGGGAGGATGCACGTTGCTGGCAGGATCCTGTCTCTATAAATACAGGCAGGCGGAGTGTCAGGGTGGCTGTTGCCCATGACAGGGCCTTCTCCTTCTACTATCCTGATAACCTGGAGATGCTGAAAGGGGCCGGGGCGGAGATCGTGCCCTTCAGCCCCCTGAAGGACAAACGACTTCCCGAAGGAGTTGACATGGTGTATCTTGGAGGAGGGTATCCTGAACTGTATGCTGAATCGCTTGCAGAAAATATCTCAATGCTTGAGTCCTTGAGAAAATGGTCTCTTGATAAGGGTGCCGTGTATGCTGAATGCGGAGGACTGATATATCTGTCAAAGGGAATTTTTACACTTGAAGGAAAGTATTGTGACTTTGCCGGGATATTTCCCTTTGAGATGGTCATGAAAAAGAAAAGGGCCTATCTGGGATACAGGGAGGTGGTGGTACGGGATGATACACTGTTCTGCCAGAAAGGTGATGTTTTAAGAGGACATGAGTTCCACTATTCGGAAATAAAGGGAGGTGTTGACAGTTATACACTGAACGAGTCCGGGGTATCCTGCATTTATTCCGTTTTTAATAAAGATGGGAATCCCGTAAAGGTTGAGGGGTACAGAAGATTCAATACCCTTGCGAGTTACATTCATATCCACTTTATGAGTAATGCCGATATGAGAGAGAGATTTTCTGCATTTTTTAATAAGTTGAAACTGAGAGGATAAAATGGAAAAGATTTTGGTAATAACAGGTGATGATCGGAATGTCCTGTACGACGAAACAGGGTTTTCGATGATGCATGCTCTGCTGCACCCCCACTGCAGCAGTGACTGTCTTCATGTACTCTCAAATGAAGCCTTTTCAGATATCACAGGTATTGTTGAGAGAGAAATAAAAAGAGGTGTCATGGATTTTTTGGTTGTGCCTCTTGGTGTAAGCCCTGGTGTGTCAGATCCCATAGTGAAAGAGATAATTGAAGGATTTCCTTCCGTAAAAATCAGGCCTATGGAGTCCACGGATTCGTTAAAGACGATTGAAGACCTGAGAAAGGAGGCCCTGAGTCCTGAGGGGATTGAGCAGAGAAGCTTTGACCTGCTCACAGAAGAAGATCCTGCCATAAATCAGAGGTTTAGCAGAGAGGAGCAGGCGATTGTCAAAAGGGTTGTTCATTCAACTGCAGACTTTGATTTTGTGAGGGAGATTCTTTTTCATCCTGATGCAATAAGACATGGAATCACGATGATATCCGAAGGCAGAAACATCCTTACAGACATTGAGATGGTCAGGGCCGGAATAAGCAAGAAACTGGCAGTGAGGTTCGGATGCAAGATCCTGTGCGGGCTGAACAGCCATGAAATGCCTGAGCGAAAACCCAGCCAGACCAGAACAGAGGCTGCAATAGAGTTCATGATGAAACAGAACAACAACATCGGCATTGTGGTTGTGGGTAATGCACCGACGGCCCTGTTGAAGTCCATAGAGATATTAAACAGCGACGGAGTCGAGGAAACGCCCCTTGTTGTAGGAGTGCCTGTCGGTTTTGTCAAGGCCCTTGAATCAAAGGTTCTGCTTTCAATGCAACGATTTCCTTTTATTACGAATTTATCACGAAAGGGTGGAACTCCCGTTGCTGTTGCAGTTGTGAATGCACTGCTAAGGCTTGCTTATTCATTATGAAGGTCTATCGATTCCCGGATTAGACCTTTGGGTGTAAAAAAAACCCTTTCGAGAGACAGATTGAATTCTTTTCTCCTCTCAGAAAGGGTGATAGCTGGAATTTCCCGATATTTAAGAAACCTTTTTCAGTTCGGCCCTTTTAATCTTGATATGTTCTCCCGAGTCTAATACGGCACGTACAAAGAGCGCGGAGTGATACTCCTTTTCCATACAGGTTAGCTCCATTCCACTTGTAAGTTTTACCTCTTTGCCGTTGACTGTCTGAGCAGTCCTGGTATCTCCAATATACTTTACTTTCATACATCCCTCCTCTTTAATGGGATTTAATAGGTTAATCCAACTTTTTGTAGCTCCTCATCTGGCAAGATACCTTCAAGATTAGGGAATTTATCAAACATATGTGGAAACTGCATTGCTTCGCTGAACCGGTCATTGAAGTCTTCTTCGAGACCCAGTTCGATATATTCAACTTTTCGGGCAATATCATTAGCTTCCCGTCGCTTATTGACGTTTAACAGAGCAATGCGTGCTCCATCACCTGCAGCGTTACCTATCGTCTGAACCTTCTCAAGAGCACAGTCTGGAAACATACCCATAGCCATGGCAGAAAACTTGTTGATATGGCTGCCAAAGGCGCCGGCAACGACCAGGCGGTCAAACTCCTTGACTCCAAGCTTGCGCATCATGATTTGACACCCTGCATAAAGTGCTCCCTTGGCAAGCTGTATAGCCCGTATGTCTTTCTGGTTAATAACTATGTCTTCCCCGATTGAAGTCTCGTGACTCCAGGCAATAACAAACTCGTCAAGACCTTTTGTGCCTTTCCTCAGTCTGGGTGAGCTTAATTCAGAGTTGATCTGTCCGTTCTTCTTGATGATACCTGCCAAGAACATTTCAGAAATTCCATCAATGATCCCCGATCCACAAATCCCTTTTGCCTTCATATTCCTCTTGCCGTCACTCCATTGGTCGTTTCCAATTACTTTGTATCGCACCTCGAGGGCCACGGGATCTATCTTGATCTTTTCGATTGCACCTGGTGCGGCTCGCATACCAAATTCTATCTGAGCACCCTCAAGCGCAGGTCCCGTGGCACATGAGGAAGAGATGAGCTTCTCCCTATTCCCCAGCACAAGCTCGCCATTTGTGCCGATGTCTATCAGCAGGGTTATTTCGTCACGCCTGTGGGGTACGTCTGTAAGAAGGCATCCTACATTATCAGCCCCAACAAACCCTGCTTCTATGGGAAGAATATGCACATTACCTGTCGGGAGCATATTCAGGCCAAGGCGGGAGGCCTTGATATCTATAGACTCATGGATAGCAGGAGTAAAGGGAGCAACACCCATGAACTCAGGATTGATGCCCAGCAGCAGATGATGCATGGCCGTATTACCGACAATCGTCATCTCACTTATGTCTTCAGGGAGATGCCCTGCCTTTTTTACGGCCTTCTTAATGATGGTATTCAATCCCGCAATAATGGTATCCTGAAGTTCCTTCAGCCCACTCTCTTCATTCAACATACAGTATGTTATACGGGACATAACATCTTCACCGTACTTAACCTGGGGATTCATTAATGATTCTGTTGCCAGGACTTTCCCGGTAGTGAGATCAGTAAGATATCCTGCAACAGTGGTTGACCCGATATCCACAGCTATACCAAGGTTGCATTCATTCTTCCCGGGCTCGAGCCTGATTATTTCTGAATTCTGCCATACAGTTACAGTAACTTTCCAGTCGGCTTGTCTGAGAATATCAGGAAGCCGTTGAAGCATATCGAAATCAATCTTGAGTTTCTTCAGCCTGTATCTCCTTTGAAGCTCTTCCTTGAGACGTTCAAAGTCTCCATGAGGGTCTTCGAGGGAAGGTATGGGTAACTCAACGTAGTATTTTTTAACTGCCGGATTTATTCTTACTTTAATCTTTCCGGCTTCCTTTCTTACGACCTGTTCTCCGGTCCGGCTGGATTCCGGGACGAAAACAAGGATATCTCCAAGAATCTCAGTTGAGCAAGCCAGCCTTGTTCCTTCCCGTATCTCTTTAGGTTTCAGTATCTTTTTCTCCTTATCAGAATACGCGCTGAGGTGATGCATGGAAGAGCGTATTCCTTCTTTAGCAAAAGAGCCCTCCATTATCTTCACCCTACACTTCCCGCAGACCATCTTTTCCCCACAGACTGCCTCAATGCCCACTCCAAGTCTTCTTGCCGCTTCGAGGATTTTAGTCCCCTTGGGAACCTTGCCACGTCGCCCGGACGGTTGTAGTACTACTGTAACTTCCTTCATGAAAAACAAAGCCTCCTTCTATGTGGCTGAAGCCATCTCGCCCTTCTTCAGTGCCTCAACCATCTTGATTGCCTCCTGCAGTGCATTTGGAGCATTATCAGCAGTTGAATCGGCTCCGAACTCTTCGACTGTCTTTTCAGTAATTGGAGCACCACCAATCATGATCTTGACATTCGGATTCTTTTCCTTGATCATCGGGATTACTCTCTTCATCCCAACCATGGAAGTTGTCATTAGAGCTGAGAGCATAACTATATCCGAATCAGTACGTATCTGTTCTTCAACGAACTTCTGGAGGGGGACGTCTCTGCCCAGGTCGTGAACCGTCCAACCAGCTGCTTCAAAAATAGCCTTTATAAGGTTTTTACCAAGGTCATGGACGTCACCCTGCAACACTCCCAGGACAACCTGGCCTTTTATACCACCTTTCTTGACCTTGATATGTGGCTTCAATATGTCAAGCGCAGCATACAGTGCTTTGGCACAGAGCAGGGTCTCGGGGACAAAGTATTCATGATTATCAAACTTTTCACTTACAACCGCCATGCCACCAGCAAGCCCTTCCATTGTCATTGTGTAAGCGTCAAGTTTAAGATCAACTGCCTCCTGTGCAGCCTTTTTTGCCCCGTCAGTGTTATAGTTTATTACAGCATCCTGAAGTCTTTTTATCAGTTCCTGTTCTTTTTCTTTTGTTGCCATTTTCTGAATACCTCCTTTTAAAATTTGTCAGGATGTAAGAAAGGTTTAATCATACACTCCATATTTCTTTGCTGCTTCAACAATATAGCGTGCATTCAGTAATGGAGCATTGGGACCAAACTCGCATCCGGTAGCAAGAATAAATCCTCCTCCTTTTGCAAAGATTTCAATTTCTGCCTTGCATTCTTCTTCTATTTCTTCTGGTGTACCGAGCATGGCTACAGGACCTGGAGGGACCCATCCAATTGTGGCTATTTTGCTTCCCCATTTGGCCTTGTGCTCTTCCCAGCTGTCCACGTCATCTGCCACATAGGCATGGGAAATTGCGGTTGGATTTGCCCATTTTTCACACATGTCAAAATAGATCCCGTTACCGCAGTTATGAAGAACGACAAGGGCACCGGCATCACGGATAGCATCACAGACTTTCTTTTTTGAAGGTCCTTCAAATTTTTCCCAGAGTTCCTTGCTCAGTATGCTCTGAGAGGCATACAGATTGTCATAGCACACAGCATGCGCACCCGCTTCGACCTGAGCAACGGCATAATCAACAAGGACTTCATCCATGATATGGAGAGCCTCCAGAACTTCATCTGGATGTTCCATCAGGTCCATGAAGAAGTTTTCAGGCCCACGCATCATGCTCAGGGTGCCCAGGGATCCGTATACAAAACCTACAATGGCATGTGTTTGTCCGATTTCCTTTGACAATCCGCCAACCATTTCAATTATTCCCTTCATCCTTTGCGTCTTCCTGGCATCGACCTTTTTTATCTTTTTGTAATCTTCAGCATTTTTGATGAATGGGTCATCATAATTCGGATGGGCAGTATCGAACTCGGGGAAGATAACCTCACAGCCAAAGGCCTGAGCCTCGACAGATAGGTCAACCAGTGCCACTACTCCATCATGACCGAGCAGGTTCAGGGCGTCAACATGGCCACGCACCATTGCCTCAATGTCAGTGCATCGAGACCATTCAGCATAGGTTATTCCAACTACTCGATGTGTTGCTCCACACACAAGGGGAGCAGCTGGAACCCTGTCAGGCTCCTTAAGCTGTAGCGTTGTGGCTACTCGTTCAAGACTGGTCATTTCATCTTTTGTTGCCATCTCTTACCTCCTCGTTTCTCTAAGTACTTTGCTTCTTTTAAAAGTACAGTTTCCTTTTCATAATCAAGTAAAAAACAACCATAGAGGCAACTCCTAATCGATTAAAACCAATCCGCTCCAGACAATCTCCTTCTTTGGCGGGATCTCAAAAGGGAGCCCCGCCTTTTGACTTGTTTTAATAACATCAATTCCAACACCCTCCATTGATGGCCTCGCTTCATAGGGACGTCTGCAGCTCTTGAGGGATCCAACTCCCACACACTCGGTACAGAGCATGCATTCTCCACCTATAAGCCCCAGGGCATAGGGAAATCCGGATGATATGGCTCTGAGTTCAACAGCATTTATCAGTTTGTGGAGTCTTACAGCAGCATCTTTAACTGAAACGAGATCATCAGTCCGGGTGTCCTTTTCACCTCCCTTCTTTTTGCTTTTTTTGCCAGGATTTTGAAAGAATTCCTTTATCTCCTCCCTGTCATATGACTCTGGCTCTCTACTTAAGGGGTTCACGATCTGCACAATTAGGGCCGCTTTGTATCGTCTTAGGACTGTCCGGAACTCCTCAACAGTAGGTATGTTTGGAGGACAGGTGAGGGTTCTGTCATAATGAGGACAAAGAGGAATCTGACACTTCATGCGTACACGTTCATCAAGCGCAACTGACCTGGCAGAGAAGGCTTTAACACGATCTGCACCGTTTTCAAGTGCAAATCGCTCGAGTTCCTTGATTTTCCGGGTAGTTCCTGCTTTATCTGTCACAGTACCTCCTGTGTCTAGGACTATGGGCCGTAAAAATACTTCTTGGCCCTGTATTCCCGAGCTTTGACCATGTTTTCATTCAGCACTACCTGTTTCTTCTTCCAGCAGACAGGACACATGTAACGCGATTTGAACCCCCGGTTAGGACCAACATAACGGAGTTCCATATGTGACTTGCAGAACTTCCTGTCACAGTAGGGACAGATATAAGCTGCTGGCCTGCCACATTTAATGCATACTTCCATTGCTCTGTTCCTCCTTTCTTCAGGTTGTGAGTCTTTTATATATAAGGGGAAGGGTTGCAGGTAACGCTTCAATGTTATCGATGATCGTGTAGTTTGACTCTCCATACATATATGGGAGATATTCCCTGCTCCGTTTATCGACTGTGATGCAGTAAGAAGTTATCCCGCTCCGACGTCCTTCCCACAGGGCCATCCTTGTGTCTTCCACTGAATATTTGAGATCTCCGTAATCCATGTCATAGGGCCTTCCATCTGAGAGCAGGATCAACAGACGGATCAGGGAGTTCTGTTTTTTCAGAAAACTGTTTGCGTGCCGTATAGCAGCGCCCAGCCTGGTCTGTGCAATCGGTCTTATGCCATCAAACCGCATCCTTACATCATCAGTAAATGGTTCCTGGAAATCACGTACAACATAAAAGTCGACCCTGTCTTTGTAATTTGTGGAGAACCCAAAGACAGCCCAATGATCACCGATGCTTTCAAGGGCCTCACCCATCAATATGAGGGCATCCCTTTCGATATCTATTATCCTCTTTCCTGAAGGAAGTGACTCACTTGTTGAATAGCTCATATCGACGAGAAATGCCACCGATACGTCTCTGAGCTTCTTGTCCCTCCGGATATAGACCTTGTCAGAAGGGGGGATGCCGGCATGTCGTTCAACAATGGACTCTATTACTGCATCCAGATCAAGATCATCTCCTCTCTCTTCCCGGAAATAACGTTTTACCCTGTCAGGTCTGAGGAGTCCAAAGTGCCTTCTGAGAAGACTGACGAGACCATAATACTCATGAATTGTCTCCTCGTAGGAGAGAAGGGTTGTTGAGGGCATATCTATTTCACGTACCCTGCACCAGTCTTTTCTGTAGTCATTGATGTTGGAGTCCCACTCGTCATAGTAGACTGATTTTCTGATACGGTTTTCCTCCTCAATATCAGCTACAACAGATTCTACCTGCTCGAAAAGCTCGTCAAGTTCCGAGCCATTCCGGGCCTGCCACAGCAGCAGTTCAGATTCTGGTCCAGCTGATTCTTCTATCCTTATCAATGCCTCGTTGATATCCTCCAGTTTTACGTCCTTCTTTTTATCTCTGAATCTTTCCAGCATCTCATTTATGATCTTTGACATCCCTGAACGTGATTCATCAACAAGATCATAATCAATGATCCCTCGGTAAAAGTGCCTTCTATAGGCATCCAGGCATTCGGACAGGGCAACTGTCTCTTCTGCCTTCATGGTCTTGAGAACTTCGAGAGCCAGGGATAATACTTCACCGGCAGACTGTCCGCGGCTCCTGACCTTTGGCAGTGTCTCGTTGAGCAATGCCGTAAATACACCGAGATTGGGGACATTTGTGAAGACAGTGAAGCCCCTGGTGATGTCCCCACATTCCTTTCCTCTTTTGTCATGAAGGAGCCTGTTCATGTATGCATCAATGATTAGTTTACGGTCCCTCTCAATTCCTGGATATTGAAGACCGATGAGGTAATCAACTCTTTCATCTTCGAGAAACTCGAAAATCTTAAAGGCATTGCCGGAATTTTTGAGGTTAAAGAGTTTCCCCTGATCATGGGGTTCCAGAGCAAAGGTCCCAAACATGATGTGAGCCATTTCGTGAACAAGGGCACACTTGTATGTTTTGAAATTCATTTCCTGGTCCTCAAAGACCGAAATCCTGGAAGGGAGAAATATCCTGACACCATCAGTAGCAGAGAAAAACCGGCTCAGACCGGGCAGGTTCCTGTAGAAGATGTCCGAGCTTCTGATAAAGATCCTTTTATCCGTCATGACACTGGCTAACTTGCTGAGGATAGAATGAATTTCTTTTAACTCCAGTCCCTTGACCAGCGTCTCAACAGTATCTCGACTGGACCCTGTCAGCAGGGAAAAGTATGCAAACCCTTTGTCCTTATCAGACCGGACAATTCCTAAACCTTTCTCAACCCATTCCTCAATGTCGCTCAAGGTGAGACGGCCAAGTAATTGCGGAGCGGATTTGAAATACTGAACAGCAAGATCTACCATCTTTGCTTTTCCAGCGCTGGTCCCCTGTGCCAGAAGGCTGTGTGCTCCATAAGCAGCCTTGATCCGGGGACTTTTTTCGATCAGCTGTTTCCCTATGTTTGCCCACTTTTCAAGATCGGCAGGGGCTATCTTTGTTATGACTTCTGGACTCGCTCTGAAATATTCCCTGGCAGCCTTCCAGGATTTTGGCGCTATATCATGACCTAATGATACCCAGTGGTCCAGCATCGCCTCACCGAGAGCCTTGATAACCTCGGGGCTGGACTCAAAGTATTGAATGGCAACATCCTTATCAATGTCAGCAAGAGTATTCCCCCAGCGGATCCAGCTTAAAAGGATAGGTGGAGACATTGATGATACATCCTCAAGTTTTTTCAGACTCGTCGCAGCAACACTCCATTTTGCTCGTCCCATGTCAAGAAGCTCGGTAATGACTTTTTTTCGTAGATCAGGACCGGGTAAAACAGAGAGAAGGTCAATTCCAGAGCGTTGAAGCCACTCTGAGACTGAAGGATCAAAGCTTTTGAAGAAGTCGATGAGTCTCGCAAAAGACTCCTGTCCGTCTGGGTCAAGTAACCGCAGAAGCGTATCGGATTTCCGCTGAGCCTGGATAGGTAAGCTTTGTTTTTCATCCAACATATCAATTGCCTCGCATAGAACAACTTTTTGAATTGCTACCTATAGTACGGAGGTAACAATTTCATTGAGGGTTTTATGCATCTCAGGATCATCTGTAATCGGCATAATGAGTGCAACCTCGCAGGCACGTCTGGGCTCGGTCCCCTTCGCAATCAACAGGCCTGCATAGATGAGAAGCCTCGTGCTGACCCCTTCATCCAATCCTCTTCCTTTTAAAGAACGGAACTTTTCTGCAATCTTTCGGAGATCAGAGGCTGTCTTTCTGTCTATACCACTCTCATGGACAATAATTTCCTCTTCCAGCGCTGCAGGAGGGTAACCAAACTCTATGGCTATAAAGCGCTGTTTGGTACTCTGCTTGAGGTCCTTGAGCACAGATTGATATCCCGGGTTATAGGATATTGCGAGCATGAAGTCGTCAGCTGCCTCCAGAATTTGTCCCTGTTTTTCGATAGGGAGTATTCTCCGATCATCTGTGAGAGGGTGAATAACAACGGTCGTGTCTTTACGGGCTTCCACGATTTCATCAAGATAACATATGCCGCCATACCGTACAGCAAGGGTCAGAGGCCCGTCTTGCCATCGAGTTGAGGCACCATCAAGAAGATAACGGCCCACAAGATCACTCGCTGTCAGGTCTTCATGACAGGCTATGGTGACAAGGGGGGTCCCCATTTTGTAAGCCATATAGGTAAGAAACCTTGTCTTTCCACAGCCAGTTGGCCCCTTCAACATAAGTGGAAGCTTGTTATAATAGGCAATCTCAAAGAGCGATATCTCGTCCTGTATTGGGAGATAAAAGGGTTCGGTTTCGATCCTGTAATCCTGAATACTCTTCTCCACCGTCTTAGATGGTGCACTCTTGTTCACCCGTTCCTCCTTCTTATTTCTTGTGCTGGTATGCTGTGCAGTCTGTCAGGCCTTTTTTCCAGGCCAAAATTCCTGCAGGTCATTTCAAGGCCTTCCTCAGTAGCATCCCGTATGCTTTCCTTCAAAAGTCCATAGATGACAGAATTAAGTACGAGTCTGAACTGGTTGACAGGTGCAATTTCTCTTCCTCCAACTGTTATGTCCATCGGGTTTCCGAGGGTGTCGGCATGGAGGAGGCCGTTGTCAGTTTCAATATATGCCTTTATATGTCCAATATCTATAGCCCCGTACTTGAAACATGCATCAGAGACTGATATCATTAACTCCGATGCAAACTCCCTGAGTTCCCTGTCGTCAATAGCAGATTCTCTGGATAAGAGATATGATGTGCTGTATGCGTTGATCCCTTCATGGAGTGGTTCTTTCATTGATTATCATCCAGGTTTATGGTTGTCTTCCTTAATTGCCTTAACAATCCTGCTGACACCTTCTCCCCTGTGTGCAGAGAGACGTATAATCTCTGCAGCGGGTTTTATCGTTGAAACTGCATTCTGAACACCTTCTATAATTTCCGCAGGTACTTTGTCCACCTTGCTGAGAGCTATTATGTCTGCATCCTTTAACTGGGTACACACCAGCCTTTTCAGAGTGGCATAGCTTAAGAGCTTCTCGGAACGGGTTGTATCAAACAGCACGATAGTTGGTCCTGCGTCATACTTGAGGAGTTTCACTGTTTCCATTATAGAGTTTGGAACCGCCATCCCCGTGGGTTCAATTATCACAATATCAGGATTGGGTCCCTCTGAGAGCAACTTCAAGGTTCTGTTTAAATTCCCAAGTACCTGGCAACAGATACAGCCACCCCCGATATCCTTTACCTGAAGACCGTAATCCTGAATTACCTTTCCGTCAACAGGAATTTCGCCTATCTCGTTAACAAGAATTGCTACCCTGACTCCTTCAGCCGACAGGATCCTTCCCACGGCGATAATCAGGGTTGTTTTCCCTGAACCGAGATATCCGGCTATCTGAACGACTTTCATATTACATGTCACATCAGTAGTGTCCAAAACAAATCTAAAGTCCGGGGGAGGCGGTATGGCGGAGAAAACACCAATGCACGACACCTTTGAAAAAGAAGGATTCATGTATCTGACAACCCTGATCAGACAGTCTTCATGAAAACCTGCTGATCCAGGTTCCTGTCCCTTATATCCCGTCGGTTGCATTGTGTTTGATCTTCCCTTCGGGAATCTAAATGTGAGGAACATGATAATATCTCATCCGCTCGCCTCCGCTCACTGGGCATTTTCAAAGCCTTGCCGCCTCCCGGCAATATTCTTTTGTACAGATGTGATGTCACATTTAAACTATACTGTCTTGAGACACTCTACAAGGGTTTCCATATTCTTTCTGGGGACCTCGGGCCATAGGTCGCAGCCTGGCCATACAGCATCAGCTCCACCTTCCAGACAGCTTCTCACTGCTGAACATACATCTTTGGGCTGTCCCTGCATCAAAACCTTTACAGGATCAAAGTTGCCCAGGATAATGACTCCATCTCCCAGTTTCTGTCTCGTTTCATGGAGAGAGTTTTTCTGGTCAACGCTAATAGCATCTGCACCACACTCTGCCATATCCTGAATAATTGCGTTTGTGTCGCCACAGATATGTAAAATATTCGGATGGGGCATTTCTGAGAGTATCTTGACAAGATGAGGTTTTATGAGGCTCCTGAAACTTTTGGGGCTCATCACATCTGAGGTGCCCCCCATTTCTCTGAGTGTAAAATAGTCAGCACCGGCATTCTTGTAAATTTTAAAGACCTGAATAATAAAGTCAGAAAGTTTTGCCAGTATCTGATTGACTTTACCAGGTTCGAGAAAGGATTCTTCAAAAAGTTCGTCCAACTCCTTTACCTGCCCTGCAAGTGTAAATGGTCCCAGTATATATGTGCCTATGGCTACCTTGTCACCTAATTTCTTGCGCAGGAGTCTTATTGATTCGGCAACTACAGGGATTCTTCCTGCATTTTCCAGATCCTCGGGAACCTGTATGTCGTCAGCTGATTTTATATATTTTTCCTTGACAGTTGGATATAATAGTCCTTCAACCTCATCATAATAGTTCATCTTGGATCCCAGAGCCTCTGCCTCAACCCCGAGGTCAAAAGGAACAACAGCACATTCAAACCCAAATTCTGTATACATGGCTGCTGCAGCTGTGGCCATTAATTCAGGATCCCGGTGCGCTTTGGCAAAATCAATTCCGTATTTCTCTAATACAGGAGTAATTACATTACCCATTCCACTAAAGATGGGCGGTCTATGAACCTTTTCACCATTTAAAAAACGTAACACACATTCTCTCGGTGAAAGTTTCTCCATTTTTTCTCCTTTCTTGAAATCATGAATAGCAGGAATTTGGATATACTCCCTGAACTAATTAATATTTACTGTTTTTGTGATATGATTTCAATTAGATTTTTTTACCCCTTCAA
>CAZITN010000030.1:7005-31226 GCA_964542175.1 uncultured Thermodesulfovibrio sp. | reverse complement strand
CTCGGCAGGAGGCTCATACGGGAAAGGGCGAGCATTATCTTCGGCTGATTTGAATATGCACAGCGAGCGCATAATATACTCAATGCAAGGAATAAATGATTCTATTCCATTCTTGCCTCCAGCCACACTGTGGCTTGCGGCAAGATGCATTGTCCCGTGGTCTTGCCACGGGGTTAGCGAGCGATCGATACGATTAAAAATGTAATAAGATAAAACTTCCTTATCCGGAACGGACTCGTATCGAGCATATCGAAGATACCCTGCGGTCTTGCCTGCCCGTATCGTGGCCGCAGGGTTCTTCATTTTTCTATCTTGGGATCACTATGGCAGGGTCGCCAATGAGGGTGTATATCCATACCATTTCAGGATTCCCTCCGCGGTCCATGTATGAACTGTATGACCTGAGTATGCCCTTTCCAAGAGTCGAAATACCCTCAAGATACAGGCTCCGGTAAAATTGTTCTCCCAGAGATACTGCATCTTCATTCATGCTCATTCCTGTGGCCGTCCATACAACGGATGCCCCGGAAGGTTCGATGGCAAGTACCTCTCCAAGACTGTCAAACCCCGGGATGGCAAAGTTGCCCATCACACAGGTAAGGCCGACAAAGAGAGGAGGATAACTACTCTGAAGCCCCGGGATGTCCGATGCCTTCAGAAGCCCCTCATCGGCAACCTGTGTAAGTCCTGCATGTCCCAGATAGTTAATCTGTCCTGTCCCCTGCTTTAACGCATCAAAAAGGAGGGATCTCGCCTCAGAGAGATTCATCTCTGCAAGTGAAATGCTCTGAACATTCATGATGCCTGAAAGGGGACTGTGTACCTGAGTGCTCCCAGCCGGAAAATCACCGCCGGCATCGGGATTGTCGGAGAGGGCTGTGACTGAAGGGAGTGTACTGGATTCGTAGGCTTTTATTTTATTCAGTACTTCTATCACCTCATTGGAGGAAATTACAGGGATACGTCCAACTGCAATCTCAGGTCTTCCATCCCTGTCAATATCGCCGAGGATTGTATCACTCGGGAAGAGCCCCTTTGAAGTGGCTATCATGAGTGGAGGGACGAGGGAGTCTGAATTCCCCAGGTAGTTCCTGTAATCGTAACTCCCCTCACCGGCAAGTATCACATACAGAGGCCTTACCTGCCACTCGTTATAAGCCCACTCAAGAAATTCCCTAATGGCATGAGGGGATCTTCTCCCAGAGTTGAATTCGTCGTAAATGTCATCTGTCCTGATGATCATGGTTGAAAGTCCCTTTCCCTTCCTGTAGGCGGCAAGCGGTTTCATGGCTTCAGCAAGTTCCGGAGGGGTTATGATCAGGTATTCAGCACCCCGGTTGTCTTTCAGATGGGAAGGCCAGTCAGGAACGGAATTTTCAATAGTATATACGCCGGATGTTGAGGCGATAAAGTATCTGTGACCTTGAAGAACATTAATGGTTACAGAAAAGGTCCCGTCAGTCTGAGCACCGATTTCGGGTCTGACGAGACGGGGGCGGAGTTCATTGCTTATATCAAGAGCAATGATATCACCGGTGGAGAATCCTGTCAGAGTGGCTCTGCCTTTTTCAGGGGCGGTGAAGGTCAGCCTGTCGTTTTCAGACCTAAAGAGCCTTTCATATTCTATCTCAATGGAGTCAAGGAAGAAGATGCTGTATGGCACTCCGGGATCACGGATCGCTCTTAAGGTAACAATGTTTGTCCCCTCCCGGAGGATTCCCGGATCAATAGAGACTTCAGCGATATGACGGGTCCTTCCCTTCCATACGGCTGAGCCGGCCTCAATGCCGTTAATACTTATTACTGCATGGTGGTCATTTCCTTCTGCAGCTTCAGTGGAACCCATGAGAGTGATGGTCACTGTTACGTCTCCTCTGCCTGCAGGACCTGTGAGCTCCATGCTGAATTCCTTTTCATCAAGCCCGGGCTGACCGGCAAAGAGATAATCCCACAACCAGTAATCGGCTTCAGGGTCATCAAAAAGGCCCGTTGCAGGGAACATGTTTACTTCGTACCTGATCTTTTCTCTGTACGTTGAAATCCGGGCATTCCTGCCTGTTTTCTTTCGAACCCACCGAATGGTCTTTCCCTTGCCGGCCTTAAGGTAGTATATGTTCGTATCCGTGTAGATGCTGCTGATACCTTTTCCGTAGAAGTATAGGCCTGAGCCGTCGGGAAGGGGCATGTAAGCAGCCGCCTTTCCGGCATTTTCAAGCCTGAATTTTCGTGCCATGATTTTCTTTCTGACAAGCGGTTCAGGAAGCCCGAGGTTCCTGCTTATCTCCTCTGAAGAAATGTAGTAAATGCCTTCGGCCTTCACCGGGATCTTGATGGCTTTTGCAAGGGAGTCTCTCAAAGAGAAGGGACGTATTTTCTTCGCCTCCACTCTTCTGGTTCCAGCAATCCGGCGGGACTTTTTATGAGTCAGTCTTTTGTAGTTCAATGCTTCCGTTGAAAAGACGCTTCCTGAAGGGGTCTCACCACCAAGGTTGACCACCGTAGTGCCGTCTCTGTTCTTATAACTTGCGGTCTTCCCTTTGTGCCCTCTGGTATTGGCTCCCACGATAATCGTCCCGTCACTGAAACTGGTCACAGTAACCTTGCCATCAGATTTTGAATCTATAAAAGAACCGGGACCTCTGATACCTGATCTGTGAGATATCTCCTGTGAAGGGCTGGCAATTCCCGTTCCTTCAAGGTTTACGCTGAATGGACCGTAGAGGTTTATCTTTCCGCTTCCTTCCAGCTCAACAAGACGGTATCTGTAGTGTCCGCCTAGCCGGGCATCAGGGTCTGTAAGTCGGTAGACTCCGCCCTGGGGAGATGTGATAAGGCCTGGCAGTATGTTCCGGTTTATTCTCTCGAACCTTAGAGAGGCAGGATTAAATCTCTCAAGGTGAAAACCGACCGTATCTGTCTCAGAGTCGGTTTCCCATTCGATTATGACCTTTCCATCCTCTACATAACCCCTGAATCCTGAGAGGGTGACCCTGGTTGGGATGAATACAGTCGCGGTCGCGGTGTCGGCTGAGTCGTCACTGTCGGTATAGGACGCTGAAATATTGTAGCCGCCTGTAACATAGAGAGTACCATCGTTGGGAGAACCGCCCGATGTAGTTGAGAGAGGAAGGCCGAACCGGCTCCCACTGGAGTCGTTTGCAAAAATTCCGGTATCCGGACCTGTCTCATAGAGGATGACTGTCTCGGAATCCCCTGTATTTGGGTCTGAGACTGTGAGAGAAACCTTCTCAATAAGAGCAGGGTCTTTATTTTCATCACGATCGTAAACGGTTATGTAGGCAGTGTTTGAGCCTGATGACATGTCATAACCAAGGACAGGGGTTCCGTTCATATCAGTGAATACAACCTTCGACCATGTAACAACATCAAATGTGTCGGTGGTGATGCTGTTTGTGTCGGAGAGTTGTGAAGAAAGGTTCGGAGATGGTGTGAAGCTGTCGGGTATTACTACAGCTGTCCAAGTTCCGTAGCGGACTGCGTCATTCGTGTTCGGATCGACTCCTTTCAGGGCTCCCGCAGCATCCGACGAAGCAGAGGTATCTGTATATACGAGATTCCCGCCGCTGTCGTAATAGGCTATGTCATAAGCTGTTGAGGTCCCGTACCTTATCCCGCCTGAATAGATGAGATCAGTTCCCGAACCACTTCCGTCGGGGTCTCTGTAAAAAAGGTCTTTGATGGTGGTGTAATCACTTTCATATGATTCAAGTGTGGGAAGAAGGGTGTTGGCAGAACCGGTTGCAGGAATAACAGATTCATAACTCGTTGCGGTTGCCTCGTTCAGGATCTCCGTAATACCTGGGCTGATGGGAGAGTCAACTGTTACGGTGAAAGTTACTGTCATGGAATCACCGGGGAGTAGCACGAACCCGTCAGCAGGGAGTACAAGAGCAGGGGGTGTACCGTCAGCCAGAGGATTGGGGTCAGTGCTCTGATTTGTCTTTGTCTCAACAGTAGGAGGAACCGTATAGGAGACAGTAAGAACCGGCTCCCTCCCCGTGCTTTCAGAAGAGGCTATTTTGACTTCCTTGTCTGAATCGGAAATGAGTATTACCCCGTAATTAGGATAGGCTTCACTGGTCCAGTTCCGAACAAGAGAAGTGACATCTACTGTCACATACTGATTTTTTTTGTCAGGTGTGAAGTTCCCCTCGGGCGTTCCGTTATAGTCACCACCGGAGGTGATCCAGTTGCTGGTTCCGTCATAGGTATTCCAGTCGGCCCCTCCTTCGGTCCAGTCGGTGCTCATCCTGTGGATATTCACGGTAACACCGCCTCTATCCCTTGTTACAAAGAAACTCATTGTTGCAGAGGTGATTGTGGCACCTGAGGGGATGGAAGAAAGATCCCACTTCAGGAGGGGGCGCTTATCGTCATTGTTCTTTGTCTTGATCTTCAGTTTGTTGTTGCTTCCGTAGTTGTTGTTGGGGTTCTTCTCTTCAAGGTAGGTGTCTCCTGAGGGGGTTAAATCAAGGCTTCCGGAAGAGCCGATATCCGTGGTCCCTGTTGCAGAAGTGCTCTCAGACACATAAATCGTCCCTGAAGGCAGGGAGTCAGAGACATTTATCCCCGTCTGGACGGTGCTGGTGATGTTCCTGACCTCGATAGTATATGTGATTGTATCTCCGGGCATTGCAGATGCCTGGTCAGCAATCTTTGTGACAGAGAGGCCGGGAGGGGCGATGTAGCCGAAATAGTTTCCGCTGTCCAGATTCCCAAGACCGGTAAAAGAGGCTGACTCAAGATTGTCCGTTGTCATGGTCGCCCCGGAAGGAAGACCTGATGTCTCCATCAGGAAATCACCGTCTGTAACAAGAATAAACTGGAAGTCACCCCCTATGGAGGTATTCTGTGTCTGGATCGGAATATCACCCCCGTCAAGAATGCCGTTACTGTTCGTATCACTGTAAAGAGTCACAGTCACTCCAAGGGGCCCTGTCTCGCCCGTGTCGTAAATACCATCAGTGTCCGTATCGGCAAAGACCTTTCCGGTGATGGTGTTTCTCATGGAAGGGGGGACATAGTCAAAGAAATTGTTGGACCGGCTTGAGGTCCCCGACGCGATTGTTATCGTACCGATGGTGTTGCACCCGTTTCCTGCAGCGCAGGTCCCTCCGGGATTGTCTGCATCGCCAGTGCTCGACCATCCAGGAGGGTCAGACTCTACCACAATATAATCATCAGCCGGTATCCCTATAAACTGATAGGTCCCATCTGTAAGGGTGGAGGTCGTATCGTAAAGGGTGTCTCCTCCATCAAGATTTCCGTCGGAGTTATTGTCTATATAGAGAGAAATGGTAACCCCGGGAGCCCCTGAATCACCGGCCGAGAGGTTGCCGCTTGAATCTGCATCGATGTAAACCCTCCCTGAAATCGAACTGGTCACAGTCCCGGTTGTGGTTGAACGGAGGGTGTGATGGGTTGTCCCGTGATCGTAATCCACAATCCCTGAGTTGTAAGCCCTTTCGTAGAGAGGGGCCCCTGTCACCCTGCCGCAGATAAAGACGGTAACGCTCTCTCCAGGCGGGAGGGCGGACAGAGTCGTCCATTCAGCGGTACCTGAGGATGCACTCCCTGCGACATAAGTCAGACCTGGCCGGTCACCATCGTAATCCGTCCAGGCACAGGCAGGGTCTCCTGGTTCAAGCAAGCTGAGATAAGGTGAAGCAGTGCCAGCCCAGTCCTCAGGGACATCGGTGACGGTTATGTTATGCAGGGTGTTTGCTGAGGTGTTCGTAAAGGTGATGGAGTAACTCACAACATCATCGTTGGATAGGGCGGCTCCAGTATCAGGGAGATTGTTCACATATCTTGCCTGTTTGAAAAGATGAGCCGTTGGATCAAGAAAGTTACATTGATGCTGGGGTTCGTAATATCTGAAGGGATTATCCTTTGCCGCAATGTCACTTGTGTCGCCGCCGACGCTGTCAAGACAGAAGGTGTTGTTGGTGAAACTGTTCTGGAAAGCAACAGGGTCGGTGATCCTGAAGGTCACCCGTGCTGTCTCTAATTCACCCACACGCCTCTTGCCATGGACGAACCTTACGGTATTTGTTCCCGGTGGAAGCGGCGAGGATGAGGAGACTGTAAAACCAGCCGAGGTTGGAACGGAAGTGTTCAGGATTGCACCCTGATCGGTTGCAGGTGTGATTGGGTCTCCTGCGCCCAATTTTGAGTTAGGATAGGCTATTCTCTGCCAGGGACCGGTACAGGTCAGATCATCCTCGAAACTGGCTGATGGTGAACAGGCGGGGTTGTAGTCGTTGGTATAGTACGTCTGGGGTCCGGCAACAATGGAGCCGGTTCCGGCCCATGTGCATCCGGCCCCATTGGGGCCTGTACAACCGGTGCCCACAAGGGGGGTGTTGCCCTTTCCTCTGTTTCCAGAGAGTGCTCCGTCGACGCCAAAGGCAAGTATCTGGTCATAATCCCACTGATTGTAAATGAGCTGCGGGCCTGCCTTTATTCCTGTGGGCTCTAATGGTCCCAATCCAGCAGAGATCAATGAGGTCCTTGGATCAGTGCTGTAGAAGATACCCGTATCCTGCTGCATCTGGTTCACATAACCCTCGCCAAGCTGGGTTACACCTGTTGTAGGTGTATATCCTGCTGCGCCCCTTCTCCCCCATCCGTCATAAGAGGCATCTGTATCTTCAGCAGGTCTGAAAATATATGAACCAAGAGGGGTTGCATCGGTGAACTCAACAGAGATAACTTCAACACCGGGCGGAACGTAAAGCGTCATCCAGGCGGCGTGGCCTTTCAGACTCTTTCCGTCTGACTGCCATGGAGTGGTCTCAAGTATGAAGGAGACTTCATCTCCCGCCTGATAGCCATCGCTTACGACGTCCAGGGAAGACGGGTCAACAAAGATCCTGTTTACAAGGGAGCCCACATAATCTGCATCTGCAGATGTTGCAAAAATCAGGATCGGAATGAGAATACCGATCAGGAAGACCAGATGGCTAATCCCTTGTCTGTTTTTAATCATTTTCGATCACACTCCCGATATTATATATGCAAAAAACAGGCCGGATATTATCGGAAGGTTTGACAGTGCTCTGCTTGTCTGGATCCTGGGAGAGGTTTTCAGCGCAAGTATTCCGGGAAAGGCAACAGGGGACTGACATAAAGATAGGGAATACACCCTCGGACACCTCATTTTTCCTTAGAATGGCTCCCGTCCACTGGGATAGCACAGGGTTCTTCCTTGACCCCTCATACGATTAACCTAAGTTAATTATACAATATATAGTCAGAAAAATCAAATTTTTAGCAAAAAAACCTGAAAAACCATGACCAGAGGAGACAGGTAGTTTTGGGCCGTAGTTGAAGGATTCGTGAAACCCCTCTTGAAGCTCTAAGATCGTACAATTCGGGAGATAAATATCAGGGAGTAATCGCATCATACATGCCAATGGGTGTTGGAGAGTGATGATTCTTTTGTTACTGCCCATGTTTATGATAGAATTAATCCCGGTTTCCCATGATACCCTACCCGTCCATAAGACCCTACATCTTCAAGCTTGGTCCCCTTGAAGTGAGGTGGTACGGCCTTATGTATCTCTTTGGTTTCCTCTCCTCATACCTCCTGGTAAGGTATCAGGTGAGGAGGAGGGGGCTTGCCATCAGCAGGGAGCTGGTGGATGACCTGTATTTTTATCTTGTAGTCGGTCTGATTTCTGGTGCAAGACTCGGGTATGTGGTCTTTTACAATCTGGGCGAATATATCCAGACCCCGATTGAGATACTGAAGGTGTGGCATGGGGGGATGTCCTTCCACGGTGGACTGATAGGGACGGTGCTTGCGGGGATTGTCTTTTCAAGAAAGAAGGAGGTGGACTTCTGGCTCTGGGCTGACATGATAATCGCTACCGCCCCTATAGGGCTTGGGCTGGGAAGGCTCGGGAATTTCATAAATGCAGAACTTTACGGCCGGGTTACAACGGTTCCCTGGGCTATGGTCTTCCCCTATTCTGACGGTCTTCCCAGGCATCCCTCGCAACTCTACGAGGCATTCTTTGAGGGGATGGTGCTCTTTCTGGTTCTCTGGTTTGCAAAAGACAGAATCAGACGTCCAGGCATGTTAACATCCCTCTTTCTGGTCCTTTACGGCTGCTTTCGGTTTTTTCTGGAGTTTTTCAGAGAGCCCGATCCTCAACTGGGCTTTGTCCTCTCCTTCCTTACCATGGGACAGATACTTTCACTTCTCATGATTCTTGCCGGAGGGCTGCTCTTTGTCATGAGGCGGTCCGGAGACGGACAGACTCGTTCATGAAGGATGGCTTGCTCTGTAATCACTGCCTGGCGGAGGTAGAAGAAAACTCTGCCATATACGAGACGATTGACGGGCAGCAGCATGTCTTCTGCTGTAAAGGCTGTCAGGGAGTGTTCCATATACTTCATGATGCAGGCCTTGAGGACTTTTACACCAGGCGGAGGGGCTGGATACCAGGGCCTCCCGATGAGACAGAGATAGACCCAGCCGTCTTTTCAGGGCATATAAGGGAATCAGACAGTCAGAGGGAGATTGAGGTTCACCTTGACGGCATAAGGTGTGCCTCCTGTGTCTGGTTGATTGAACACTACCTGGGGAAACTGCCGGGAGTAACGGAGATACGGATAAACTACGCAACCCACAGGGCAAGGATACGCTGGAAGGCTGAGGCCTCGGGGATTGAAGAGATAATAAAGGCCATCCGTTCCATCGGCTACACACCGAGACCTGCCCATTCTTCCGACCTCCAGGAGGCAATGAGGAGGGAGACCCGGGACCTCCTTATCCGGTTCGGTACGGCAGCCTTCTTCTCGATGCAACTCATGCTCTATACCGTGGCTCTCTATGCTGGATACTTTCAGGGGATTGAGGAGTTTTACCGGAGGACCTTCCAGTTCATAGCATGGGGGCTTGCCACACCAGTGCTCTTCTACTCGGGGGCGCCCTTTCTCAGGAACACACTCAGAGGCATCAGAAACCGGACAATAAACATGGATTTTCTGATCTTCACCGGCTCCTTTGCCGCCTATGCCTACAGTGTGGTAATGATCTTCACTGGCGGTGAGGTCTTCTTTGATACATCGGCCATGATAGTTACACTGATCCTCCTTGGAAGGTTCCTTGAAAGCAGTGCCAAGAGTAAGGCCGGCGAGGCCATAGCGGCGCTCCTTGTCCTTCAGCCTCCCGAGGCCCGTCTTGTGGTATCAGGGGCAAAGGACGAGAAGAAAATGGTCCCTGTTGGCATCTTGAACCCAGGCGACGTTGTTGAGGTGAGACCGGGAGAGCGGGTTCCTGTTGACGGTATTGTTACTGGAGGGAGAGCAGAGGTGGATGAGTCCATGCTGACAGGCGAGTCAAGGCCGTCTGAAAAGACCGTTGGGAGCGAGGTCTTCGCAGGGACCATGAACATGAACGGCAGATTGGTGATTGAGGTATCAAGGACTGAAAAGGAGACCGTACTTTCAGGCATCATAAGGGCCGTTGAGGAGGCACAAATGAGAAAGGCGCCTGTCCAGGCCCTTGCCGACAGGGTGGTAGGCTGGTTTGTCCCAATGGTCTTTTCCATTGCCCTTGGGACCTTTGTCTACTGGTTCATGAGATACGGGGATATTTCAACAGCCCTTATGAACAGTGTCTCCGTACTTGTCGTGGCCTGTCCCTGTGCCCTCGGGCTTGCCACCCCCCTTGCAGTCCTTATCGGATCAACCTCGGCATCAGGAAAGGGGATTCTCATAAGGGGAGGTGACGTCCTTGAGAGGACCTCCAGAGTCAAGTCCATAATCTTTGACAAAACAGGGACATTGACCCGGGGGCGGCCCGTTCTGACCGACCTGGTCCCTGCTGAAGAAGGCGGGGAGTCCCTTCTGAGGTATGCCGCCTCCCTTGAGGCGGCCTCTGAGCATTCTGTTGGACAGGCCATAAGGCACGCCTGCCGGGAGGACCTGTATGAGGTGAGGGACTTTCTTTCACTGCCGGGCTTGGGGATTTCAGGCAGGGTCAATAATCACGAGGTCCTTGTGGGAAACATACGCCTTTTTAGTGATCAGGGAGTGGACATCCCTGCCGCTCTCGTGCAAAAATACGAGGAACTTGCCGGTGAGGGAAAGACCGTTGTCTTCTGTGCCATTGACGGCAGGCTCAAAGGCCTCTTTGCGGTATCGGATATTCTCAGGGAGGATGCAGCTGAGACTATGGAGAAACTTAAAGAAAGGGGGCTCTCTGTGATGATGGTGACAGGAGACAACAGGAAGGTGGCAGAGGCGGTTGCATCCCGGGCAGGGATTACTGAAGTTGTATCAGAAGTCACCCCCCTTGAAAAGGCGGAGGTAATAAAGAGACTGAAGGAGGAAAAGGGGACAATGATAATGATGGTTGGTGACGGCATTAATGACGCCCCGGCCCTTACGGAGGCTGATGCCGGTGTCAGCCTTGGATCTGCTACGGACATTGCCATTGAGAGCGCCGATGTGGTGATAGTAAGGGAACGGCTTATTCTTATCACCGACCTTATCAATATCTCAAGGCGCACTTTTTCGGTGATCAAGGGCAACCTTTTCTGGGCCTTTTCGTACAATTTCATTGCCATCCCGCTGGCCGTTACAGGGGCACTGCACCCCATAGTCTCGGCAGTATCAATGGCCTTCAGTTCCCTTGTGGTGGTGGGAAATTCCCTCAGGCTGAGGAGATGAAAATGTGGAGCATCTTTTTTCTGATAGTGGTTGCCTTTGTCCTGGGTCTGGCAGCATGGCTCGTCTTTCTCTGGGCCACGAAGAGCGGTCAGTACGATGATCCCGAGGGTCCGAAGTACAGGATGCTTGATGATGAGGAGGAAGAGGAGCATAGGGAAGATTAGCCTAAAATCTGTGCGATCGTCTTGAGGATGCTTCTGAGTACGGGGATTCTGGAGAGCCGGGGTGTATAGAAAACCCTTTTTGCGATCATGTAACGGAAGGGATTTTTGAGATGGAAATTGAAACCTTGCCCAGTAATCTTTGTTACCCTTCCAACAATTTGGCTTTCAGGAAAGGTGCCGTCAATCTCCATATTTGAATCCCCTCTCGTTATGAGCCCTGCTTTGTCTTTCCTGACCACCCTGTGGAGGAGTACCTTTCCGTCTTCTGCCTTTATTAAAACTATATCACCTGTCCTGAGCTTCCCCTGAATTGGCGTTATCAGGATAGTATCTCCATCCCTGATAAATGGAGACATACTCCCCCCCATTGCCCTGAAGGTGAAAGACTTCCCCTTTCCTGTGATCTCCTCCGCAAGGGATATGAAGTCGGTCTGGTTAATCGAGAATTCGGTCCTTTTCATCCCAGTTTCCTCAGTGCTGTTTCTATTTCTCTGAGTACAGTCTCATCGGGCCTGAAATGGAGTTCAAAGGCCGGGATGTTCTTAACGATATCTTCACAGGTCTGGAGAACCCTGTCTGTCACATCCCTATCATACCATGGAATGGAAGCGACCGGGATTAGTTGCCTGAGGGCATCTCCTTGGGAGAGCTCCCTTACAAAGGATTCCCCTGACTTGTAAAGGAAGAATATACCCTTCAAGGGGCCCGATTCATTCCGTGCTATCCCTGCCTCACCGGGCCAGGGCGTGCCGTAGGCATGAAATATTCCATTTTCCTGCCTTAGAACAATTCTTTCATCACTAAGGAGTGAATTCTCCTTTATCTTCTCAAGTATTTTCGCCAGTGTGCTCTTGCCTGCTCCTGATCTTCCCGGGAAGATCAGGCATGTATCGTTTATAAGCCCTCCGGCACCATGAACTATTATTCCATTTATGAAAGACAGGACATACATTATCGCTATCTGATCAAGGGGATAATAAATAGGGTTGCTGATTCTGACATCGTCTTTACAGTCCTCCAGAACTTTCTCATTCAGGATGATTTTCATATTACTGAAATTACTGTCTGCAGAAGCAATCCAGAGGGGTTGGTCAAGGACGGGAGAATGGAGGGTTACGAGATAGAGGTTGTTTCTTCTGTATAGATCCCAAGACTCACTGCTGTGAAATATTATCTCTGCATCATCCATCTCAGGTATCTGACCGGAAGTTGTTTCAACAGTTATGGTTAAGTCCGAGTGTCTTCCGGATAAATTCAGGAATGGTTTATAAAAGGCAGGGGTGGAAGGAGATAGCTTTGAGAGAGAAACAATGATATTAAAAGAGATTCCAGCAATTTCGAGGTTCACTCTGGGAGTCATTTTTTTATTAGGACACGGTATCTTCAGGAACCAAGATTAAAACAGGTTCCCACACCACAGATAGATAACATCGCAGGTTCACCGGCTTTCTTGCAGCCTATTGAAAGTACCTCATCAGCAAAGAGTTCAATCTCTTCAAGCCGGGGTTTTTCATACGGTTCTTTTTCTTTAATGTTGTGTCCGGTAACTTCCTTTTTCATGACACACCTTCCTTGAGATATTTTAACCGATACTCACCTATTTTGCATAAATAATCTGAGTGCCTGAGTTCAGTCCCGTTTTCCAGTTCTAAAAATGCAGGGCAGTACCCGCAGAAAACAGCTCTGTCACAATCCCGGCATTTCAGTCCTTCAGGGGCCTCAATCTCCGAGATTCCAGGGATAACCTTTTTCCAGCCATTCCTGAAATCTCCTCTTTTAAGGTCATAAGATATGTTATCAGTCATGAGACAGGGCTGAAGAATACCTGAAGGTGAGATATGAAATGCAATTTTTCCAGCACCGCAGTTATAGAGTTTTTTCATCCCCTGGGTATCAGGATGTTTGGCTGTATAGTCCTTCCACTTCCTCAATACTTCAGGGTCGGAAAGTTCCTGAGCCACTGCACGTTCTGCCTCTACCCTGTGATTCATTGGTTCGGGGTCACCGTTCAGCCGGGGAAAAATTGCCGGATCGGATCGGAAATCGATATCCCGGTTTCTGGCGAATTTCCTGATTTCCTGAAACTCTTCCATGTTTTCCTGGAGGATGACTGTCTTTAACCTGATATGAAGCCCAGCCTCAGTGAGCATATCAATTCCCTCCATACACATCTTGAAGGAGCCTTTCACACCGGTTATCTTCTCATAGGTTTCTTCTTTTATACCATACAGGGTAATCTCAATCAGTGCTGGTGGAAGCTCTTTGAAGAGTTTCAGATGGTCTTTGTTGATAAGTGTGCCGTTTGAGAATATAGTTACTATCACCCCCCTTTTTCTTGCATGTTCGTATATTTCCAGGAAATCTGGTCTGATCAGGGGATCGCCTCCGGTGATGAGAAGGAAAAGGCATCCCTCTTCGACTATCTGATCGATTACACCCTTCCAGAAGGATGCAGGAAGTTCCTCCGTCATATTTCCTTCATTATAACAGTGAAGACACTTGAGATTGCATTGTGTTGTTATCTCCAGGCTTCCTGAGACTGGTGTCCTCGTCAGGATTAATTTTTCCCTGAAGGTCCTGGAGAATTCTTTCTGAAAGGAGGTGTCTGATTTTGTATTTGTACAGTTCATCTGGTTACCTCTAAAAGATTCCTATCAACCATCAGGCTCAGGAACTCTCCCAGATCGTTCTCTGCCTCTTCTCTTGTGACTTCATAATTGGCCAGTATTGCATCAAGGATATCCTCAAAACTTCTTTCCCCGTTGATCATATTCCATATGAATTCGCCGAGACTGTTAAGAATGTATATCTTTTTCATGTCGGCAATCTCACCCCTGATCGGGACAAGGAGCGTTTCACCGGCCACTTTCCGGAAAACGACATTCTCTTTTTTCACAGGCGTCATTTCAATACCTCCCATGAAAGATATGAAAGGCTATTGTGGGGATAAGCAGAAAGACGAGGGGTGACAGGACAGGGGTTAAAGTATCAGTAGAAGGAAAACCGGCAACATTCCTCTTCATTTATTCCCTCCATAGACTTATCAGCACAAGTCTTCTCATTATTAAAATTATACCATATGCAATCTAAAATATGAAAAGTATTTAATTGCTTAATTATTTCAGTCAGGAAACATTCGTTGAGACTTTTCCCTTAAAATTCACCATTCTCTCAAACTCCGGATACACACACTTGTTAAGGCTGTGAAACAGACTCCTAATTAATATATCGTTAAATTCGAGAAAATCTTTAGCTCCTCCCGCATCCTGAGCTGCGTAGAGTCCTCATCTGAGCCTTTTCAGGATACATGACTCCACCGCATAGACATGCTCTGCGATCTCAAGGAGGCTGTCCCTGTGGGATATTATAAGAACTGTCCGATCACTGAAAAGCCGTAAGAGGGAAGACTTGATCATGTCTTCAGTCTCCCTGTCGAGAGATGACGTGGGTTCATCAAAGATGATGATCTGAGGATCCCGGAGGAATGCCCTTGCGATGGATATCCTCTGCCGTTGTCCGCCTGAGAGTTGAAGCCCCCGTTCTCCGGTGAGCGTCTCATATCCTTCGGGTAGAGAGAGGATTTCGTCATGGATCTGGGCAGCCTTTGCAGCCTCAATGACCTCTTCATCAGTTGCAGTGGGCCGTCCATACCTGATGTTGTCAGCGATGCTGCTGTTAAAGAGGAATATGTCCTGGGAGACTACCCCTATCCGTTCCCTGAGCCAGACCGGATCAATCTCATTTATGTCAACACCGTCCAGTTCAATCCGTCCACTCCACGGTCTGTTGAAACGTAGTATCAGGTTTGCAATCGTAGTCTTTCCCGAACCGGTAGGTCCTGTGAGGGCCACGATGCTCCGGGCAGGTATATGAAGATCGGCCTCCTCTATTATCGGCCTTCTCTCCACATAGCCGAAGGTAACCTTCCGGAACCGGATGTCTCCTCTGAGAGGCGCAGGTATTATGTAGGCCTGGCTTTTCTTTTCTTCCGATTCCGGGAGTATCTGAAAGAGGGCCTTGAGCCTTCCCATGGAGGCAATAAGGGGCTGAAGAGACAGGTGGAATGTAGATAGTGAGTTTGCTGCACCCGAGAGAGCTATGATGTATGCAGTAAAGGCCACGTAATCTCCAACAGTCATCTTTCCCCTGAGTATCTCACCTGCGCCGAACCACATTACGAGTATGGTGGTCAGGAACTGGATCGCCTTCGAGAAATGAACTGAGACGGCTGAGAGCATCAGCCAGCGAACCCTCCTTTCAATAACCGTTTTGAGCCGCCCCGAAACCCTTGCGGCCTCTCTTTCCTCTGCCTGATGGGTTTTTACGACTTCCATCCCTGCAAGGACCTCCTGGATATCCCGGACAGCCTCTGCCCTCGCCTCCTTTTCCGAATAACTGGTCTTCCGGATCCTCCCTGCAAAGTAGAGGTTGAGAAGGAAATAAAAGGGGACGGCGAGGATTATAATTAGTGCAATCTTCCTGTTAAGGCCGAGGAGGATGACCGTCCCGAAAATGAGAGTGAGTGACCTTGTCACTATATAGGTTATATTTTCCGTAAAAAGAAACTGGATGCTGTTTACATCATCGGCTATTCTTGAGAGGAGATAACCGGACTGTTCCTTTCTGAAGAATGAGAAGGGGAACCGGAGTATCCTCTCAAAAAGGCCTGTCTGGAGATTATAGGTAAGCTCCTGCTGAACGCTCACAGTGAGGTATCTCTGAAACAGACTGATCACTCCGATCAGAAGTCCTGCAGCCACCATGGCATAAATGATGAAGTTCAGGTCGGAGAGGGCGGCCTTGACTGCAGGAAAAGCAGCCTGGAGACCGAGGGAAGAGAGGAGAGCGGAGAGCCTCTCAAAACCCCTTTTTTCAATAACAAAGTCAATAAGTACTTTGCTGCTCAGAGGTAGTACGGAGAGCAGTGCTGTAGTGATTCCAGAGAACAGCATCGCCACCAGCCCCTTCAGACAGAGAGGTCTTAAGTAGGGGAGAAAGATTGAGACGTCTTTAACCCTGAATTGTGTCTCTTCAATGGTCGTTGAAGCTCCCCTCCACTCAGAGGCAGGGTCATGACCCCTTTGGTTGTGTTTTCCTGCCATAGAAAAATATACACGGTGAAGGATGATGTTGGCAAGAAGAAAAATAAACAGGAGAGGGTCCAATATTTCGGGACTATTTCTGACAATATCGTGAGCTATTTCCTTTTCCCCGGAATATCTATTTGTTCAGGTGAATTTCCGGAGCCTCGGGAGGGTTTACAAAATCTCTACACTGTGCTATAGTATATCCACCTGCCAGACCCAATCCTCGCCCCCTCGGGATTGGGTCTTGACCCCTCCGGCTCCCGTTCCTTCTCCCTCCAGGAACGGGAGCCACTTTAAAAACTTGTCTCTTCTTTAAAACTCATGTTAAACTTACCCACAAATGGGCTCAAGAATCCTTGTTGTTGACGACGAACCCCTCATACTCTCATCCATCAGACGTGCCCTCAACCGGGTAGGTTACGATGTTGTGACTGCCTCCAACAGGGATGAATTCATCTCTGCATTGAGGGAAGGCGGATACGCCCTCGTCATCATGGACCTGCATCTCGATGACCTCTCCAGGGATGAGATCATGGAGATGGCACTGAATGCTGAGAATTCGGTCCGGTTCCTCGTAATCAGCGGCTCTGATCAGGTTCATGATATGCCTTACATCCAGAAGCCCTTCAGGATTGTGGAACTCCGGGATAGGGTTACCGAAATATTAAATGAGCACTCTTGAACTCCTTGACAGGAAGATATTCATCTTCCTGAACTCCGGCATTTCAAATCCCCTCTTAGACCGTATCATGCCCTTTGTTACGTCCCGTCCTGAGTTCCTTATGCTCCCAGTTTTCTTAGTCCTCGTTTATATTATGAAAGGCGCCCGTATGAGGGCCGTGTTTATGCCATTGCTTGCACTTCTTCTTACAGATGGTATCACTCACATTCTGAAGGAACTGATAAAGCGGCACCGTCCCTTTCTTGAGGTGCAGGATGTGCTCGTACTGGTGGGTAAGGGTGGTTCCTACTCAATGCCCTCTGCCCATGCCTCAAATGTTACAGCCGTTTCACTTGTTATGGGCTATCTGCTGTGGAAGTGGACTGAAGAAAGAAACAGGATGCTGGGGGTGGTGTATCTCAGTATTGCTGTTCTTATGGTATCTTTCTCAAGGATATATGTTGGAGTCCATTACCCTTCGGATGTGATTGCAGGGATGGCTCTTGGCGTGTTGACCGGAACGGTTCTGTTGTATGCTGGAAGCCTGTATGACAAGAACATTCACCATTCACCTGAGAAGACTTTACTGTACTTTACTATTCTTGCCGTCAGCCTTTTCAGGATATATTACATACTCGCGGGCCCCCTCGACCTGAGTCCAGATGAGGCACAGTACTGGGACTGGTCCAGGCATCTGGATCTTAGTTACTACTCAAAGGGACCGGGGATTGCCTGGATAATCGCCCTTTCCACAGTGATCTTCGGTGACAACCCCTTTGGAGTCAGGTTTCCGGCTGTCATCTTCAGCCTCTGTAGCAGTCTTCTGCTTTTTACCCTGACAAGGGATATGGCCACTATGAATGGTCTTGATGAGAGAAGGGCTGATAAGGCCGGTCTTATTTCGGCACTTACACTTCAGGGGGTTCCTCTCTTTTCTGCCTACGGGATAGTAAATACCATAGACTCACCCCTGATCTTCTTCTGGACCGCCTCTCTGTTCCTGTTTGTCCGGATCTGTAAATCAGAGATGGAACTGAGAAGGGCGAGACTGTATCACTGGGCAGGGCTCGGTCTCCTTATCGGTATGGGCTTTCTTGTCAAATATACGATGGTTTTTTTCATCCTCTCGGGATTTTTGTTTTTTCTCAGCAGAAGTGACAGGAGAAGGTATCTTGCCAGGCCCGGGCCATGGGTTGCTGTAATTTTTTTTATTATAACTTCATCACCCGTTATAATCTGGAATGCAGCGCACGGCTGGGTGAGCCTTCTTCATACGGCAGGGCAGGCCCATCTTTCCGAGGGCTTTACGATAAAACCCCTCCGGTTCCTTGAGTTCCTGGGCTCCCAGGTCGGCGTTGTTACGCCGGTGATCTTTGGAGGCCTCTTTGTCTCCCTCTTTACAACTAGAAGGAGATGTAAGGAGACCGGAATCGGAGGCTGGTTCATGCTGCCTACCCTTGTTTTTTTTCTGCTCAAGAGCCTCCAGGGGAAGGTCCAGGCGAACTGGGCCCTTCCGGCATACATCTCAGGGATCGCTTTGATGGGGATGGAACTTGCTACAGGATGGCAGAGATACGGAAGATTGAGGAGGGTGACCGTGTACGGAGGGTTTGTTCTCGCAGTGCTGATTACGGTTCTTTCCCATTATCCCTCGATAGTAAATCTTCCACCGAAGCTTGACCCTTCCTCAAGGCTGAGGGGCTGGAAGGAGTTGGGGATTGAAGTCTCAGGGATTACAGCAGAACTGGAGCGGCCTTTCTTCATCTTTTCCGACAGATACCAGATCACCTCGGAGCTTGCCTTCTATGTTAAGGGGCAACCAGTGACCTACTGTATTAACAGGGGGCGGAGGATGAACCAGTATGACCTCTGGCCCGGTTTTCATGAATTGAAGGGGTATAATGCGGTATTCGTGACCTATGGAGATACCATGCCCCGGGACTTGGTTCCCCTCTTTGAGCGGATCGAAAGGAGGGTCTTTAAGGTTAAAGAGGGTGACCGGATTCTCCGTACCTACACGATCCTTATCGGGCATGGCTTCAGGGGGATGAAGAAGAGGCCCTTTGAGAGGTTCTGACAGAGCGATCATCACCCTCCCAGGCTTTTCATAATCAACCCAATATCTATACCTGTCTCCGCCGCCCGGAGGAGGGTTTCACCGGAGAGGTCTTCCAGAAAGGGGAGCCGTCCCAGTACCGGAACCGTCAGATGCCTCCTGAGTTCATCCAGGTTTGTCTCCCTTGAGACGTCTCCTGCCGGGTCGGTTTGATTCAGTATCAGGCCCGCCATCCTCAGCCCCTCGTACATGCCCATTCTGACGGTGAGGAGGGAATGATTGATCACCCCCACCCTGTCGGGAGCCACCACAAGAACGGGCAGATCAAGGAGTCTGATGAGGTCAGAGATGAAGGATTTTTCTGAGAGGGGGACCATCAGCCCGCCAATCCCTTCAATCAGGGTTATCTCATGGGAGTTGATCACCCGCTCACATCTCCTGGCCAGGCTAGGGAGGTCAATCTCCCTTTCTTCTTCCCTGGATGCCACGGAAGGAGCCACAGGCGGGAGGAACCTCAAGGGGGTTATATCTTCAAGCCCTTCAGGCGGGTTGATGAGTTTTTTCAGAAATGCTCCGTCTTCTGGTATAAGGGTGTTGCCAGAAGGCGTACACCCTGTCTCAACGGGCTTCATGACTCCTGTATCGTACCCCCGGGCCTTGAGACCGAGTCCAAGAGCCCCGGTTACTACCGTCTTTCCGGCACCGGTATCGGTTCCGATTATAAAAAGTCCCTTTCCTTTCATGAAGAAGTCCTGCTCTTCCCAACCCTCTCCCGTCAAGGGGGAGGGGGTTCGTTAACTACTTATGACCATCTCAGATGCGCCCAGAGCAAGATAACTGCAGTATTCAGTCTAATATGAGACCGTTAATATTCCTACCACGAAGAACACGAAGAGCACGAAGTTAAAAAACTTATATCCCAGATACTCTCAAAATCCTATATCCTTTAATAGAGTATCTCTTAGTTTAATTACCTGTTTCTTTTTACTTCCTCACTGTGTCCTTCGTGACCTTCGTGGTTTATACTTTTTTTCTTAAGGATATGGATTCATATGAAACTTGCTGCTCGAAGCGCGTCACCGCGAAAAGTCGCTCCGACCTCCTGTCATCTTGTTCTGTATAGGAAGTCCTAAATATTTTCAAACTGAGTCTTGAAGTATGAGAGGGCCTCGTCATCAAATATGCAGAACTCGATCACCTCAAGGGACGATGCAGGGTTGTCCGAGAGAAAGGATTTAGCTTCTTCTACAAGGATTTCTGCACATCTGTCCTTGGGGAACCCGAAGATACCGGCACTGATGGCAGGAAGGGATATGCTCTTAAAACCCTTTTCCGAGGCGAGTCTGAGGGAGTTCTTTACTGCGTTTCTCAGTTTTTTTTCTTCATCCCCCTCTCCCATCCTCGGCCCTACGGCATGGATTACGGCACGGGCCGGAAGGGAGCCAGCCGTTGTTACAGCAGCCTCGCCGGTGGGGACATAACCTATCCGGTCGCTCTCTTCCTGGATGATATCGCCTCCTTTCCTGACAATTGCACCGGCCACACCCCCTCCATGTTTCAGGTGCGAGTTGGCGGCGTTCACTATTGCATCCACATCCCTTGCCGTAATGTCTCCCTTGACCAGACGTAATGTCCGGTCATTGACCTTTTTCTCATTGATGATCTCGGACATCTTCTCTCCTCCTGTCTGAGAATATGCATAGTGAGCGCTAACTCCGTGGTCTTGCTCGATACGAGTCCGTTTCGGACCTGCCCGTATTGTGGCCACGGAGTTAGCGAACGAATGTGACAAAAAAATCTTCCTTTCATATCGAAGATACCCTGCGGTCCTGCCTGCCCGTATCGTGGCCGGAGGGTATCTTCATTTTTCAGGAATTTCTCCGGGATATGCGTGATTTTACCATAAAAAAGAGGGGGATATCATCTTCTGATATCCCCCGTTAAGATCAGGAGGGGTTAATGGAGCTATGGTTATAACGGACCTTTACTGAATCCTTTCCTTTACCAGGGCTTCAACCACAGAAGGATCTGCAAGTGTTGAAGTATCACCGAGGTCTTCAACGTCGTTCCTGGCGATCTTCCTGAGAATCCTCCTCATGATCTTGCCGCTTCTTGTCTTTGGAAGTCCCGGGGTGATATGGAGTTTGTCAGGCTTTGCGATCGGGCCGATCTCCTCACGCACATGCGCAACAAGTTCCTTGATGAGATCGTCACCGGGGTCCTTGCCATCCTTCAGAACCACATAGGCATAGATACCCTCGCCCTTTACATCGTGAGGATAGCCGACTACGGCTGCCTCTGCAACGGCCTCATGGCTGACAAGGGCTGACTCCACCTCTGCAGTACCGATCCTGTGACCTGATACGTTCAGAACGTCATCAATTCTGCCCATCAGCCAGAAGTCACCGTCTTCATCCACCCTGGCACCGTCACCGGTAAAGTATCTTCCCGGGAATCTTTCGAAATAGACCTCCTTTATCCGTTTGTTTTCCGGATCCCCATAGGTTCCCCGGAGCATTCCGGGCCAGGGCCTTTCGATCACGAGATAACCACCTTCATTCACCTCGGCAGGTGAACCATCTTCCTTGATTACACGTGGTACGACACCAGGGAAGGGACGACATGCCGAACCGGGCTTCAGTGTCATTGCTCCCGGAAGCGGCGTGATCAGGATACCACCGGTCTCTGTCTGCCACCAGGTATCCACTATGGGGAGCTTACCCTTACCTACGTGGATGTGGTACCACATCCACGCCTCAGGGTTGATGGGCTCACCTACGGTGCCCAGGAGTTCAAGCGAGGAGAGGTCGTATTTCTCCACCCACTCAGGCCCTTCCCTCATAAGGGCCCTGATAACGGTGGGTGCGGTGTATATGATATTCACCTGGTGCTTGTCACAGATATCCCAGAAACGGCCGGGGTTGGGATAGGTGGGTACACCTTCAAACATGAGTGATGTTGCACCTGCTGCAAGGGGGCCGTAGACGATATAACTGTGGCCTGTAATCCAGCCGATATCTGCGGTACAGAAGTGTGTATCATTTTCATGATAGTCAAAGATCCACTTGAATGTCAGTGTAGTGTAAAGGCAGTATCCGCCAGTGGTATGGAGCACGCCCTTTGGTTTGCCTGTTGAACCGGATGTGTAGAGGATGAAGAGCGGGTCTTCGGCATCCATCTGTTCAGGCTCGCAGTAATAACCGATATCTTCGGCAGCCATTTCATCATGCCACCATGTATCGCGACCCTCTTTTAAGTCTATCTCTCCACCGGAACGTCTGACCACGATCACATCCTTGACAGTAGGGCACTCTTCAAGGGCTTCATCGACATTTGACTTGAGCGCTATCCTTCTTCCGCCACGGATACCTTCATCTGCAGTAATCACCACGGATGCCTCGCAGTCGTTGATCCTGTCACGGAGCGACTGGGCAGAGAACCCGCCGAAGACGATGCTGTGGATCGCACCGATCCTCGCACAGGCAAGCATGGAAATGGCGAGTTCAGGGATCATGGGAAGGTAGAGGGTGACCCTGTCGCCTTTTTTCACCCCCTTTTTCTTCAGGACATTGGCAAACCTGTTTACTTCAGTATAGAGCTGCTGGTAGGTAAATGTTTTGTAGCTTCCATCATCGGCTTCCCAGATTATTGCGGCCTTGTTTCTCCGGGGGCCATCGAGATGCCTGTCGAGACAGTTGTAGGAGGCATTGAGTTTCCCTCCGATGAACCACTTGATGTAGGGTTTTTCAAAGTCATATTCAAGCACCTTGTCCCATTTCTTGTACCAGGTCAGGTGCTTTTCAGCCATCTCCGCCCAGAAACCTTCCGGGTCCTCAACAGAGCGCCGGTATATCTCCTCGTATTCTGCCATGCTCTTGATATGGGCCTTCTTGGAGAAATCCTCCGGCGGCGGAAAGGTCCGCTGCTCTGCCATAAGTACCGAGATTCCCTTTTCTGACATCATTACCTCCTTTGAATTTTAGGATTTGGAATCAGTTCCGGATCTCTTGAGTCTTATATAAAAACATTCCTCGATCTTTTTTCAACTCTGCGTGACCTGTTGCTTCCTGCCTTGCCTCGACACTCCCTCTGACTATCTGAAATGACTGTGATACATCACTGGAATCTGCTTGCTTACAAGGAGTGCTTAGAGTTACATAAGGTAAGCAAATTAAATGCCTGGAAGGAGTGTGTGGGTTTGCTCTGGGGGCAGGGACAGAAAAAGACTTTAATATCAATATGATATCGAGCTGTTATATAAAGAAAAATCATATGATCAGGAAGAAAGTACATGTATAAACAGTGAGAGGGGGCGGGTGCGTTACAAAAAGTTACTGCCTTGGTTGCAGGATTGAACGAAAAGTAACGCTGTTTCCTGTAACCTCTGGAAAAAACTCTGAATTTCTGATTTCAGTTGATTAAATATTTCTTTACGAGATCACCCAATGCTGATATGAAAAGAGGGGATGAGTTGAGGGAAGGAACCCTGCGGAGGTTTATCCCCAGGGATGCTGCCATATCCCTGTAAAGGATATCTATCTCGTAGAGTGTCTCTATATGATCAGAGACAAAGCTTATGGGAACGGCAAGAAGTTCCTTTATCCCTTCTTCTGCAAGTCGGTGCAACATCTCCTCAGTGGACGGTTCGAGCCATCTCACCGGCCCGCTCCTGCTCTGGTAGCACAGATAATGGGGGATGGTCAGGCCGTCCTCACGGAGACCTTCCATAACAAGGCGTATGGTCTCCTTGATCTGTTTCTGGTAGGGGTCCCCCTTCTCAATGAAACTCACAGGAAGACTGTGGGCGCTGAACAGGAGGGGGACGGGTCTTGAAGAAGGGCAACTGTTGAATGCGGCCAGAATCCTTTCTTTTAGAGCCCTTATATAGGGTGGGAAGTCATGCCAGGAGCGGATCATATCCGTCCTCAATCCCATTTCCCTGGCAGCCTGAAGGAAGACCTTCTCGGTGGAGCCGGTGGTGGCAAAGGAAAACTGGGGATAAAGGCTCAGCCCTATCACTCTCTGAATCCCATCTTTCCTTGCTTCCTGGAGGGTCTCCTCTATGAAAGGATGCCAGTACCTCATTCCGATAAATGTTCTTACATTGTAAGAGCCTGATAGTTCTTTTTCCAGAAGTCTTGCCTGCTCAAGGGTGATCTTCCTTATGGGAGAACCTCCGCCGATCAGGGAGTAAGCCTTTCTGGTCTTTGAAGCCCGGAAAGCGGAGATAAGCCAGGCAATGGGTTTCTGTAAAAAAGGAGGGCCCAGGGGAATGATATCCCTGTCTGAAAACAGGTTGTAGAGAAAGGGGCGGACAGCCTTCAGGCTTTCCGGTCCTCCCAGATTCAGAAGGATTATTCCAGTTTTTTCCATTGAGTGATTATAACCTTTCCTTGACTGGACTTGGAAGATATCCCGGATTGCCTTGATCTCGGTCAGAGCAGCCCTGACTGCCCTCACGATTTTCGACCGGAGTCATTTGGTAACTTCAGGAAGATATTGATAAACTTGACAGAGAGCCGTAAATTCTGATAAATTATTAGCAC
>CAZITN010000030.1:4638-6905 GCA_964542175.1 uncultured Thermodesulfovibrio sp. | reverse complement strand
GGAAGATATTGATAAACTTGACAGAGAGCCGTAAATTCTGATAAATTATTAGCACTCTATCAAGGTGAGTGCTAAAGGAGATCAAGCCGTGGCAAACAGAGATGTAGAAGGTCTTGATGAGAGGAGCAGAGCGGTCCTGTGGGCTATAATAAAGAGTTATATTGAAAGCCCAGAACCTGTAGGGTCCCGGTTCCTGACACGGAGGTACGGGTTCGAATGGTCTCCTGCTACGATAAGAAACATAATGGCTGATCTTGAGGAAATGGGTTATCTGATGCAGCCTCACACATCAGCGGGCAGGGTTCCCACGGACAGGGGTTACCGGTACTATGTGGAGAGTCTGATCGTTGAGAGGCCCGATGAGGATGGTGGCCTGATGGAGGAACTGGAACGTGAGTTTCAATCTGTTGCCGATGATATGGACAGGTTGCTCGGAGTTGCAACGGATACCCTCTCAAAGATCTCCCGTTACCTCGGTCTTGGGGTGTCTCCAGGAGCTGAGGGAAGCATTTTGCGTCAGGTGGATTTTGTTCCTTACCGGGAAGACAGGATTGCTGTTATAATGGTGACGGAAGAGGGGATAATAAGACACAAGATCATAAAAAATGAACATGGGCTCAGCCAGGGAGACCTGAAACAGATAGCAGGGTACCTGAACAGGGAGTTTGCAGGCTATACCATCAAGGAGATAAGGGAACACCTGGTAAACGAAATGATCTCAGAAAAGAGAAAATTTGATACCCTTGTCGAAAGGGCTATGGAGATTTACAGGGATTTCATATATGAGTATGATTCAAATATTTTTCTTTCAGGAATGACGAGGATACTCGATCTTCCGGAGTTTACTGATTTGAGGCAGATCAAGGACCTTACCCGGACTATAGAGAACAAGCATGCCCTTGTGAAACTTATAGACCAGATAATGGACTCCGACGGGCTCCAGGTGGTTATAGGGATGGAAAATCCCGTCGAGGAACTCCAGGGGATGAGTGTTATAGCCTCGACCTATTCAGAGGGAGACCGGAAGGCGGGCGTGATAGGGATAATAGGACCCAGGCGGATGAACTACTCCAGTTCTATCTCACTCGTGGAGACGGCAGCCAGGTTTCTGAGCAATCTTTACAACGAAGGAGGAGAAGGGTGGAAGAGAGGGAAGTGAAGGATATCGAGGAAAAACGGGAACATCCATTAGAGGAGAAAAGGAAGGAACCCGTAGAGGTGGTTTCAGAGGATAAATCCCTTGAAGAGAAGGTGAAGGAACTGGAAGAAAGCCTTGCCAATGAGAGGGATAGATACATCCGGCTCTATGCTGAATTCGAAAATTACCGGAAAAGGGTCCAGAAGGAGAAGGAAGAGCTCGTAAAGTACTCTGTTGAACCGGTGATAAGCGACCTGCTGACGGTTCTGGACAATCTCGAGATGGCCCTTGAGCATGCATCGAGGGACTCTGATCCAAAGAGTCTCATTGAGGGAGTTGAACTTACACTGAGGGAGTTCAAGAAGGTGATAGGCAAGTACGGCGTTGAGGAGATAGAAGCCCTCGGAAAACCCTTTGATCCGAATGTTCATCATGCCATGAGCCAGATAGAGAGATCGGACGTTCAGAACAATACTGTTGTGGAAGAGTACCGGAAGGGTTATCTCCTTAAAGAGAGGGTGCTCCGCCCATCACTTGTGGCAGTATCCAGGAATGTTGAGGCAAAGCCCGATGATAAAGGACCGGATGAGTCTGACTCGCATGGGACGGAAAGCGTTGGAGAGGCTCTGGCCGGTGAAGATACTGAAAGGGATGTCAAGAAAAAAGATCAGGAGAAGGAGGACTAAACAATGGGAAAGGCAATAGGGATAGACCTCGGAACAACAAACTCTGTTGTTGCGGTTGTCCAGGGTGGTGAACCGGTAGTTATACCGAACCAGGAAGGTGCAAGAACCACTCCCTCTGTAGTGGCTTTTACTGAGAAGGGTGAAAGGCTTGTCGGGCAGGTTGCAAAGAGGCAGGCCATAACCAATTTCGAGAATACCATATTTTCCATAAAGCGCCTGATGGGGCGGAAGTATGACTCAGATGAAGTGAAGGAGGCCATGAAGAGGCTTCCCTACAAGATTGTGGCTGCCCCGAATGGTGATGCCCATGTAGAGGTTATGGGAAAGAGGTACAGTCCTCCCGAGATATCGGCAATGATACTCCAGAAACTGAAGCAGGCGGCGGAGGACTATCTCGGTGAGCCTGTGACAGATGCCGTTATCACCGTTCCTGCCTACTTTGA
>CAZITN010000030.1:3214-4538 GCA_964542175.1 uncultured Thermodesulfovibrio sp. | reverse complement strand
GATGATTTCGACCTGAAAATCATAGACTGGCTGGTTGATGAGTTCAGGAAGGAACAGGGGATAGATCTCAGGCAGGACAGAATGGCGCTTCAGCGTCTGAAGGAAGCGGCAGAAAAGGCGAAGATTGAACTCTCCACAGCAATGGAGACGGAGATAAACCTTCCCTTTATCACTGCCGATGCGACAGGCCCGAAACACCTCGTTATGAAGCTCACAAGAGCCAGGTTTGAACAGCTTGTGGAGGATCTGGTTGAGAATACCTCAATCCCCTGCAGAAAGGCCCTCGATGATGCAAAACTTTCAGAGAAGGATATCAATGAAGTGCTCCTTATAGGGGGACAGACCAGGACCCCAAAGGTCCAGGAGATGGTGAAGAAGCTCTTTGGAAAGGATCCTCATAAGGGTGTCAACCCTGATGAGGCTGTCGCCATCGGTGCTGCCATCCAGGGTGCAGTGCTCAAGGGAGAGGTCAAGGAAGTCCTTCTCCTTGATGTCACCCCTCTTTCTCTCGGGATTGAGACCCTGGGAGGTGTCTTTACAAAGATCATTGAGAGAAACACGACAATACCCACAAGGAAGAGCCAGATCTTCTCCACCGCATCCGATAACCAGCCGGCTGTGACGATAAAGGTATTCCAGGGAGAACGTGAGATGGCGGCAGACAACAAACTTCTTGGCGTGTTTGAACTGGTGGGAATACCGCCTGCTCCAAGGGGTGTGCCCCAGATCGAGGTCTCCTTTGATATCGATGCCAACGGGATACTCCATGTCTCGGCAAAGGACCTCGGGACAGGGAAGGAACAGTCGATCAGGATTACGGCATCGTCCGGCCTCAGCGAGGATGAGATCAAGAGGATGATGCGTGAGGCCGAAGAGCATGCTGAAGAGGACCGGAAGAAGAAAGAACTCGTCGAGGCGAAGAATGAGGCGGATAATCTCTGTTATTCCGTTGAGAAGTCCCTGAAGGACTATGGCGACAAGGTGACGGAGGATGAGAAGAAGGCGATCGAAGAGGCCCTGGAAAACTGCAAAAAGGTGAAGGAGAGCTCAACGGAGCCTTCTGAGATAAGGTCTGCCATAGAACAGCTTACCCAGGCCTCCTATAAGCTGGCCGAGCACATATACAAAGGTGCACAGGCCGGACAGACCGGTGCTTCTGCCCCTGGTGAGACCGGTGAAACCGGCCAGACCGATGGTGGAGGCCCGGAGGAGGAAGAGGTTGTCGAGGCTGAGTTCGAGGATGTGGACAAGGATAAGTCCTGAGTACATTTGACGACTTGCTGAATCAGGGGTTCAGGTGCTCTCCTGAACCCCTGATTTATGA
>CAZITN010000030.1:0-3114 GCA_964542175.1 uncultured Thermodesulfovibrio sp. | reverse complement strand
GGCTCAGGTATAATATAAACAGTCTCATAATAAAAGTTACAGACTGTATGCTTTATCGTATAGCAGGCAGTACTGTTTCGGGCACAAATTAATGCGATGGGATTTAATTACACATTTCAGGACCTGTGAGGTTTAATGCCGTGATCAATACATCGTTTAACGGCACTGTGAGTATCGCTGAATTTGATGCCCTCACCAGCACTGCCTGCAACCTGTTCTTTGTTGCAATTATTTTGAGACCGTTAATAACTCAATAACCCGATAACTTAATAACGAATACACCAATGATATGAAAGACTATTACAGGATACTTGGGGTTGAAAGGGGTGCCTCTGACGAGGAGATCAAAAGCGCGTTCAGAAAACTTGCCAGAAAGTACCATCCTGACCATAACCCGGATAACAGAGAGGCTGAGGAGAGGTTCAAGGAGATAAACGAGGCCTATGCCTGTCTGAGTGATCCCCAGAAGAGGGCAAACTACGACAGGTTCGGGACTGCTGAGGGCTTCGGTGGTGCCGAGGCCGGGTTCGGCGGATTCTCCGGGACCTTTTCAGATGTCTTTGAGGATATCTTCGGTGATTTCTTCGGGACCTTTACCGGAAGGAGGAGGCCCCGTCCTACAAAGGGGGCCGATCTCCGGTATGATCTGGAGATCACCCTTGAGGAGGCCGTAAGGGGTGTTGAAAAGGAGATAAAAGTCCCGCGATGGCTCCGGTGTGAAGCCTGTGACGGTTCGGGGGCAAAGCCAGGTACACGGCCTGTCAGATGTCCTGAATGTGGAGGGACAGGACAGATCCATTTTCAGCAGGGGTTTTTCTCTGTCACGAGGACCTGTGGCAGGTGCGGCGGAACAGGCGAGTTCATCTCAGAACCCTGCAAAAAGTGCGGAGGGAGAGGCTCGGTACGAAGGTTCCGGAAGATCTCTGTGAAGATTCCCCCAGGTGTGGACAGTGGAACGAGGTTGAGGATGGGCGGTGAGGGAGAACTTGGAAGTCACGGCGGTCCCCCAGGTGACCTGTTTATAGTCCTTGATGTAAAGCCTCACAGGTTTTTCAAAAGGGAGGGGCTCAATCTTTACTGTGATGTCCCCATCACCTTTCCCCAGGCGGCGCTTGGGGGTGAGATAGAGGTCCCTACCCTGTACGGACCTGAAAAACTCCGGATACCTGCCGGTACACCGTCTGGAAAGGAGTTCGTCCTGAAGGGAAAGGGTGTTCCCAGACTCAGCGGAACCGGCAAGGGGAGCCAGGTCGTGAGGGTCTATATTGATGTGCCCAGAAAGCTCAGTCAGCGGCAGAAGGAGATACTCCAGGAGTTTGCCGAACTCGCAGGCGACGAGGTGCACAGGGGATTCATGGACAAGCTTAAGGATTTCTTTACTCCCGCCGAGTGATGACCACCCGCCGCCGGATAATTCTCCCTGATGTATCATCCAGTTCAGGAAAGATCTCTGTCGAGGGGGAGAGCCTGAGATACCTTAGAGATGTCCTCAGGACGAGAAAGGGAGACCCGGTGGAGGTGCTGGATGGGAGGGGTAGAGTCCTTGAAGGAATTGTGGAGTCTATCGGAAGAAGGTCTCTATCGGTGCGGATTAAAGGCAGGTTGACCCCGGAGACGGAATCACTCCTCTCGTTATACCTCATACAGCCCTTGCTCAAAGGCGAGAAGATGGACCTTGTTGTTCAGAAGACCACCGAGCTCGGGATTAAAGGGATACTTCCGGTCGTAACGGAGCGTTCTGTGGTAAGGGTTACAAGAAGGCTTGAACACTGGCGGAAGGTGGCCAGAGAGGCGGTCAGGCAGTCGGGAAGGACGGTTATTCCCGAGATTCCCGGTATCATGAGCCTTGAAGAGGTGCTACAGGGCCTTCCTGCTGAAGCCATCAAGATCGTCTTTCACAGGGATGGGAAGGGTAAACTCAATGAGATTGCCGGTACGGTGAAAGGAGAGCAACTTCCATTTTACTGTCTGACCGGTCCTGAGGGTGGCCTTTCTGATCATGAAGTCCAGTCTGCCCTGTCTTCCGGGTTTATGCCTGCAAGCCTCGGAAGGCGGGTTCTGAGGGCAGAGACAGCATCCATTGTGGCGATAACCCTGCTCCAGTTTCTTTACGGAGATATCTGAAGACTGAAGATGAAGAACCTTCCGGCTTGCCGAGGGTATCTTCGATATGCTCGATACGAGTCCGTTCTGGAAAAGGAATTGTGATTATTTTATCACATTTCGATCAGAGACTTACTCCGGCAGAAAACAGCATCGAAACTTCCTTGAAAATACCATCTCCGAACAATTCAGGTATAATATTCATATAAACCAAGGGAGGCGGGATTGAAGAGATTACAGTCAGCGGATGGATGTATTTTGTATTCAGAAGGCCTGGTGGAGAACATGCCGATGGGGGGGGTTGTGGTGGATCACGACTGCAGGATACTCTTTGCAAACAGGTTCCTGAAGGATGTCTTTCAGGGTGAACACCTTGAGGGGAAGAGGTGTTTTGAAGTATTCAACGACAGCGCAGAGCAATGTCCTGTCCCTGTGGATGAATGTCCCATGAGGGCTGTAAGGAATACGGGCATGGTTGTGAGAGTTTTTCACAGGCAGAAGTGGAGTGGAGGGGAGAAGAGACTGATGGACGTGATGGCCTTTCCTGTCAGGCATGATGGTGAGACCCCCCTTGTGGGAATGATCATATCGGAGAGACACGCTGTTGAAGGAACAAAGGAGCGGGAGTCCCTGATCAGGGTGGGCAAGATGGCTGTGATAGGTTCAATGCTCATGTATATCGTCCATAACCTTAACGGTTCCCTCTATGTGATGAATAACTACCTTGAACTTCTGAAGACGATCTCTCCAGAGAGCCGGAATTCAGAAAAATATCTTGGAAAGATGAGTGAGGTCATGAGGTATATGAGCGGGCTGACTAAGGCCCTCCTTGATTATACGAGGGTGAGAAAGGAGCCCGGAGTTCCTGAGCCACTGACTGAAGTGATGGAGCAGGTCCTTTCATTGTTTGACTCTGCCTTCATCCAGAAGGGAATAGAGGTGGTAAAGGAGTTTGGCAGCGGCAGTACAATCAGTCTTGAGAGGCAGGACGCCCTGACCATATTCATCTCT
>CAZITN010000029.1:29211-31376 GCA_964542175.1 uncultured Thermodesulfovibrio sp. | reverse complement strand
CGTTCTACGTTCTGCGTTCTACGTTCCAAGTTAATAGCGATAGCGTTTATGAAAGGGCGGGAAAGGTGGAACGCGAGAAAGCGATAATGCGTAAATGCGTCTAAGCGGGGATGCGATAAACGCAAGAAAGAACGAAACAAACTAAATAAACGAGATTAACTAAAGTAACGAAATGAACAAGACAAACGAAACAAACGAGATGAACGAAATTTTTCCGGGAGGTCTGGTATGAGGTCTGTTTCATTGGCGGTGATACTCATGCTGATCGTTCTTCTGCCTGCCTGTAAAAGGGCCGGGGAGAGGATGTTCAGGGAGACCGGGTTTGTGATGGATACTATAGTCACCATCACCGTTGTTGCGGAGGATGAAAAGGAGGCCGGGGCTGCGATAGAGAAGGGCTTTGATGAACTCAGAAGGCTTGAAGGGCTTCTGAACTTCTTTTCAGACAGGAGCGAGATCACAAGGATAAACAGGAATGCAGGCCTGCGGCCTGTGAAGGTCTCGGAGGAGACCTTCGAGGTTATCAGAAGGGCGGTCGAGGTCTCGAAAGAGACGGGAGGGGCCTTTGATCTCACCGTCGGGAAGCTTACCCGGCTTTATGACTTTCACAAGAAGATCCTTCCCACGGAGGAGGAGATCCGGGAGGCCCTCAGGTATGTAAACTACAGAGATATCAGTCTTGACCCCGGTGAAAGGACCGTCTTTCTGAAAAGAAGGGGGATGGTGACAGATACAGGGGGTATCGCCAAGGGATATGCCGCCGACAGGGTAGTGGGTCTGCTGAAGGGCCTCGGAATAAAAGCGGCCCTTGTTGCCGTTGCCGGGGATATCAGGGGGTACGGGCTGAAGCCGGACGGGTCTCCCTGGAAGGTGGGGATAAAGGACCCCAGGGGAGGAAAGGATGACCTGATAGCGGTACTCTCCCTGAAGGACAGTGCCATTTCCACTTCAGGAGACTACGAAAGGTTCTTCATAAAGGACGGAGTACGGTATCATCACCTGTTAGACCCCGGGACAGGCCATCCGGCCCGGGGTCTCAGGAGCGTGACGGTGATTGCCCCTGAGGGGGTGCTGACGGACTCCCTTGCCACGGCCCTCTTCATAGCCGGGCCTGAAAGGGGAATGGGGATAATCAGGAGGCTCGGCTTTGATGCCGTGATGGTTGATGAGGCAGGGAAGATTATTACGACGGAAGGACTCAAGGATAGGCTCAGGATTATTAAAAAGGGCGGTTGAGGGAACCACCTTCCTTGACTGGGTGCTCCTCATGGTCCTCCTCTTTCTGTCCCTGGGAGGTTTTGTCCTTGTAAAGAGGGTAATGCCGCCCGGTGAGACGGTTGTTATCGAGGTGGACGGCAAGGGGGTTTACCGCCTTCCCTTAGGGGAGGACAGGGTGGTCGGCGTGAAGGGTCCCCTCGGAATCACGAAGGTCGTGATCCGGGACGGCCGCGTGAGGGTGGAGGACTCCCCCTGTCCGCAGAAGATTTGCGTGAAGGAGGGCTGGATCAGGCAGGGGGCGATCGTATGTCTCCCGAACAGGGTGGTGGTTTCTGTTGAAGGAGGGAATAAGGGGGCTGCTGGAGGAGGCGTTGATGCAATCACGCGATAGGCTGAGGATCGCGATATTCGTTGCAATAGCCATCGGGTTGCACGGGTTTGAACGGATGGTCCCCACGCCCCTTCCCTGGCTCAGGTTCGGGTTTGCCAATATCATCACCCTTACGGTTATCGTTTTCTACGGTTTCAGGACCGGCCTGATGCTCACCCTGATCAGGGTGACGGTGGTTTCCCTCATGGTGGGAACCTTCATGGGACCCGGATTCTTACTGAGCCTTGCCGGTGGGCTCTCAAGCACCATAGCCATGGCCCTTGCCTGGTATGGCCTCGGAAGCCTTCTAAGCCCCCTGGGGCTGAGCCTGATAGGGGCCTTTGTGCACAACCTCGCCCAGTTGGGGGTCGCCTATCTCCTCTTTGTAAGGAAGCTGGATGTGCTCCTCTATCTCTCTCCCGTGATACTGGGCACGGGAGTGGTCACGGGGCTGATCAACGGCCTTGCAAGCGGGATGCTGATCAGGCGGCTCAGGGAGGAGGTGCCGGAGTTGAGTTGATACGTTCGACGTTCTACGTTCTGGGTTCGACGTTCTACGTTCTGGGTTCGACGTTCT
>CAZITN010000029.1:0-29111 GCA_964542175.1 uncultured Thermodesulfovibrio sp. | reverse complement strand
GTTCGACGTTCTACGTTCTGGGTTCGACGTTCTACGTTCTGGGTTCGACGTTCTAAAAAGCGGGAAACGCATAATGCGGGAAAGCGTACAAGTGTATATGCGTAAATGCGTGGATGTGTGGATGCGAGAAAGAACGAAACAAACGAAATCAACGAGATAAACGAGATAAACGCAAAGAACGCGGGCGATGGGCAAGGGGAAATGGGCGATTGGAGATATCGGTTAGTGGGAAGGCCTCAACCTTGATCTCTTGCCTATTGCCTTTGGCCTGTAGCCTCTCACCTGTTGCATGTTTTGGTTATAATTTATAATAATGATGGACGGGTTTAAATGAGGATCAGGTGTCCCATATGCAAGGTCTACACCACCTGGGAGGAGAATCCCTGGAGGCCCTTCTGTTCCGAGAGGTGCAAGCTGATCGACCTGGGCAGGTGGGCGATGGGGGAGTACAGGATCGCCGGTGACCGGGTGAAAGAGGAAGAGGATGGAGATGTTCAGGAAGATAGCTGAGGAGCGGATCAGGAGGGCCATGGAGGAGGGCGAATTTGAGAATCTTGCCAACAGAGGCAAACCACTTCACCTCGAGGATGATGCCTTTGTCCCGGAGGATCTCCGTGCCGCTTACCGCGTTCTGAAGAATGCCGGCTGTATCCCGCCGGAACTGGATCTTAGAAGGGAGATTGTCTCACTGAAGGAACTCATAGAGAGGCTTGACGATGACAGGGAGCGGCTCAGGAAAATAAGGGAACTGAACTTCAAGATAATGAGGCTTAACATGATGAGGGAGCGGGCCTTCTCCGTGGGGGCCTTGCCGGAGTATGAAGAAAAGATCCTGGAGAAAATGATGCGGCGTTGATTCCGTTGATGCGTATATGCGTACAAGCGTGGATGCGAGAAAGGTATAAAGCGAGAAACGCAGAAGGCGTGAAAGCGATAATGCGTATAAGTGGGGATGCGGGAAATGACCACTGACCAATGACTTAATATTCAGTGGGTAATATGTTATGGGTAATGGGTGATAGGTCAGGGGTGAGGGGTCAGGAATTCACTTGCTTGTAAAGTACCAGGTACTCCCTCTCGAGATCCTCCATTTCCTTTCTGAGTTCCTGGAGTTCTTCCTCCCTGGCTGACAACTCCTGCCTGAGGGATTCTACCTCTCCATCTGCTGACGTCTGTTCCACCGGGACGGTGAGCAACTCTGTGAATTCTCCCTCCAGTTCGTTGATCCCGCTTTCATACTGACCAAGCCTCTCCTGGAGCCGCTGGTTTTCCTTCTCCAGGGTCTTGATGCAGAGCTCAAGCTCATGATTCACCGCCTCCAGTTCTTCCACCAGCCTTGATGACTCTTCAGGGCTGCACTGGTTCGAGAGTGCCTCTTGGAGTTTCTCCTTGAGCCGGCTGTTCCGGTCGCGGAGGAAATCGAACCTCTTCTGGATCTGCCGGAGCATCTCCTGGGAACTCAGCAGGTCCGCAATCCGGTGTTTCTGCTTTATGAAGGCTGCCTTCATCTGCTCTATCACCCCCTCATGGGCGGTGAGCTCCTTCCGGAGTTCCTCGATGGTCCTCTCCTTTTCCTCTATTATCTCCTTTACCCAGAGTATCCCCCGGTTTATGGTCTCCCTGATCCCCCTGACGAGGTATTCCGTCAGGTTTTCGATCCCTGTCCGCCCTTTCTTCTCAAGGGCGGCTGTCATCTCCCTGATGAATGCGTGGTGGAACTGGAAGGTCTTCCTGTGAAGGAGGATGTTCGTATCCTCCGTCCTCTCGTCCTCGAAGACCTCCTTCCTGCCCTCCAACTCCTCATTCTCTGCATTCAGTGCCTCCATGAGTTGGGAGATATCGAGCACCTCTTTCTCCGGTGCTCTGCCACCGGACTTCCCCAGCCTGTAAAGGAGGAAGAGGACTCCCCCTCCAAGGAGGAGGGCCGCCTCGGAGAGAAGCAGGAGGTACAGGGGATCAATCCTGAGCATTTCCTGGAGACCTCCTTTTCTTCCTGATCAGAAAGGCTCCTCCCACGAGCAGGCCGCCTGCCAGGTTTATCAGCCCGAACCTCAGAAAGGCCCATCCCCAGTCCACGGGTTCAGCCACCATCTGTGTTGGTGGGGGCGGTCCGGGCTCCCCCTTCCCGGGGACTTCCGGTGGAGGTGGCTCCTGCGGGGGTTCCTTTGTTACCTTCCGGGCCGGTGGGAGCTCCTGTTCTTCTCCCTTCCCTTCTTCACTCCTGGTGGGATGGGGAGGCGTTGATGAGGACTCTCTCAGAGGTTCTGCATAGAGAGGTGCTTCCTCCGGCGGTATCTGGATGGCAAGGACCCTCTCACGCTCAAAGGTTTTTCCCGTGGCCCTTACTGTGATCCTGTACATTCCTGCTGAGGAAGGGAGGAAGGAGGCGCTGTAAACCCCGTCAGGAGGGGGTTCGGGGGGACTGAATATGAGGGGCCTATCCTCACCATCAGGACCGGTGATAAACCCTGTGAACTTCACATCCTCAAGGATGAGGGGGACCTTTGTGAACCTCTTGCCGTTTTCCGAGAGGACTCCGTATATCTCTATCCTCCTGCCCGGACGGGGTGAGCTGTCCAGGCCCCAGACCTTCAGGGTGAGGTCCGCAAGGATGAAGACCCGTTCATCCCGCCCACTGCTGTAGAGGATCTTCCAGACACCTGTCATGGGTTCCCTGATGTGGATGAATTCATAGAGGCTCGCCCTGTGCCAGCGGACAGGGACAGGGTGGTCCTTCCATGTCAGGACCTCTCCGGAGGGGAGTTCGAGCCGGATGGGGGTATCAAGGTGGGCCCTCGTTGCAATGATATTGAGTTCCTTTACCGTCGGATCAACGGAGAACTTCCTGGTTCTTACTGGAAGCCGGTCCGGTGATGAGATCTCCGAGAAGATCTGGGAGAGGGCCATATGGATCTCACGGCTGTTGCTGATTCTGAAGGTACCCCCCCCTGAGGCAGAGGTTATTCTTTCGGGAAACACGGAGGAATCAGGCTCTCCTGAGAGGACAACGGCAAAGAGCCGGATCTTTTTTCTCTTCATCCGGGGAATCAGCTCCTTCAGTATCCTCTCCTCAAGAAGTCTGTCTTCACGGGGAGAGCCGGTATCCATCTTCCCGTCAGTCAGAAGGATGATGAAACCGGTGCCTTTCCCTTCTCCGGGGAGTATATGCAGGGGCAGTTCAAGGGCGGAAAAGAGGTTTGTATGACGTCCCCTGGCCGGGATCTTACTGATTATCCTCCCCATCCTTCCCCTGAGTTCAGGAGCAGGGGTGAGGGGGATCCTGATGCTTGCGGTTTCATCAAAGCCCAGAAGGCCGATCCTGTCAGAAGCCCTCATAATGTCGGGCAGGAGTTCAAGGGCCTCGGCCCTGAGATTGCCGGGATCAGACCTCTGCATGCTTCCCGATGTGTCGAGGGAGATGATCAGGTCCGCCGCTGCCGTGGTGCCAGGCAGGGCCAGGACAAGAAGGATCATCAGCAGGATACGCAATTGTTCTTCAGTCCTCCCTTCAGAGGGTTTTCATATATCAAGATTCCTGTTCTGACATTTGCATTTCTCCGCCATACCGCCTCCCTCAGATTCATTAATTTCCCGGGCGCAGTGATATACCATATTTATCGGCTGGTTCCGGGGGAACTTGAGGGGAAAGGGGGACGGAAGGCCCTAAACTGCCGATTGACTCCACGGTTGATTAAGTTATCAGGCGGTCAATACCTTTGAGCATCATTCTCACAGGCCATCCATGGCCTGTTCCGAGGCAGGCAATTACCTTCACCCTCCTGGTGAAGGTCATAGATTGCCTGAATCCGCTCAAAGGTAATGCCCGCCTGCCCGTCTGGCCCTCTGGTTGTTTTCTTTTGGCAATTCCGGGGAAGGGTGGAAGTCCGGTCTGCAGGCACAGCAAAAAAATCTTGCCACCTTCAGATGGGGGAGAGTATAATCATAGGGAGATGAAGATTGAGAAGATCGAGCTCACCGGGTTCAAATCCTTTTGTGAAAAGACGACATTCACCCTCCATCCCGGGATAACCTGTATTGTGGGGCCCAACGGCTGCGGCAAGAGCAATATAGTGGATGCCTTCAGATGGGTCCTGGGGGAGCAGTCCGCAAAGATGCTCAGGGGAAACAGGATGGATGAGGTGATATTCAGCGGTTCCCAGTCAAGAAAACCCCGGGGGATGGCTGAGGTGAACCTCCATATCTCCTTTCCCGAGGAGGGAAACGGTGGTTCCGGCAGCAACACGGTCGTGGTTACCAGGCGGCTCTACCGGTCGGGAGAGAGTGAATATCTGATAAACCGGCAACCCTGCAGGCTAAGGGATATCAGGGAGATCTTCCTGGATACGGGACTGGAGATGAGGAGTTACTCCATCCTCGAGCAGGGAAGGATAGGTGAGATCATAAATGCAAAGCCCGAGGAGAGAAGGTTCCTGATCGAAGAGGTGGCCGGGATAATGAAGTACAAGGTCAGGAGGGCCGAGGCAGAGAACAAACTCCAGTCCTCCAGGCTGAACCTTCAGCGGATAGGGGATATCCTCTCTGAGGTGAAGAGGCAGATGAACTCCCTGAACCGCCAGGCGAAAAAGGCTGAAAGATACAGGGAGTCTTCCGACCTCCTCCGGGAGGCCGAACTCAGGCTTTCAAGGCATGAGTACCTCGAGATGAGCAGGAAGACCTCGGAACTCAGAAGGGAGCTTTCAGGGCTCAAGGAGAGGGAGGCCCTCCTCAGAAGGGATATAACTGAGAGAGAGAACACTGTCCAGCAAAGAAGGATCAGGCTCATAGAGGATGAGAAGTCCATAGAGGCAGAGGTGAAGGCACTTGAGGAGAAGGAGGCCGGACTGCGGTCCCTTGAGCAGCGGGAGGCCCTTTACAGACGGGATATAGAGCATATGGAGGCTGAGATAGAACTCCTCAGGAGTCAGATCAGGGAACTGGAGGAGGAGCAGGAGAGAAGGGAGGCCTCCCTCAGGGAACTGAGGGAGAATGAGGCCAGGATAAAGGAGAAGGTGGAGGCCACAAAGGGTGTTCTCCGGAGCAGGGAGGATGAACTCCGGGAAGACAGGGAAGTTCTCCGCCTGCGGGAGGAGGAACTGGAGGAGGCACGGAAGGAACTCTTCTCCCTTACTGACAGGCTCGGTCTGATAAGGAATGACCTGAACAGGCTTGAACTCCAGAAGGAAGACCTCCGGCGGCGGATGGTGCGGGTGACGAGGGAGATGGAAGAGGCCCGGAGGCGGGCCGCCGAGATCGGGGCTGAGATCAAGAGGAATGAGTCTGAGATAGAGGAGAAACGCCGGGAGATCCAGGGCAGGTATGCCGAGCGGGAGAGGCTGAATGGGGAACTCAAGGCAGGCCTTGAAAAGATAAAGTCCTTGACAGCAGAAAAGAACTCCCTCCGTGAGGAGGTCGCATCGGTCGGTGCCCGGGTGGCGTCGCTGAACGAGATGGTCAGGGGGGAGATAGATGAGGATGAACTGAAGAGAAAGGGTATTGAACTCCTTGCAGCCCTTTCAGCCGTTGTGGATGTCCCGGAAGAGTATGAAAGGGCGGTGGAAGCCGCTCTTGCCGACAAGATCATGGGCCATCTGGTCAGGTCCCAGAGGGACCTCCTTGAGGCTGCCAGGGTCGTGAAGGAAAGGGGGCTTCCCCGGACGGCCGTCCTCTCGGTTGATGACCTTGAGGTCCCCGGAGGGGATGACTTTGACGGGGTGCCAGGGGAAGGGGTATTGCTCTCCGGGGTAGTGGGTAATGAGAACCGTTTCAGTCCCCTTGTGAAAAAACTTCTTGGCAGTTTCCTGATGGTACAGGACCTGGAGACCGCCCATGCCATGATGGAGCGGGGTACACTGCCCAGCGGGGTCAGTCTGGTGACCAGGGATGGCGAGTTGCTCCAGCAGCGTGGTGTGCTCCTCTGCGGAAGTGGTTCAAGCATACTCAAGGTCAGACGGGAGATAAGGGAACTGGAGGGCCTTCTCCAGCAGAAGAAGTCCAGGCTTGGAGAGATAGATGAAGAAATATCCCGGGCTGAGGAGGCCGTTGAGGGAATCAGGGGATTCCTGAGTGAGGTGGAGGCAGGGATAGTCAGCCTTGAAAAGGAGATCTCCGGCATGGAGATAACCCTCAGGGGATTGAGGGATGAGGAGTCCCGGTTCCTGAGAAAGGCCGATATGCTCGGTCTTGACAGGGCAGGGGCGGAACAGGAACTTGCCGGGGTTGAGGAGGCGAAGAGGGCCAAGGAAGAGGAGCTTTCCGGAGCAATGGCGGAACGGGAGGGGATGGAGGATGAACTTGATCTCATCCAGAACAGGGTGGAAGAACTGAGGGAGGTCATAACCCAGAAGATTGATGCCCTTAACCAGATGAAGATAGAACTCCAGGGAGATACGGAGAGGCTCCGGTCCATGGAAAGGGAGATGGAGGGAATAAGGAGCGCCATCGGCCAGATGAAGAGAAGGGCCCTTGAGTCCGGTGAGGCCATTGAGAGGAAGAAGACAGAGACAGAGAAAAAGAGGGAAGAGCTCCGGGAGATCGGGGAGAAACTCGAAGAAGTGGCCCGGACGGCCCAGAGGCTCCGGCAGGGCATATCCGGCAAGAGGGAGGTTATCAGGACTGAACAGGAGGAACTCCTTGCCGAGGAGGCCTCGATCGGGAAGGTCCGGGAGGAACTGAACCGCCTGAGCGAGGATATACATGCCCGGGAGATCGGATTGACGGAGCTTGAGATGAAGACGGCACGGCTCGTTGAAGGTATCATCGAGAAGTACGGAGTGGATGTCTCCTCTGAGGAGATCCCCCTGGAGGGTCTTGATCCTGAGGAGGAGAGGGAGAAGGTCCGGCAGTTGAGGGAAAAACTGGAGGCGATGGGACCGGTGAACCTGGCGGCCCTTGATGAGCACAGGGAGCTCTCTGAACGGTACGAGTTCCTGAGCAGGCAGCACCAGGATATAGTGAGTTCCATAGAGGAACTGGAGGAGGCGATCTCAAGGATAAACAGGACCACAAGGAAACTCCTGCGTGATGCCTTTGAGGGACTCAACAAGAAATTCAGGGAGGTCTTCACCACGCTCTTCGGTGGTGGCTCGGCTGAACTCAGGCTGACTGATGAGAAGAACATACTGGAGTCCGGGATAGAAATCGTTGCCCAGCCTCCCGGCAAGAGGCTCCAGAACCTGAACCTCCTCTCCGGCGGTGAGAAGGCCCTTGCCGCCGTATCGCTCCTCTTTGCAGGCTTTCTGCTGAAACCCTCGCCCCTCTGCATCCTGGATGAGGCCGATGCCCCCCTTGACGAATCGAATACCGTAAGGTTCAGGGAGATGCTCAGGGACCTTACCAGGAATATCCAGTTCATAGTTATCACACACAACAGGATTACCATGGAGGGTGCCGAATATCTCTACGGGATAACCATGGAGGAGCCCGGTGTGTCCAAGGTGCTCTCACTGGAGTTCGCATGAGGGAACGACGTTACGGGTTCTGCGTTTATTGCGTTGATGGCGCAGAAAACAAACGAGACAGACGAAATGAATGCGGGCAATAATCCAATAACTCAATAAATCAGCAACCAATAACCAATAACCAATACACCACATCATGGAAATGAGAAGGCACAGAAGGGTAACGGTCCGCGGCGAAGTGGAGGGCCATGTCGTCCTTGCAACTGAGATTGATGTGAAGGACATAAGCCTGGGCGGTGCCCTCTTTGAGAGTACGCGACGGTTCAACCCCGGGTCGAGGTGCATGATCTCGATAAACCACACCAGGGGAAAACTGAACCTCAATGCCAGGGTCGTGAGGGCCGTGCTGGTGAGGACGAGGAAGGCGGAGAGGGATATCATGCCCGTGTATGCAGTGGCGGTCCAGTTTCTCCCCATGGATGAGCAGACAAAGGAGACCCTGGAGGAATTGATAGAGAGTCTTGCCAATGAAGGGACTTAGAGAGATACTCAGTGGTCATCAGATAAGCACCGAGCCTGAAGACCTCGTCTGTTACGGATTTGATGCCTCAAGGATAGACCGTCTTCCAGGTGCGGTCCTCTGGCCCGAAAGCACCGACGATGTGGTAGCCATCTCAAAGTACGCCAGTGAGGAGGGTATCCCGATCATACCCCGAGGTGCGGGGACAGGTATGACCGGCGGGTCGGTCCCTGAGAAGGGTGCCATGGTGGTCAGCTTTGAGAGGATGAGGCGTGTCCTTGAGATCGACCGGGAGAACCTGACCATGCTTGTGGAGCCCGGAGTGATAAACGGTTATATCCAGAAGGAGCTTGGTCTTGAAGGGTATTTCTATCCACCAGACCCTGCGAGCATGAACTTCTGCACTATCGGAGGGAATGTGGCCGAGAACGCCGGCGGGCCAAGGGCCCTGAAGTACGGCGTTACCAGGGACTATGTCCTGGGTCTTGAAGCGGTGCTTCCTGACGGGAGGGTCCTTAACACGGGGGTCAGGACCCCGAAGGGGGTTGTGGGATATGACCTCACGAGACTCCTCGTCGGCTCGGAAGGGACCCTTGCCACCATAACGAAGATCCGGCTGAGGTTCCTGCCGGAGCCCGAGAGCCTGGTCACCCTCCTTGCAACATTTCACGACCTTTCCGATGCCGGGAGGGTAGTCTCAGACATAGTCACTTCAGGGATAATCCCGCGGGTCCTGGAACTGATGGACAGGTATGCGGTCCAGGCGGTGGAGGAGTTCAGGCCTTCGGGTCTTTCCACTGATACGGCCCTTCTCATAATTGAACTTGACGGCAACTCCGCCGATGTAAGGCGGCAGGCTGAGAAGGTGCTCCGGATCTGTGAAGAGGGAGGGGCTGATGTGAGGATGGCAGAGGACATCCAGGCACGAGAGCGGCTCTGGGAAAGCAGGAGGGCTGTCTCGCCTGCCATAAACAGGATCTCCCCTACAAAGATAAACGAGGATATAGTGGTCCCCCGGACCGAGATGCCCGGGATGCTCAGGTTCCTTGAGGACCTTTCGGAAAAGAGCGGTATCCCCATAATCAATTTCGGCCATGCCGGGGACGGGAATATCCATGTGAACATCATGGTGAACGAGGACGACCGGGAGAACTACTCCCGGGGGCTTGCGCTGGTGAAGGAGATCTTTGAGGAGACCATCCGGCGGGGAGGAACCATCTCGGGTGAGCACGGAGTGGGCCTTACGAAGGCCGACTATATCACGATGGAGATCGGGCAGACTGCGATGGATATGATGCGGGGGATAAAGAGGCTCTTTGATCCAAAGAATATACTCAATCCCCGGAAGATATTTCCGTGATAGTATTTGTCCAGGCACATCTGTACAAAATAATTTTATGGAGAGGCGGCAAGGCTCCAGGAATACAATGCAACCGACAGGATTTATGGGACAGCAACCTGATTCTACAGGTGTTATACCTGAGTGTCTGGTTAGGTCTGTGTGGTACAATAAACCCTAATTTTCTAAGGTGTCGAGCATTGGTATTCTTTCCGCCATACCGCCTCTCCCTGTCGTGTCAGATTGTTTTGGACACCAGTGTTGTCCAGGATAATTTAAAAGGAAGGTCGATGCGACTCTTCGCTTTGACTCGCTTCGAGCGGCAAGGCTTCAAAAACACAATGCAACCGACAGGATTTGAAGGACAGGAATCTGAATCAACATGTGTTATGCCTGACTGTCTCAGTAGGTCTGTGAGGTGTGCGAACTCCTTGTTTTCTAAGGTGTCGAGCATTGATGTTAGATCTTCCCTTCGGGAATCTGAATGCAAAGAGTTCACTATTATATCATTCGCTCGCTCCACTTCGTTTCGCTCACTGTGCATTCTTTCCGCCATACCGCCTTCCCTATCCTATCAGATTATTTTGGATACTACAGTTCCGTGATAATCTTTTTCGCCATACCCCTTTTCCTGTTCAGTCTCTTCTGGAGGCCCCTCTTTTACGCTGCCCTCATCCTTGAAGGAGGGTATCTGATAATGAGGGGGGTGGACCTGGGAAGGCTTCCCCTGGTGGGACTCCATGATACCCTTGTCTTTCTTGCCTTCTCAACAGGAATCTTCAGCCTTCCCTTCCTGAGGGCTGAGAGGCGGCTGATGCCTCCCGTGGCCGTGATGGCGATGATATTCACACTGCTGGGAGTCCTCTCCGGGAGGATGGACGCCCCCTTGCCGCAGGTCCTCAGGACGTACTGGTTCGAGTTCCACGTGGTCCTCTCCTTCTTCTCCTACGGGCTCTTCGGGATAGGAGCGGTTCTGGGTGTCCTGTACCTCCGGAGTGGGCAGCCCGGAGCAGAGGCACTCCACTACCGGGCGCTCCTGATAGGATACCTCCTCTTTTCCCTTTCCATGATAGCAGGGGGTGTGTGGGCCTTCTATGCCTGGGGCAGGTACTGGCTCTGGACTCCGAAGGAACTCTGGACCACCCTGCTCTGGCTCCACTACACCCTTTACCTGCACCTGAGGTATGTTGGGAAGTGGAAGGGAAGGAGGGCCGCCATCGTAGGGGTTGCGGGGTATGGAGTCGTTCTTTTTACCTATCTCGGCGTGGGCCTCCTGATGAAGAGTTCCCACTCCTTCTGAGACTCGTTGGTCCGGTTTATCTCGTTTATTTGGTTGGTTTGGTTGATAAACGAGCGAGAAATGTACAATGCGACAAAGGTGGAACGCGAGAAACGTATAACGCAGGAAACGAGATGAACGAAACAAACGAAAGTAACGAAATTAACTTCAATCTTGCATAATCAGACAGGGGGCCGTGTCCGGGTGGTTTTATAAAACGGCAAGGCAGATGTTCCGGCTCTTTGTATCTTTATGAGATGCCGAGGGCTATCCTGCCTTTTTTCTCACATGGAGTATCCGCTGGATGACCGTGAGGTGGGTGAGGATGAAGAGTGCCCATATGACCGGTGTGAGATAGCCTGTTATGCATCCGGCGGCGACGAGGATTATCCGCTCAGGCCGTTCCATCAGCCCGGTACGGCACTCAAGGCCCAGCCCCTCTGCCCGGGCCCTGGCATAGCTGATGAGGAGCGCTCCCACCATGGTCCCGAGACTCAGGAAGACGGCCAGGACATCTCCCTCCTGAAAAAAAAGCCAGGCAATTGCCAGGAATATGAACGAGTCCGAGTACCTGTCAAGCACGGAGTCAAGGAAGGCGCCGAAGTCGGTCTCCTTCCCGTTCGTCCTTGCCACTACCCCGTCGAGCATGTCAAAGGCCCCTCCCAGGAGGATGAGAAGACCGCCGAGACGGGTTTCAAAGGGGATGGTGAAGGAGGCGATGACTGTTATGATGAAACCGGTGATTGTCAGAAAGTTCGGGGTGATCCTGACCCGTCTTGCCAGCGGTTCAAGGGGCTTGTCGAGGGAATGTCCCAGCCATGCGCTGATCATTGCCTTACTCTATCCGGATCTGTCTTCCGGGAGGACGGGTGTGCTTGGGGAGCCTTATCTGGAGAAGACCGTCCTGGAGTCTGGCTGTGATTCCTTCCTTGTCTATATCGTCAGGGAGGGAGAAGTCCCTTCTGAAGGGACCGTAGCTGTTCTCCATGATGTGGTAGCGGGAGATCTCTCCGGGAGTATCCGAGGAGGGAGAGGGCCTCTGGCCGATGATGGTCATTATCCGGCCCTCTATTCTTATCTCGACCTGATCTTCTTCCACCCCGGGGAGTTCGGCGTTCACGATGAAGGCATCGTCGAGTTCGTATATGTCCACGCGGGGCGACCAGCAGGTGTCGGGAGAGCCCTTACGGCTTCCCCCGGAGGCAAGGACATCGTCAAAGAGCCTGTTTACCCTTTCCTGGATGGAGAATATGTCCTTCATAAGGCATCCTTCCCTGCCTCCCTTTCCACCAGTTGTGGAAAGGAGCGGCTGTTTAGTCTTTCAACTACTGTATAGTTTATATGAGCATTTATCAACTCTGCAAGCCCCTTGATGGTCTCAGGAGGCGCCTTCAGCCTGGGGATGCCCGAGGGCCTTGCCCTCAGGAAGTAACTGTAGATCCTTTCAGTCCTGGGCTCAATGGGAGAATGGGGCAGCCCTTCCGGTTCGCATCTCCGGCAGAGCACCGTGCCCTCCCTCAGGAAGAACCTTTCAGCCCTCTGGCCGCACCGGCCGCACCGGCCGAGCTTCGGGGCAAAGCCTGCAAGCCTGAGGAGGTGTATCTTGTAGTAGAGGAGGTATGTCTCTCCAGGGCCGCCCTCTTCAATCTGACGGAGGGTGGTGAGAAGGAGCCCGAAGGCCTTTCCGCCTCCTGTCCGTTCAGGCAGTACCCTGAGTGTGAGCTCTACTGCCTCTGATATCTGCAGAAAGAGGGAGATGCGTTCCCTCAGTGACTGGAAGGGCCTCAGAATATCCGCCTGGGTGAGACGGGGCAGACGGGACTGCTCCTTGCCGAAGAAGGCTATCCTTGCATGGGTAAGCGGTTCGAGGCTGCTTCCGAAGCGGCTCCCGACCTTCCTGGGGCTCTTTGCAAAGAGACGGATGAGGCCGAAGTCCCTGGTGACTGATGTTACTATGAGGTCGGCTTCCCCGTAGGGGCTGGAATGCAGCACGATGCCTTCAGTCCGATGAAGCATCAATCCCGCACAGGCCTACATGATGTTTCCGAAGTCTTCGGGTTTGAGGTTCTTGAGCCACTCCTCCAGCTCATCGGGATGCCGCTGCTCGATGATATCTTCGTCCACGAAGATGGGGGCATTCACACGGAGGGCGATCGCCACTGCATCACTGGGTCTTGAATCAATGGAGATCTCCTGCTCCCCGTCAGTGAGGAAGAGCATGGCATAGTAGGTGTTGTCGATAATGTCGGTTACAACCACCCTGGATACATGCATGTCAAGGGTGCTCAGAATGTTCTTCAGAAGGTCGTGGGTGAGTGGCCGCGGGGTGGCCACCCTTCCGAGGGCAAGGGCGATGGAGTCGGCTTCGGGTTTGCCTATCCAGATGGGTAGGGTCTGAGGACCGTCCAGTTCCTTCAGGAGCAGTATGTACATCCCGCTCCGCGGATCGAACAGCAGTCCTTCTACTTTCATCTGGATCAACATATCACTGATATCCGAGCTCCCTGAGGGCAGAGATCCTCTTCCGCCAGTTCTCCTTCACCTTAACCCAGAGTTCCAGAAAAACCCTTGAATTCAGGATGCTCTCGATCTCACGGCGTGACCGGGTCCCGATCTCTTTCAGCATCTTCCCTCTCTTACCTATTATAATACCTTTCTGACTCTCTTTTTCAACATAAATCTCCGCGCCGATTATGACGAGGCCATCCTTCTCCTCCCAGCTTACGGTCTCCACGGCAACGGAGTAGGGTATCTCGTCGGAGGTCAGGAGCATCACCTGCTCACGGATTATCTCAGAGACCAGGAACCTCTCCAGCTGGTCAGTGTATATATCCGGAGGATAGTACTGCGGCCCTTCAGGAAGATATCTGATGATGGTCTCAAGCAGTTCTCCAATGCCGTCGCCCATCAGTGCAGAGACGGGGATGATTTCATCAAACCCCATCAGGCCGGCATACTCATCTATCAGGGGGAGGATCTTTCCCTTCTTTATCCTGTCTATCTTGTTTATCAGGAGGAGGACAGGCCTGCTCCCGGCACCCTGCTTCCTGCAGACTCCGGCGAGCTCCCCTATTATCTCCCTTTCAATCTCACCCGGAGATCGGGGCTCCACCATGAAGAGGATGAGATCCACCTCCCGGAGGCTCTCCCTGGCAGTCCGGAGCATGTAATCACCGAGCCGTTCCCTGGGGTGGTGAAACCCCGGTGTGTCGAGGAAGATTATCTGGGCATGGGGAAGTGTCTTTACTCCCACAATCCGGTTCCGGGTGGTCTGGGGCCTGGGGGTGACGATGGCGACCTTCTCTCCGAGGATGCTGTTCAGGAGCGTGGACTTCCCCACATTCGGCCTTCCTATGATCGCGACATAGCCCGATCTGAATGGGGGGTCAGAAGCCATTCCTACTGGAGTCTTTCCAGGGCTCCCCTTATTCTCCTGAGGCCCTCCTCTATGTTTTCCATGGAGGTGGCATAGGATATCCGGAGGAAGCCTTCCTTGCCGAAGGCGCTCCCGGGCACAAGGGCGACCCTTGCCTTTTCAAGGAGATACATGGCGAGTTCTGATGAGTCCTTTATCACTCCATCGGGGCCCTTTCTGCCAAGGATACCGGAGACGTTGGGGAATGCATAGAATGCACCCCGTGGCATCATGCAGGTGATGCCCTCTGTTTCGTTCAGTTCCGTGACAAGATATCTTCTCCTCTTGTCAAACTCCCTGAGCATGGGTTCAAGGAAGTCCTCGGGCCCGTTCAGTGCTTCAACGGCTGCCCACTGGGCTATGGAGTTCGGGTTGGAGGTGGACTGTCCCTGAATCTTAGTCATCGCCTTTATTATCTTCTCAGGCCCTGCAGTGTAACCGATCCTCCAGCCTGTCATGGCATGGGACTTTGATATGCCGTTGACAAGAAGAGTCCTCTCCTTCACCTCTTCCGAGATGGATGCTATTGATATGTGTTCAGCCCCGTCGTAAAGGAGTTTTTCGTAAACCTCGTCGGAGATCACGATAAGGTCGTGTTTTACGGCAAGCTCTGCCACCGCTTCAAGGGTCTTTCTCCCGTAGGCAAGGCCCGTCGGGTTTGAGGGATAATTCAGTATGATGGCCTTTGTCCGGGATGTAATGAGTGAGGCGAGCTGTTCAGGCTCAAGGTTGAATCCATCCTCCTCACGGGTCTCTGCAATTACGGGCACACCGTCGTTCAGAAGCACCTGGGCCGGGTAGGAGACCCAGTAGGGGGCCGGGATTATCACCTCGTCCCCGGGGCTGAGTATCGCCTGAAAGGCGTTGTAGAGGCTGTGTTTGGCACCACAGGAGACGATGATCTCGGCAGGCCTGTAAGTCAGGCCGTTGTCGCGGGAGAGTTTCGAGGCTATGGCCTCCTTGAGTTCAGGGATGCCTGCGGCTGCCGTGTACTTTGTCTTTCCATCCCTGAGGGCCCTGACGGCCGCCTCCTTGATATGCTCGGGTGTATCGAAGTCAGGCTCGCCGACACCGAAGCTGATGACGTCGATACCCTCTGCCTTCATCTCCTTTGCCTTTGTATCCATGGTGAGTGTTGGAGACGGCTTGACACGGTTTGCACGTTCTGAAATCATGATCACACTCCTTATAGTGTTATTGGTATATTGGTTAATAGTTACTGGTTATCGGTCATTGGTCATTAGTCATTTCCCGCATTCTTCTCGTTTATTTCGTTGGTTTCGTTGATCTGGTCTATTTCGTTGATTTCGTCTATCTCGTTGATCTCGTTGATTTCGTTCTCCGCATCCACGCATTCACGCTTTCACGCATCACCGCATTCCGCCTTTTCCATATATTCCATGAACATCCTGAACTCATCCTCAAAGTTATCACTTAAAATCCCCTTACCGAGATTCTCACTGATCTCTTCGACTGACCAGAATCTCAATTCGTCAATCTCATCCCTGTCAAAGTGGAAGGGGCCTTCATGGCTGATCTGGTGCGTATGGACCAGTTCCGATTCATAGGGGTTTTTGTGAATGTATGTATACAGGAGTACGGCTCCATCAGGTGTGATCCCCAGTTCTTCCTCCGTCTCTCTCCTCAGTGCCGCTTCTATCCCTTCACCGGCACCTACATGACCGCCCACAGAGGTATCCCACTTCCCGGGGGCTACATCCTTTTTCGCCGACCTCTTCTGTAAGAGTATCTCCCCGGCGGAGTTGGTTACAATGAGGTGGACCACCCGGTGCAGGAGTGAGTTGTTGCCGTGAATCTCGGAGCGGCTTGCCTTTCCGATAACATTTCCGTCGGGATCTACTATTTCGAGTAATTCATCCATGAACTTATAAAATACCAGAGTGGATGATTTTTCATCAATGAAAGGCGGGAAAGCGTACAAGCGTAAATGCGTAGAAGTGTTGATGCATGGATGCGGGAAAGGAGCAGGAGCGAGACATGCGAGAAACGCAGAACGCGAGGAAGGCGGGAAAGTGATGATGCGTATAAGCGTGGATGCGGGAAAGAACGAAACAAACGAGATAACGAGATGAACGAGATGAACGTGACTAACGCGGGAAAGGTTAACTCGAAGAGGTGAGAAATTATAAAATACCTGATGAGCAAAAATTATTTTACAGAGGTTGCGGAAAGGGCTGCCCGGGAGGCAGGGAGGTTCCTCCTGGAAAATCTCGGGAAGATGGAAGCCGGGGATATTGAGGAAAAGCGGGCCTCGGACTATGTAACAAGGATAGACAGGGAGTCCGAAACAATAATAATAGAAATCATAAAAGAAACTTTTGGGAGTCATCTTTTTCTGACAGAAGAATCAATCAGGGATGAATCAACAGATGAGTACCGGTGGATCATTGATCCCCTGGACGGAACGACAAACTACATACACGGCTATCCTGTTTTCTCCGTCTCCATAGCACTCCAGTACGGGAGAGAGATAATAGCCGGGGTTGTCTTTGATCCTGTACGTGATGAGGTCTTTTCTGCCGAGAGGGGGGCAGGGGCATACCTGAACGGTGAGAGGCTTGATATCAGCAAAGGGGGTGTTGATGTAAGGACTTCGCTCATTGCAACCGGGTTTCCCTTCAGGGAAAAACAGATCATAGGTAGGTACCTTGATCTGTTCAGGAATATCTTCCTTGGCGTGAGTGACCTCCGGAGGGCAGGCTCTGCCGCGATTGACCTTGCCTGGGTTGCTTCAGGCAGATGTGACGGTTTTTTTGAGATTGGCCTGAGCCCATGGGATGTAGCAGCAGGGAGTCTCTTGATTCTCGAGGCAGGAGGGGTGGTGACGGACTTCAAAGGCGGAAACAGGTATGTTGAGACGGGCAATATCGTTGCAGGCCCGGAGGCTGTCCAGGAGTTTCTGTTAAAAGCGATAGAACGGGCGGGGATGTCATCCCTGTATTGAGAGGAACCCACCTTGCTGGATCTGTTAATATAACTGGTTTGCCTATACGCGTCATGGAAGGAGGAACGATAGAGTGAGCGTGCTTGATTCCATCGGTCGTACCCCCCTTGTGAGCCTTGAGAGGATAAACCCCAACCCCTCTGTCAGACTCTATGCCAAACTGGAGGGCGCAAACCCAGGGGGGTCTGTAAAGGACAGAATAGCCTGGTACATGATAAGGGATGCCGAGGAGAAGGGCCTCCTCAGAGAGGGCCTTACCATACTTGAACCCACGAGCGGCAATACCGGCATAGGGCTCGCCATGACAGGATCTGCCCTGGGTTATCCGGTCAAGCTTGTCATGCCAGAATGTGTGAGCATGGAAAGGAGAAAGACCCTTGAGGCCTTCGGTGCAGAGCTTGTCCTGAGCCCGGGCAATGAGGGGACGGACGGTGCGATAAGACTTGCCCACCGCATATACGAGGAAGACCGGACATCCTACTTCATGCCTGACCAGTTCAATAACCCCGCCAATGTAAGGGCCCACTACGAGACAACGGGCATTGAGGTCTATGAACAGACCGGTGGTGAGATAACCCACTTTATAGCAGGTATGGGCACGACCGGGACATTGATGGGGTCCAGCAGGAGGCTCAAGGAAATCAACAGGGATATCCGGATCATAGGAGTGGAACCCAACCTCGGACACAGAATCCAGGGGCTGAAGAACATGTCCGAGGCGATTGTGCCGGGGATTTATGACCCCTCGAGGCTGGATGACAAGAGGAATGTGAGTGATGAGGATGCATATGAGACAGCCCGGAGGCTTGCCCTCCTTGAGGGGCTCTTTGTGGGGATGAGCAGTGGTGCGGCCCTGTGGGTCGCCCTCAGGGTGATCGAGACACTCAGGGAGGGGGCTGTTGTCGTCGTGCTGCCTGACCGGGGGGACAGGTATCTGAGCACAGCCCTCTTTGCATCTGTCTGTGCAGACTGCCCGCCATAGGAGTCTTCTCCGCCAGGCAGTGGGGCCAAGATAAACCTTGATGTTTCAATTTATAGAACCACAGAGAGTGCTGAGGTACACAGAGGGGAGATTTAAACTTCGTGCTCTTCCCGATGCGGGTCTCCGCGAGGGTCGCTTCGACGTGTTCTTCGTGGTAGAATTCCCCTGAGGTACAGTCTCGCAAAGACTCAGGAAACCACGAAGGTCACGAAGATTATAAAAAAACAGAATCATAGAACTCTCCCCTCCCTTGAGGGGCGGGGACTAAGGGGATGGTGAGAGTTTTTATTGAAGCCCCCCTCACCCCAACCCTCTCCCCTGTAAGGGGAGAGGGGGATGTTGAGGTCAAGGATGAGAAAAATCGGGTAGGGAAAAGACATGGTGTATAGAATGTTTTGTATTTTGATAATTTGAGAATTGTTCAGGATTTAGTTATTAGGATTTAGAGTTTAGGAACTCAGTATTTGCAGTTTGATCCGTGCTATCCGCCTCATCCGTGTCCTGACTTTTATATCATTGCGAGGAGCGTGAGCGACGAAGCAATCTCAGAGATTCTTCGCTTCGCTCAGAATGACCGCAAAAGAGGAAAAGGACACGGAGGACACAGAGGCACACAGGGAAAAGAGGATATGTTTTTGACTTCGTGTTCTTTGTGTTCTTCGTGGTGGAGTTTCATGCAGTGCAGTTTGTGAAAGACTCAGGAAACCACGAAGGTCACGAAGGACACGGAGAATACGGAGTGATGAGAACGAAGAAACAATGACAGGAGAAGGCCTGTGCCCTGCTCCCTGTGGAGTTCAAGTAAGTTCCTCTCAGTTACAGGGAAACTCCGGCTCCTCGTCATCTTCATCGCGGTATCTCCTCTTCCTGATCAGCATCCTGATGAACCCGAAGGCGGTCAGCAGTGCGCCGAGGGCGAAGAGGATGGTTACAAAGGAGTTGCTCAGGTATGAGAGTATAGAGTCCTTTCTCCCGATTGATTTTATCCAGTCCCGCTCAATCTCATAGAGGGTCTTCCCTGTGATATTGTATACTGCTTCTTCAGTGCGTTTCCCCTCACCCATCTGATGGAGTATCCCTTTCACTGTCCCCTTGCCAGTGGCTCTTTCAATGTATTCCACGAGGGACTTGCTCTCCTCATAGGCAAGGATGATTGTCTCAGGTCTTCTGAAGGCGTTGTCGAGATCGGGGAGACGTATCAATCTCTTTGCGAGCCTGGCCTGCCTCAGGATGTTTCCCTTTCTCTGGAAGAGGATTTCCGAGACACCGTCACTCAGCATCTGGGAGACCCCTTCATTCAGCCAGCGGGGGAGAAGCCCCTTCCGGATGTGCTGATGAAGCAGTATGTGGATCATTTCATGTTTCAGTGTTGACCTGAAGAGGAAGGGATCGGGTGCGGTTTTTGTTATATCCATGATTATGAGGGAGCGCTCTCCTATAGCAATGGCTGTGATCTGCTGGTTCCTTATGATGCTGCTGAACTCGGAGCCCCTTGTGAGGAGGATGGTTCCAGGGCTGGTGTATTCCCAGCCAAGATCGTTTCTTATCTCACTGACGAGGTCCGGGATGAACTGGAGGGCCTCTCTGGCGGGTCGTTCAGCTCCTTCAGTGTATTCCAGACTGAAAGGGCTGGCCTGGATGGTGGTGGTTCTGAAGGAGGTCCCTTCGGAGGATGATCCAGGAAGGAGTGACAGAAAGAGCAGAAGGATGAACAGGAGAGTGGCCGGCGGCCACTCTCCCTGAAGCCGTCTCATTTAAGCCTTTGACCGGTCCACCAGTTTCCCCTTCTTCAGCCAGGGCATCATTGCACGGAGCTGTTTCCCCACATTCTCGATGGGATGATCCTCGCCCCGTTTTGTAAGGGCATTGAAAACCGGCTTGTTGGCCTTGCACTCCAGCATCCACTCACGGGCGAACTGGCCGGACTGGATTTCCTCAAGTATCTTCTTCATCTCCGCCTTTACAGACTCGTTTATGACACGGGGGCCCCTTGTAAGGTCCCCGTACTGGGCCGTGTTGCTGATGGAGTACCGCATGTTGGCGATACCGCCTTCATAGATCAGGTCTGTTATGAGTTTTACTTCATGGAGACACTCGAAATAGGCCATCTCAGGGGCGTAGCCTGCCTCGACGAGGGTTTCAAAGGCCGCCTGGATCAGGGATGTAAGCCCTCCGCAGAGGACCACCTGTTCCCCGAAGAGGTCCGTCTCGGTCTCTTCCCTGAATGTCGTCTCCAGTATGCCCGCCCTTCCGCCGCCGATCGCAGAGGCATAGGCAAGTCCGACCTCGCGGGTATCGCCTGATGGATCCTGGTGAACGGCAAGAAGGCAGGGGACACCGCTTCCCTTCTGATACTCGCTCCTCACAAGATGACCCGGACCCTTGGGAGCGACCATGAAGACGTTTATCTCCTGTGAGGGGACTATCTGGCCGAAGTGGATGTTGAAGCCGTGGGCAAAGGCCAGGTAGGCGCCTTTTTTCATGTTGGGTCCGATCTCCGTCCTGTAAATGTCTGACTGGAGTTCATCGGGGAGGAGTATCATTACGACATCAGCCTCTTTTGCAGCCTCGGAAGGCGTCATCACTGTAAAGCCTGCTGCTTCGGCCTTTTCCCAGCTCTTGCCCTTCCTGAGGCCCACGATTACATCCATTCCGCTGTCGCGGAGGTTGTTTGCATGGGCATGTCCCTGGCTTCCGTAGCCCATTATGCAGATCTTCCTGCCCTTGAGTGCATCAAGGTTTACATCTTTATCGTAGTACGCCTTGATCATAAAACCTCCTTTTCTTCCTGTAGTCTTACAGGAAAGATCTATTTTTTACAAGTTGATTTCTGGGTGATATTATATTACAGAAGGGTAGAGAAAAACCATAAACAAAGAGAGCCGGTTGGCCCACCGGCTCTCTTTTCCATGCCCCCGCCCGTTTTTTTCAGTCCGGTCCTCTTAGCAACCTCTCATTCTTCTTCCATGATGTGGCAGGTTGTGCATTCCATGCCCTCATGCTCCATCATCATTCCTTTCGGGCCGTTTTCACCATGACAGATTCTGCAGTCCATGCCTTCATGCTCGAGCATCATGGACTTTGCCAGAGGGGTCTTTTTCTTGTGAGGTTTTGCCTTGAGATGCTTTTTTACCTTCATGGTTTCGACTTCATGGCAGTCGGTACACTTCTGGCCAGGATGATTGCCCATCTTAATGCCTTTCGGGCCGTTTTCACCATGACAGATTCTGCAGTCCATCCCCACATGCTCAAGCATCATCTTTCCTGAATGTGCCTTTGGGGGAGTCTTTCCGCTTCCGAGTGCCGGTACAGCGGCTAACAGGATACAGACGGTCAGAATGATTCCCTCAGCTACTACAGCCCTTCTCTTCATAATCCACCTCCTTGGAAGGATATGTGGGGGTTGTTAACCCCGGGGTTTGATATCCCTGACCCTCCTCCATAATTACCATTGTATAGGAGATTGTCATTAATGTCAAGTTATAATTATAAATTAATATGATAATTAAATTTTACAGGATGAGGACCTTTCTTAACTTCTTAATACCTCGTGGTCTCTGCCGCGGGAAGGGTCATTGAGAGTTTGTCAGCAGGCCTTTTCCGGAGAATGGGATGCAGGGCTGTCAGTCCCAGATATCCCGGCCGGGGCCGGACAGAGGGGACTGTGATATAATTTATGAATACCTCTCCATCTCCTTCTGCTGGAGGAGGCTCTCATCCCGACTGAAGGCAGGGATTTGCGGCAAGGAGCATTGTAATGAACAGACGAGTCGTGATAACCGGTATTGGTGCGGTGACACCACTGGGCCTGAACTATAGAGAGACCTGGGACGCCCTTATCAGGGGGAGACAGGGTATAGGGAGGCTTCAGCGTGTGAGACTTAAAGACCTTCCCTTCCGGATGGCAGGCGAGGTAAGGGGGTTTGATGAGGTGAGTCCCTTTACGGAAAAGGAAAAGAGGAGACTCGATCCTTTTATCCAGTATCTGGTCGTGAGCGCCATGGAGGCGGTCAGGGATGCCGGGCTGGGCAGAATTGAAGACCCTTTAATTATTGTTGGGTCCTCAAGAGGAGGGGTCTCAGGGATGGAGGAGTCCTTCTGCAGAGAGAAAAGACGGATCAGGCCCTCCCTTATGACCTCAACGATGATAGGGATGGGGATATCGGCTGTATCGGAAAGGCTTGGTGTTCAGGCATCGGGCTTTGGGGTCTCCTCTGCCTGTGCCTCCGGAGCGATCGCCGTGGGTGAGGCATACCGTGCCATCAGGGCAGGGTATGCAACCGTAGCGATCACAGGGGGGACGGATGCCCCTATTACAAGATTCTGCGTGGAGGGATATGGAGGTATGGGACTCCTTTCAAAGAGGGCTGACCCTTCAGCAAGCCGTCCCTTTGACCGGGAGCGGGACGGCTTTGTCCTTGCTGAGGGAGCGGCGGTGATGGTCCTTGAGGAACTCGGGCATGCCCTCAGGAGGGGGGCGGGGATTTATGCCGAGATAACAGGGTTTGAGACGCTCATAACACCTGATGGACAGATCAGGCCCCTCGTTCCCGTGGAGGCGGGTCTCATGGTAAGACTGATAGAAAGGACCGGGTTTTCACCGGAGGACGTTGATTTTGTCTCTGCCCATGCGACATCCACTCCTGTGGGTGACAGGGTTGAGGCAGAGGCCGTCTTCCGTATTTTTGGTAAAAGGGTTAAAGTCACCGGGCTGAAGGGAGCGACGGGGCATATGCTCGGGGCATCAGGGGCACTGGAGACAGCCGTTACCGCTTCCGTGCTCCGGTATGGGATAATACCCGGAACCGTTAATCTTAAGGCGCCAGAAGATGAGATGCCTCCCATCAGCATAGTAAGAGAGGCTGAAAGAGGTGAATACAGGGTGGGTATAACCAATTCCTTCGGCCTCGGGGGGATCAATGCCTCGCTGCTGCTGACCCGGTATAAATCACTATAAGGAAAAACTACGTAAAGCGTAAAGAAAAAACCACGAAGAGCACGAAGGACACAGAGGAAAAAACAAAATATCAAAAAAGATGGTTCATCTCCAAAAGAGTTGATAAGATGATAAGAATTCAAGGGATCAAGGAGTCGAGGGTTTCGAGATGGAAGGATTAACTACTTGAACCCTTTCTACCAAATAATTGGGAGAAGAGCCATTAAGATAAAGGATATTCATCATGTGATATTGGATTTTGGGAAATATTTACTGCGCAGTTTTTGAAACTTCGTGCCCTTCGTGTTCTTCGTGGTGGAGCCTAAGAGATTGTTTGATATAAAAACCACGAAGGAGAGGGATGGGATGGATACAGAGGGGAAATAAATGAGGTTTTCAAACTTCGTGCCCTTCGTGGTGTGATTGAATTGATGAGGCCTGGAAGAATGGATTTAGGTTATAATTCCGGTATGCCTGAGATGACGAGAGAAGACGATTCCTGCCAGGTGAAACTCCCTCTTTTCGAGGGGCCTCTTGACCTGCTCTTGCACCTGATCAGGGAGAACAAGGTTGATATTTACGATATCCCCATAGCAGAGATCACGAGGCAGTACCTTGACTATCTTGAGTTGATGAGGGAACTGAACCTTGAAGTTGCCGGGGAGTTCCTGGTGATGGCAGCCACCCTGATCCAGATCAAGACGCGGATGCTCCTTCCCGTTGATGAAGATATACCTCCTGAGGAGAGGGAGGATCCGAGGATTGAACTGGTTGAGAAACTGCTGGAATACCAGACCTTCAAGGAGGCATCGCTGCAGCTCGGGGAGAGGGCCCGGAGATGGAGGGACTTTCTATGGAGGGAGCCTGCCATACCCGAGGATGATGGTCAGGAGGCAGAACCCTGCCTCTTTGATATCAATATCTATGATCTGCTCGGTGCCTTCAGAAAGGTGCTCGAGCGGGCACCGGCAGAGGTGCTTGAGATAACACGGGAGGCTCTTACCGTCAAGGACAGGATGAACCTGATCATGGAGAAGCTTGCGGAGAAGAAGGCGGTGAGGTTTGAGGATATCTTCGGCCCGGAAGATGACAGGCCGGTGCTGATTGTGACATTTCTTGGACTGCTGGAACTCCTGAGGCTGGGGCTCCTCAGTTGTTATCAGGAGGGGAGGTTCGGACAGATCTGGCTGATAGGGAAGGATGAACCGCCCGATGAGGTCACTGAAGATTCGGGACCTGTTGAAGACAGTGGCATCAACAGTATGGAGGGAACCGGCCCGGATGAGTAACAGGTCTCTTCTGTTCATATCTTTACCGGGCCTTATGCTGACAGTCTTGCTGATCTCCGGAGTTTACGCCTTAAAAGACCCTGGTACCGGCAATAGAGAGACTCCTGCCTATGGTGACGCCCTTGTGGTGGGCTCCATAGGGGAGCCGAGCATCCTGATACCCATGCTTGCCGGTGACAGTTCATCCCACCAGATTGCAGGACTCATCTTCAACGGCCTTGTAAAGTACGATACAGACCTGTCCATAATCGGTGATCTTGCCGAGTCGTGGGATATCTCCCCTGACGGGCTTGTGATTACATTCCATCTGCGCAGGGGGGTCAGATGGACGGATGGTGTGGAGTTTACGGCAAGGGATGTCATGTTCGGGTACAAGACAATCATTGATGAGAAGACGCCCACTGCCTACAAGGAGGATTTTCTTCAGGTCCGGAAGGCCGAGGTTCTGGATCCGTATACATTCAGGGTGACTTATAAAAAGCCCTTTGCACCTGCCCTGAGCACCTGGGGAAATCTTCCGGTACTGCCCGAGCACCTGCTGAAGGGAAAGGATATCACCAAGACACCCTTCGGGAGAAAGCCCGTGGGGATGGGGCCCTATATGCTTCAGGAATGGGAATCAGGCCAGAGGCTCGTCCTCCGGTCGAACAGGGACTACTTCGAGGGAAGACCCTATATTGATTATTATGTCTACAGGATAATACCTGATCCTGCCACGATGTTCATGGAACTCAGGGCCGGGGGGGTGGACATGATGGGACTCACGCCCATCCAGTACAGGAAGCAGACGGAGACGGAGTTTTTCAGAAAGAATTTCCAGAAGTTCCGGTACCCTGTATTCGCCTATACCTATCTCGGTTTCAACCTGAAACATCCCTTTTTCAAGGACAGAAGGGTGAGACAGGCCATCGCCTACGGGATAGACAGGAAGGAAATCATTGACGTGGTGCTTTTCGGGCTCGGGAGCGTTGCAACGGGACCCTACGTCCCCAATACCTGGCCCTACAACCCGGATGTGAGGAAGTACGAATTCAATCCGGAAAGGGCTAAGAGACTCCTTGCCGAGGCTGGATGGGCGGACCGTGACGGTGACGGTGTTCTCGACAGGGGCGGCAGGCCCTTTGAGTTTACCATACTGACAAATATGGGGAATTCCGTGAGGGAGAGAACGGCGACCATCATACAGTGGCGTCTCAAACAGATCGGGATCAAGGTGAATATAAGGGTTGTTGAATGGAGCACATTCATCAACGAGTTCATAGACAAGAGGAGGTTCGAGGCGGTCATACTCGGCTGGTCAATAGGGCTTGATCCCGACCAGTATGATATCTGGCATTCCAGCAAGACAGGGGAGAAGGAGTTCAACTTCATCTCCTTCAGGAACGATGAGGTTGACAGGCTCCTGGAAACGGGAAGAAGGACCTTTGACAGGGAGAAAAGGAAAAAGGCCTACTACAGGATACAGGAGATCCTTGCAGAGGAGGTCCCCTATATATTCCTTTACGTCCCTGATGCCCTTCCGATAGTCCATGCCAGGTTCAGGGGGATCAGGCCTTCTCCTATCGGGATCACTTACAACCTCCACAAGTGGTATGTCCCCCGAGCGCTTCAGAGGCACAAACTCATCCCCTGAGAAGACAGCGTATAGGCGAGAAAGCGTAAATGCGTGGAAGCGGGAATAGGTGAAGGCGAGAAAGGCGATGTGGCGTTGATGTGTTAGTTGCGTTGATAGCGTTGGTGCGTGAAGACGGAGATGCAAAAACGCTATAGACACGATTAACGCGAGAAACGCAATGAACGCAATTATCTTAATTCATCGACATGGCGCTTGCCAGATCACCGGCCTGGCGGCTGACCACCTCTCCGAGGATGATCAGGTCCTGATCATCAAGGCCCAGCCTTGAGAGAGCCCCTTCCGCCTGTTCTGAGCAGATGCCGTCGTCTTCGTCCTTTGGGAAGAACCTCCTTGAGAGAAGCTCGGCCACGGCCGTTATGCCGACAAGATCGGGAAATGATTCAGCCTCTTCAGGTCTGTGATGAAAGAGGGTGGCTGCTATAATTTCCTCAGGCAGGTTGGCATTTCTGAGAAATTCAGCCCCTGCCAGGGAGTGGTCAAGGCCGAAATTGTCCATCTCTTCGGTGACGAGATCATCGGAAGAGATGATTTTAAGGTATTTCTTCATGTCAAGGGTGAGAAGTACCACCCTCCCGATATCATGGAGCAGCCCTGCCACAAAGCAGACCGAGGGATCTGAGCTTGACTTCTGGTCAGCGATATTGGCTGCAATGATTCCCACCTCAAAGGAATGCCTCCAGAGGTTGGATAGGGTCCTCTTCTTTCCGCCATCAAGGAGCTTGAATACAGATGCTCCCAGGCAGATGCCCTTTACGAGGTCATACCCGAGGAACATGATAGCCTGCTCTATGGTGGAGACATAGCCTGAGTGCCCGAAATAGGGGGAGTTGGCTACCCTGAGTATCCGTTCAGTTATGGTCTGGTCGTGCTTGATAATTCTTGCTATATCTGCAAAGTTGGACTGTTCGTCCTGGAGTACTTCGAAAAGCTCCCTGAGCAGTGAGGGGAGGGTGGGAAGCTGCTTCAGCCGTCTGATTCTCTGTTTGAGCAATCGGTTGCTGTCCATTGGTTAACCTTCCGTTGAGTCGTCAATCAGTCTTCTGAGGTCAAGGAGAATGATCAATCTGCCCTCCATCTTGCAGACTCCGCTTATGTACTCCGAGTGATTCGCAGGGGTCAGGGCCGGCGGTGGATCGATAATCCCGGAGTCCACCCTGAGTACTTCGTTCACCCCGTCCACGAGAAGGCCCACAACCCTTCCATCCACATCCACAACTATGATCTTTCTTTCCAGGCCGGCCCTCCCGGCTGTTATGCCGAACTTTTTCCTCAGGTTTATGACGGGTATCACTCGTCCACGAAGGTTTATGACTCCCTCTATCCAGGAAGGAGAGTTCGGGACGGTGGTTATCTCAGACGGCCTGATAATCTCCTGGACATCAAGGATATTGATGCCGTACTCTTCGTTTTCCAGATTGAATGAGACCAGCTGGAGAAGATCTCCAATGGAGTCCCCCGGCTTTTCTTCAAGCACCTTTGCTTCCATAAAGCCCTCCAAAGATGTTTTTTTCCTTTCCTGATAGTTCTTATCGGCCGGATGGGGCTGAAACTTTAAAGAAATCCGGGGAAACAAATAAGTGGATAAATAAAATTAATTTGACAGGGAAGGAGGAAAGATGGGATTTTTAAATAATGGCTGACAGAAACCTGATACCTATCTGTTCCTGGTGCAAGAAGATCAGGGTTGATACCGACAGCTGGGAGAATATTGAGATATATCTCACCAGGGCCGGCTTCGGTGTCTTTACCCACGGTATGTGCCCCCACTGTGCAGAGAAGATCTTCGAAAAGAGGCTTTACCTGGAGAGCTACCAGAATATCTGCAGGGCCATAAGCTCGAGCCTTTCCCTCAGGGAAGTCCTTGATCTTGTTGTGACGAACGTCGTTAATGTCATGAATGTGAAGGCAAGCATGCTCCGGCTGCTGAATGAAGATACAAATGAACTCGAGATCGCCGCCCATCACGGCCTGAGCAAGAGGTATCTGAACAAGGGGCCTGTTGCCTCGGATGCTAGTATTGAAGATGCCATGAAGGGGAAGGCGGTCTCCATATACGATATAACCAAGGACAAGAATGCCGTTTACCGGGAGGCGGCGATGGAAGAGGGGATCAGAAGCATCCTCTCCATTCCCCTCAGGGTGAAGGGGACTGTTATCGGGGTTCTCAGAATGTACACATCCGAACCTGTTCAATACACCGAGGAGGACCTGAAGTTTGTTGCTGCCATAGCGGATCAGGCGGCAATAGCAATAAACAATGCACGGATATACGAGAGTTCCATCACAAGGGAGAAGGAATACCTGAGGGTCTTTGAGGAGGTAACAAAGGCTGTGAGCTCCACGCTCAATCTTGAAGAGGTCCTCCAGATGATAGTCAGAAAGCTCCCTGAGGTGATGGGCCTCAGGGCTGCTACAATCAGGTTGATTGATGATGATTCAGGCAGGCTCCGCCTCGTTGCCGCCTACGGGCTGAGCCAGGACTACCTGAACAGGGGGCCTGTTGATGGAGAGATGAATGTGAAGGAGGCGCTCCAGATGAGGCCGGTAAGTATCTATGATGTCAGCAAGGATGAAAAAATAATTTACAAGAAGGAGATGACAGAGGAGGGGATAAAGAGCATGCTCACCCTTCCTATCCTTTCGAGGGGGAAGTTGCTGGGGATACTCAGGCTCCTCACCGGTGTGCCAAGGCGGTTTTCCTCGCAGGAGGTGGATTTTGTCCAGTCCCTTGCTGAGGTTTGCGGGATTGCGATAGAGAATGCAAGGATGTATGAGAAACTGGCAGGTAAAGGGTGAGTCTCACCTTACCGCTGCCTGAAAAAATATCTTTGACGGCAGGGCTGATTTTCCTTTTTTCAGAGAAAAGAAGGGTTTTTTTACAATAACCGGATATAAGAGGCGTTATCTCCTTGTCCCATCCACAAATCTTCCCTTGACTTATTGCCCTGACTTGTTGTCTAATATAATCAGTTACTGTGGTGTTCTTTTAAATGGATTTTGAATTCCCTCTTCTCCGCGGTACCTGTATAGGTTGAAAGAGCTGAGGGAACAGACAAGAGAGGGGAGCCTGGAGGAAATACGGTGAGCATGCCTCAAGGGCTCTGAAAGGCCTGAGAGGAAGCCTAAGCATTTCCGTGAAGGCGCCCACTTTGTAAAGAGCCTCAGAAGCTCGATTGACCATAGGTACCGCGGGGATATTTACATTTTCAAATAAAATCTGGTAACATATTGAAAGGGTTTTTGCGCCCTTTTTTTTGTTCTTTGATAACTTGAAAGCAGGTCCCGTCAGAAATCTGACGAGTTTCAACAGTATAAAATGAGAGTTTGATCCTGGCTCAGAGCGAACGCTGGCG
>CAZITN010000028.1:0-31779 GCA_964542175.1 uncultured Thermodesulfovibrio sp. | reverse complement strand
GTCAGAAAGATACTTCCATAAAAACAAGGATTGAAACGGGGTGTCGCCCACCATCTACTTTGATTTCTCACAACACTATTTACGAATAATCAGTCCTGGACATTGACTAATCAGGCCGGAAATGGCATGATTATCCTATGCATGCTTTGACGTTCCTGAAATCCCTTGTAATCATCCTCACCATATCTGCAGTGGTGGTATTCCTGCTCCAGAGGATCAGGGTCCCTTCAATCGTGGGCTTCCTGTTAGCTGGGATACTGCTTGGACCCCATGGATTTCATCTCCTGAAAGAGACAGAGACCATCCAGGTATTTGCAGAGATAGGAGTAATACTCCTGCTCTTCACGATAGGCCTTGAGTTTTCCCTTGAGAGGTTTCTGAAGATGCGCCTCGAGGTTTTCGGCATAGGAGGACTCTATGTCCTGATTGCCATAATCCTGACAGCCCTGATTTCCTATCAGTGGCTGGGCTCTGTCAGCACCGCTGTATTCATAGGCTTTCTGGTCGCCCTCAGCAGCACGGCCATCGTGATGAAACTTCTTTCAGAAAGGGCGGAGCTGGACACCCTCCCCGGAAGGATGTCACTGGGTATCCTCATCTTCCAGGATCTTTGCGTTGTGCCCTTCATGCTCTTTATTCCTATCATGTCAGGAGAGAGCGGGGTGGTTGACCTGCTTGTGACCTTTGGAAAGGCCCTCGCCATAGTAGCACTGGTTCTCTTTTCCGCCCGGTGGGTAGTGCCTAAGCTCCTGCATCAGATAGTGCATACAAAAAGCCGGGAACTCTTTGTGATTACGATCCTGATTCTGTGTTTCGGCATTGCCTTCATTACCTCTGAGTTCGGACTCTCCCTGGCCCTCGGGGCGTTCCTTGCAGGGCTAGTAATCTCTGAATCCGAGTACGTTCATGAGGCTGCATCGACTATCCTGCCCTTTAAAGACAGTTTCAACGGCCTCTTTTTCATATCCGTGGGAATGCTGATGGATGCAGAATTCTTCTTGAACAATTTTGGGCTCGTTGTCGCCTTTGTTCTGAGCATACTTCTGATCAAATTCATCGGCGGGTTCTTCTCAATGTATGTGATGAGCCGTCCTATCCGTATTACAATACATACAGCACTTAACCTCGCCCAGGTCGGCGAGTTCTCATTCGTGCTCGCCGTGTCAGGAGTCTCGGCAGGAGTGATCTCAAAGGATGTGTATCAGGGGGTTCTGTCAGCATCTGTACTCTCAATGCTCCTGACGCCATTCATAATACAGGTCTCACCCTTCATAGCGGACAGGCTGAGTTCTTTCAAGCTGCTTCAAAGGATGGAAAGAAACAGGGGATTGACAGAAACAGAGATACCAGCGGAGCAGCTTAAGGACCATGTGATTATTATAGGCTTCGGTCTTAACGGGAAGAACCTTGCCAGGGTCCTTAAGGAGGTTAACATCCCATACCTTGTCATGGATCTGAATACTGATACGGTGAGGGAGATGAGAAAACAGGGTGAGCCGATAATATACGGTGACGCCACCAGGACTGAGGCGCTTTCGAGGATTGGTATAAGAAACGCCAAAATTCTCGTGGTTGTGATCTCCGATGCCGCATCCTGCCGGCAGATTGTCCAGACGGCAAGAAAAGAAAACCCGGGATTGTTCATCATTGCAAGAACCCGATATGTCGCCGAGGTGGAGGTCCTGCTGAGACTCGGTGCCGACAGTGTTATCCCTGAGGAGTTTGAAACCTCCATAGAGATTTTTTCAAGGGTGCTCGATCATTACAGGGTTCCTGGAAAGGTGATATCCGGCGTTGTTGATACAATAAGAAGAGACGGCTACAAGCTTCTGCGACAGCGCGGTGTCTCAATAAGGAGTTATCTGCCGGAGTATCACGGGATTCTCTCCTCCATGAATATAAGGGATGTTGAAATTCCCGCGGACTCTCCGGTTTCAGGGAAGACGCTTAAGGAACTGGCCTTCCGGAAAAAGACAGGCGCTACAGTAATTGCGGTTGAACGCGAAGGCCGGACCATTACAGCTATAGCCCCTGAATTCAGGCTTGAGTCAGGTGACATTGTCTTTGTCACGGGCAATGAGGATGATCTTGGAAGAGCAATCGACTACCTTGCTCCGGGAAGGCCGGAGGATCCGGCCGGACAGGATGCCGGCAGTTAGTCCGGAAAGGTCTCTCACTCCCCCTCCACAACCCTTTCGATCCCGGCAATGGAGACGTAGAGGTCATACAGGGCGTTCACATAATCATTCCTTGCCCTCGTAAGGAGAAATCTGGCATCAAGGAGGTCCGTGGGGGTGGACATTCTCTGACGGAACCGGTTCTCTGTGATACGGTAATTCTCCTCTGCCTGCTTAACGGACCTTCCGGCCACTTCAACCCTTTCCTTTGCAGACATGTAGTTCTCGATGGCGGTTCTTAACTGTAATGAGAGTTCCTCCCGGGTGTCACGTATCCTCTCCTCTATCGCCCTTATCTCAGACTCTTCAGCCTTGGCAGTGTTATACCTCCTGAAACCGTCAAAGATATTCCATCTCGCCGTTACCAGGGCTCTTGTCTGCGTATCAAAAAGGTCCGGCCGTCCATCAGGGATATAGGAATCGCCATAACGGTCATGAACAAGGGAGAGATCCAGGGCCGGCATATATCCGCCCCTGATGCCTTCAAGTCTGTATCTGCGGGCCTTCTTCAGAGCGGAAAGATATTTGAGTTCACTTCTGTTGCTGAACATCTCCTCCCTGAGTCTGGACTCATCGGGGTCTTTATCCTGCTTGAAGTCGGCCTCTTCAAGTCCTTCATCAGAAACGGGCCTGCCCATCACCCTTTCAAGGCGCCTCCTTGCAATTCTCAGGTCTCCTTCTCTCCTGATGAGACTCTCCCTGGCAGAGTAAAGCTCAACTTCCACCTTCAGGAGGTCGTTCCGGGCGATCATTCCTTCCCTGTAAAAGAGGGAAGCGTCACGGTACTGTTTCTCAAGGAGCCTTACTGCCTCTGAGGCTACTTCAAGTGTCTTTGCCGCCCTGAGTACACCTATATATGCCTTCTTGACCGCAAATATCACATCTGCCTTTACAGCCCTTTTCTGGAATACTGCAGCCTCAAGCTGTGCCTCCTCTGCCTTCAGTGCCTTGAGATCCGAGAACCCGTTGAAGAGGTTATAGCTTACTTCTGCTGAAAGGATGGACGATTCCTTTGTCTGGAAGAAGGAGAAGACGTTGTCCTGCCTTGAGAAGGAATAGGTGAGATTTGCCTCTGGCAGAAAGGACGCCCTCTCTGCCTCAACACGGCTCTTCCGGGCATCCACCAGACTGGAGTACTCCTTCAGCTTATGGTTGTTCTCCAGTGCGATACTTATCGCCTCGTCAAGGGTGAGGGCATGGAGGGGTGAAGCAAGCCCGGAAAGGAGGATCATGACCAGCATGAGGGGCCTGGCATTAACCTTGACCTTCTCCATTCGTATCACAAACATCAGGAGTGCAGGTATTACAAAGACGGTGAAGACGGTTGAAAGGGCCAGTCCTCCAAGTATCACACTGCCGAGGCCGCGATAGAGCTCCGAACCGGGTCCAGGAGCCACAACAAGGGGAAGCATCCCGAAGATGCTTGTAAAGGCGCTCATATAGATGGGCCGGAGCCTCGTTCTCGTTGATTCAAGTACAGCCTTCCTGTGATCCATCCCGTGAAGGCGTATGTTATTGAGGGCCTGGTGAACTATGAGGATTGCATTGTTCACGACAACACCGATAAGTATCACGAAACCAAGCATGGTAAGTATATCAAGGGGCTGGGGCTTGATGAAGATGTTTACAAGTTTCAGTCCGATGAATCCACCGGCGCCTGCAAGGGGGACGGTGAACATGATGATCAGGGGGTAGATGAAGTTTCCGAAAAGGGCTGCCATCAGCAGGTATGCTATGACGGCGGCAAGGAGAAAGTTCAACTGGAGAATCTTGCGTGTTTCTGTAAGCTTGTCAGCGGCCCCGCTCATCGTTACATCCACGCCTCTGAGCATCCCCTTCCCGTCAAGGGGGGCTATCACCCGTTCCCGTACTCGCTCCATGGCCTCCTGAAGGGGCATTTCAAAGGGAGGCGTTATCTGCAGCGTTATAGTCCTCTTCCGCTCGAGGTGTCTGATTTCTGTAATACCCGAAGTCTTTTCCATCTCAGTGAGTGACGAAAGAGGCACCACCTTTCCTCCCGGCGTGACGATGAGAGCCCTGTAGAGTTCTTCAGGGGTGGAGATCGTTCCAGCCGCAGTCTTCATGACAAGGTCTATTTTTTTCTCACCCTCCCTCTTGAACTCACCGATCTTTCTTCCGTCCATGATGACATCTATGGCAACACCCATCTGGGCTGAAGTCATGCCTTCAGCGCGGAGTCTGTCCCGCCTCGGGATGAGTTTTACCTCGGGATAGAGGAGTTCCAGTGAGGGGATAGGTCTTATCTGGGCTCCGGGGATCTCCTTTTTAATCATCCCGAACATGGCTCCAGCGATCCTGACGATACCCTGGAGGTTATCACCACTTATATCCAGATCAATGGTCCTTCCCCTTCCGAGCCTGGTCTGGAATATGCCTGCCTGATTACTCACCCCGAAGATTCCCGGGAGTGTGGAAATGATCCTTCTGAAAAGGGGGACCAGTTCTCCGGCCCTGTCGTCATGAACACTGGTGGCACCGAAAAGCATCACCCGGTCAGAGCCCACATAGAAGAGATTCCTTATTGCCGGGAACCCGTCCCTGTCCTGACCGATGAACGGCCTGGTCTCCCTGAAGATCTGCTCACCCGTTTCCTTCCTCTCTTCATAGGAGAGTCCCGGCGGCGGGATGAGGAAACTTATCACAAGGTTTCTGTTTCCCTGGGGCAGATACTCCATCTTTGGAAAGAGGACTGCCATTGATACCAGGGAGAAGGCCGTGAGCAGGAGTATTGTGGCCAGCCGTGTGCCCCAGTTCCTGGTGGCAAGCCCTACCAGGGCCATCATCATGTCAACGAGACGGTGGCCCAGCCGGACCAGGGATTCTGCCTGTAGTCTCTTCTTTCCTGAGACAGTAAAAAGCCTTCCTGAGAACATGGGAATCACAGAGACAGAGACAAAGAGACTGAGTATCACGGCGCAGCTTACGGCTATTGCAATATCCTTGAAGAGCTGTCCCGCCTCCTCCTGAATGAATACCACCGGAAGAAAGACGGCAACGGTGGTGAGTGTTGATGCAAGTACCGCACCCCATACCTCTTTTGTCCCGTCATAGGCTGAGTCAAAGGGGCCCTTGCCCATGCCCCTGTGGCGGTCTATGTTTTCAAGAACCACGATGGCACTGTCAACGAGCATACCCACGGCGAAGGCAATTCCTGCAAGACTTACCACGTTGAGGTTCCTGCCGAGGCCGTAAAGGACGATGAATGTCCCAAGTACACTGATCGGGATCGCTGTTGCAACGATGACGGTCGAGGAAAGGCTTCTCAGAAAGAGGATAAGCACCGCGATGGCAAGCATACCACCGATGAGTATGTTCTGTTTCACAAGGCCAATCGCCCCCCTTATATAGGGCCTCTGGTCATAGACCCAGTCAAGATAGATCCCCCGGGGCTTCAGTTTTTCCTCGTTCAGCCATCTGACCACCTTTTCAGCCCTGTCCGTCATCTCAAGGACGTTGGTGCCCGGCTCCGGCTTTATACCGACTGCGATCCCGGGGTTGCCGTTATGCATCATCGCGACAGTCACTTTCTGGTATCCAAAGCCCACATCAGCCACATCACGGAGGAGAATCCGTTCCTGTCCCGTTGACCGGATAACGACATTCTCTATGTCCTCAGGGGAGTTATACTCAGCCACGGTCCTGATTCTGAAGTCCCTCCGGCCGACACCCATGTTTCCGGCGGATACATTGATGTTCTCTGCCCGAAGAACCGCAATCAGATCACCTATCGTCAGCCCGTATGATGCAAGCCGTTCCGGACTTACCCTGATCTGCATCTCCCGCTCAGTGCCTCCGGCGATGAAGAGATCTGCTACGCCATCTATCCTCTCGAGATACTGACGTATATCGTTTTCAAAGTATGTCCTGTAGGTATCTATCGAGCGAGGGTTCTCCTTGCCGGTCTTCATAATCATCCAAATCACAGGTGATGTTGCTGAACCTGTGGCATTGATGACCGGCCTGTCCACGTTTACCGGATAGTCCGGGACCTCGTTCAGCTTGTTTGAGACCCTGAGAAGGGCATCATCCACATCGGTTCCGACCCTGAACCTGAGTGTTATGGTCCCCATGCTGTTGAAGGCGGAACTCTCCATCTCAACAAGACCGGGGATGCCCTTCAGTGCCTGCTCCTGCTCTTCAATAATCTCACGCTCAACCTCATAGGGGGTAGCGCCTGTCCAAGTGGTGGTGACGGTTATCTCCGGTTCTGTCACGGTTGGACTCAACTGATAGGGCATTTTAAAAAGACCTATGACGCCGAAGAGCACAACCAGTATTATGCCTACCATAACGGTGACTGGCTTTTCTATGGAAAACCTGATCAGATCCATCACTTCCTGCCTTCCGAGACCTTCAGCGGTTGTCCGTCCCTCAGCCTCTCATTACCCTTTACAACCACCCTCATTCCCGGCCTGAGTGCAGCCGAAAGAACTCCGGCTTTGAGCCCTGCATAGCCTGCCACCTCAACAGGCAGCATCTTCGCCTTTCCCTCTATCACGGCAAAGACAAAGGTCCTGCCAGCCCTGCTCAGCACGGCATCCCTGTTCAGAAGGATCACCTCCCGCGGCTCTCCCGAAGGAAGCCCTGCTACCGCCTCCATACCCTCGAAGAGGCCACCGTTGTTTTTAAGGGAGATCTTCACAGGTATGGTCCTCGTAGTCAGGTCAGCCTTCGGGACTATGGCGGTCACTCTGCCTTTGTGTGCAGCTCCACCGATGTTTATTTCTACAGGCTGCCCCTTTTTCACAAACCTGATCATGCTTTCGGGGATGTTTAACAGAACGTCAACGGGTGAGATCCTTGCAATTGAGGCAATGGACTTTCCCGGGGAGACCCATTCACCCCTGTCTATGTATCTCTTGATGATTATTCCATCAAAGGGGGATGCAATCAAGGTTTTCTCAAGTTCAATATCAAGTCTTTCAATTACCGCCTGGAGTGAACTCCTGTCTGCCCGGAGCGACTTCAGACGGTAAAGGTGTTCATCATAGACCTGCTCTGCCACAGAGTCTTCCCTGAAGAGTCTCTCTATTCTTTTGAAATTCTTTTCAGCCTTCTCGATCTCTGCCTCAAGTGAGGCGAGGGCGGCCTTCTTTGCCTCGATATCCTTCAGGAGCAGGCGGTTGTCTATACGGACAAGGACAGTTCCCTTCCGGACCAGGTCACCTTCCTGGAAATGGAAGCTCTCAACCTTTCCACTCACCTCGGCAGACAGTTCCGAGACCTCCCTGTAATAGACGGTCCCCACAAAATTCGTCTTCGGAGCCAGCATACCCTTTTCCACTGTACCCACCACCACGACGGCAGGCGGCGGCCCCTTCGGAGGTTTCCCCTCTCCATGAACCACAACGGGGATCAGAAGGGCAAATAACATGGCAGTTAATATGACCTTTATCATCGACGTAGCCCTGGCAGGATACATATCATACCTCCTGTCTACCGATGCCGTTTAATAACATATCGACAAACTCCCCTGTCACCTTCCGGGACTCTGATTTCGTGATTCTTCTTCCCTTGGTCACCTCTTCGGCCTGGAAATAGCAGTAGACCATCCCGAGGAAGGCCCTTGAGGCAAGGTAGGTGTCCACCTTTCGAATTGTGCCCTTTTTTACAAGTCCGTCAAAGTAGCCGGAGAGGGTCCTGACCAGTTCTTCTATGAACTTTTCGTAAACCTTTCTTATCTTCCCGGGATATACGTTCATTTCCGAGAGCATTATCTTTACCATGCCCTTTCTCTCCTTCAGGGTCTCGAAGAACTTCAGGCCTATCTCTGTAAGGGCATCCTCGGCAGATCTGTCCATCACCTTTGGTATGATCTCCTTCAGCAGGGGCAGGAAGGTGAATCTCTGAAGCACCTCTTCAAAGAGCCTTTCCTTTGAACCGAAATGCCTGAAGAGGGTTATTTCAGTGACGCCAGCCTCTTTTGCTATCTCCCTTGTCGTTGCACCAAGGTATCCCTTCTCAGAGATAAGCCTGAGTGTTGCCTCAAGGAGTTTCTTCCTTGTTTCTTCCTTGCTTCTGCTCATGGGTCTTGTCTCCTTTGCCGCATACGTTTAAATGTTAGTGACTACTTACTATACATGAGATGAATCAAAAAGTCAACCTGGTGGATCAGGGCGGGGGATTGAGTGGCAGGAGTTATGTTAAAATATAACTCTTCAAGCGAACAGAAAGGTCGGATTAAGTGCAAAACAAAGGATATGGCAAGGTATATCTTGTGGGAGCCGGACCCGGTGACATCGGCCTTCTCACTGTAAAGGGTCTGAGGGCACTTCAGCGTGCCGATGTGGTGGTTTATGACTTTCATCTCAATGCCCAGGTGCTGAACTACATCAAGAGGGATGCAGAGTTCATATATGCAGGCAAGCGGGGAGGCCACCACGAGATGACCCAGGATGAGATCAATGCCGTCCTCGTGAAAAAGGCAAAGGGGGGAAAGACGATCTGCCGCCTGAAGGGCGGGGACCCCTTTGTATTCGGCAGGGGAGGGGAAGAGGCCGAGGTGCTTGCAAGGGATGGCATTGAGTTTGAGGTGGTTCCCGGGATCAGTTCCGCCGTTGCAGTGCCTGCCTATGCTGGCATTCCCCTTACTCACAGGGACTATGCCTCATCCTTTGTTGTACTTCCCGGAAACGAGGCCTCCACCAAGGAGGAGAGTTCCATCGACTGGGAGTCCCTCGCGAGGCATAAGGGGACGATAGTCTTTTTGATGGCGGTTAAGAACATCGAGAGTGTCGCAAAGCGGCTGATGGATAACGGCAAGCCCGGCGATACCCCCGTTGCTGTAATAAGATGGGGGACTAGGTCGGATCAGACAACTGTCGAGGCAAGCCTTGCTGATGTCTCCGGGAAGGTCAGGGATCTTGAGATCAGGCCGCCGGCGGTTGTAGTGGTGGGAGATGTGGTCCGTCTGAGGAAGAGTCTTAACTGGTATGAAAACAAACCCCTCTTTGGACAGAGGATACTTATTACACGGGAGTACACTGAAGCCTATGAAAGACTTGAGGATAGAGGTGCCGAAGTAATAGAGTTTCCAACTATAAAGGTGGTTCCCCCTGGGGATATGGGTCCCCTTGACAAGGCGATCGGGAGGATAGCCGACTATGACTGGCTTGTTTTCACGAGTGCCAATGGTGTGCGGTTCTTCTTCAGGCGGTTCTTTGAACTTCAGAGAGACATAAGGGACCTTCATGGTGTAAGGATATGCTCAATAGGCGAGAAGACTGAGAAGGTGATCAGGGAATACGGGCTCAGGGTGGATATGATTCCATCGTCATTCAGGGCCGAGGGGCTGGTGGAGGCCTTCAGTGAAAAGGGGGGCATCAAGGGTAGAAGATTTTTGTTGCCCTCTGCTGAGGTGATAAGGGATGTCTTCCCCCAGAAGGTGAGGGAGATGGGTGGAGAGATTGATACTCCTGCTGCTTACAGGGCGGTGAAGCCCGAGAGGCATGCACGGAGGATCGAGAGGTTCCTCAGGGAAGGAAGAATAACCGTTGCAACCTTTACCTCAGGGGCGACCTTCAGGAACTTTTGCGAACTTATCGGGAAGAGGCACAGGGAACTTCTTGAGAAGGTGACGATTGCCGCTATCGGGCCTGTTACTGAAAGGGCCATCAGGGAAGGGGGGTTCAATGTGCATATTGTGCCGGACAAGGCGACCATTGATGCAATGGTCGAGGCAATAGAGAACTACTTCAGGAAAGGAGAAGGAAAATGGCAGAACTGAACCTTAAGATCGACGGGATGAGCTGTCACCACTGTGTGATGAGAGTGAAGAAGGCGATTGACGAAGTGAACGGGGTGAAGTCCTCTGAAGTGGATGTAGGCTCGGCAAAGGTGGTCTATGACGACGCTGTAACGAGTGGAGAGGCCATTGAGAAGGCCATTGAAGGAGTCGGTTACAAGATAGTCAGCTGAATCACATGCGATTACCCTCAATTTGAAAGTTGCTTAACTTAACCTTTGGCAGGGGAGCATACCCTCAGGGATCTTCCATTACAGTTTGGTGTGAGGATACAAGACAGGGTGACAAACCTCCTTGTTCTACCCGCCTGTAGTCTCAGCCCCTGAGCTTGCCTCCCGTCTTTTCAATAAGATATCCGGTTATTTTCTGATGGAGGGCATCAACCTCTTCATCCGTGAGCGTACGGTCCCCTGCCCTGTAGGTTATGCTTATCCCCAGGGATTTCATTCCTTCAGGGATGTTTTTCCCCTCGTAGAGGTCAAAGATCCAGTAGTCTTCAACAAGGTCTGCACCGAACTCCACTATCAGTTCAAGGACAAACCCGGCAGGCTGGTCCTTTCCGATCAGCAGGGCTATGTCCCGCCTTGTAGAAGGGAACCTCGGAATGGAACTGTATGCCGTCTCCTTAACAGGTATTTCCATCAGAGAGGTGAGATCAATCTCGAATACACCGATTTCCACCCGGAAATCCTTTATCTCAAGGTTTTCCAGAACCTCGGGCGAAAGTATGCCCATTGAGCCGATCCTTGTGCCGGAGACCATTAGATCTGCCGACTTTCCAGGATGGAGGAATGGTTCCCTTGTAGGGACGAAGTTTTCTCCTTCCCTCCTCAGGAGCAGGAGGGCCTTCTCAATGAGCCCCTTGAGGATAAAGAAGGGGGCTGTTTTCTCTTCCCATAGTGACTGTCCCGGTGTTGAGTAAAATATCCCCCCCAGGTGAAGTCTTTCCTCCGGGAGTTTATCATTCCCTTTGAGAAAGACCTTTGAGATCTCAAAGAGCCTGGCCGATGGCAACCCCTGCCTGATGTTGAGGATGGCGTTTCTTATCAGGGAAGGCATCAACATGGTCCTCATGGCCGAGTCCTCGACTGTGAGGGGGTTTTTGATTTGCACGAAGTTACGGCGTGGGTCATCTTCAGGTATCATGAGTTGATCAAGAGATGCAGGGTTCATGAAACTGTAATTGATTGCCTCACTGAAACCGGAGTCCTCCATAAGGTGCCTGAGCGTGATAACGGAGAGACGCTGCATCCGCTCCCTCTCAGAAGAGATTGTATTGCCCACGGGAGCGCCGGGAATGGATGCTGGGATTCTATCGTAGCCGTAATGTCTTGCCACCTCTTCAATAAGGTCTATCTCTGTGCCTATATCAACCCTGAATGAAGGTATCTCGACCAGAAGGCCGGTGAAGGATTCATCCCTCACGCTGAATCCGAGAGACGGGATTATCCTCTTGATCTCATCCGGTGGAATCTCCTTCCCAAGTACCTTGCCGACCCTCTCAAACCGCAGTTCCACCTGAGGAGGCTGATATGGCGAAGGGTAGACATCTATTCTTTCTGATACGTTCCCTCCGCATAGTTCCTTTATGAGGGCAGCGGCCCTGTCGAGGGCGGCTATGAGCCCTTCAATATCAGTGCCACGTTCAAAGCGGTAGGATGACTCCGTCTTCAGTCCGAGTTTTCTTGAGGTTTTCCTGATGGATGCAGGCTCAAACCAGGCGCTTTCAAGGAATATGTTCACTGTCCGGTCGGTCACCTCTGTCTCAAGCCCGCCCATCACCCCGGCAATCGCTACTGGATGTTTCCCATCCCAGATCATCAGTGTTTCAGGAGGAATCTTCCTCTCAATTCCATCAAGGGTCCTGAAAGTGGAATTGGAGTTCATTGTGTCCACACGGATGGTCGCATCATGGAGGGTATCCATGTCAAAGGCATGGAGAGGATGGCCGAATTCAAGGAGGACATAATTTGTTACATCCACGACATTATTTATGGACCGTATCCCTGCGTTTTCAAGCCTCTTTTTCATCCAGTCAGGAGATTCACCCAACCTGATCCCCGTTACCGCCCGTCCGGCATACCGCCTGCAGAGAGGGGAATCTATAATCACTCTCACAGGACAGCCCCCCACGGAATCCACGGTGGTATCAGGAATCTTCAACTCCCTTCCTGTTATGGCCCTGAGTTCACGGGCCACGCCAAGCACGCTCAGGCAGTCCGGCCTGTTGGGTGTGATATTGACTTCAAATATCTGGTCCTCCCCGGATGATTCCGCTCCTTCTATTTCCAGACCGCACATCGTGAGATGGCGCGAGATTTCTTCATTACTCTCCCGGAGCTCAATGAATTCTCCAAGCCATTCAACAGGTAAAAGCATAACGGCATCTCCTTTTCATAATACTGATACCTAACATTACATTAGTAAAGCCATAAACCAATACCGACGGGCAGGCGGGTCTCAGGAGTAATCCGGATTTCAGCGATACCGGCAGTAACTCCCCATAACTTCCGGATGCATGTATTGTAACTTAACAGGGCAGGTCTCTGTGTAATCAAAACGACATCGCATCAAATCCGGTTTTGAAGGAGACCCGCCTGCCCTGACTGAGATTGCTAAAGACAGATTTAATAACCTCAAAGTTAAATCCTTCGAGGCTTATCCGTTCGTCTTAGGGGAACTCTCTCTCCTGATCGCATCAGCCACCCGGACCACCCTGAGCATCTCCTTTACATCATGAACCCTCACAATATTCGCCCCGTTCAGGACCGAAATCGCAACGGCAGATGCCGTTCCCTCCACCCGTTCTGCCGGGGGAAGGCCATTCAGGATATGCCCGATAAAGGACTTCCGCGATGGTCCGACCAGGATGGGATAACCAAGATCCTTGAGAAAGGGGAGGTTCCCGATGATCCTCAGGTTGTCCTCAAACCGCTTTCCAAACCCTATCCCGGGATCCACCATTATCCTTTCAGGTGTTATCCCGTGCTTTCTAGCAAGTTCGATGCTTTCTGAAAGATAGGACTTTATTTCTCCTAAGAGGTCGTCGTACCGGGGATCCTTCTGCATATCCCTGGGGGTCCCCTTTATATGCATGAGCACCACCCCGACATCATGCCCTGCAACCACTGAGACCATCTCCGGATCAAACCTGAGGGCACTGATGTCATTCACGATGGATGCTCCTGCCTCAATCGCCTGTCTGGCCACTTCAGCCTTGTAAGTGTCAATGGAAATGGGGACATTCAACCGGTGTGAGAGCTTTTCAATTATGGGGATTGTCCGTCTCAGTTCCTCCTCCAGAGAGACGCTTTCGGCCCCGGGTCGTGTGGACTCGCCTCCTATGTCTATGATGTCTGCACCCTCATCCACCATCTCAAGGGCACGGTTGAGGGCCTTCTCCGGGGCAAGGTAAAGTCCGCCGTCAGAGAAGGAGTCAGGGGTGACGTTAAGAATCCCCATCAGGTAGGTCTTTTCTGAAAAGTTCAGATGGTAATTGCCGAAGACCGCCTTCACGCCTCTTCCTGGTCAGCCTCCTCTGATTTCGGTTCCCCGTCAGACCTGGCAGCCTTTATTTCTTCAATCACCCGGTCTATCTCATCCGAGTCAAGAGTCTCCTTTTCAAGCAACTTCCTTGCAAGGGCTTCGAGTATGTCGCGGTTATTTGTAAGGATGTCCTTTGCCTCCTGGTAGGCATCAGTAACGATTTCCTTGACCTCCAGGTCTATCTCCTCGGCGGTCTTTTCAGAATAATCCTTGTGCTTTGCAATCTCCCTGCCCAGAAAGAGGTGCTCCTCCCGTTTCCCGTAGGTGAGGGGGCCGAGTTTGTCACTCATCCCCCATTCGCAGACCATCTTTCTTGCAAGGGCCGTTGCCCGTTCAAGGTCGTTCCCGGCACCGGTTGTCATATGGTTAAGGGAGACCTCTTCAGCCGCCCTGCCACCAAGGAGCACCCTGAGGGTCTTCAGGAGGTAACCCTTTGAGTAGGTATAACGATCGTCAATCGGGAGCTGCTGGGTCACTCCCAGAGCCCTTCCACGGGGGATGATGCTGACCTTATGGATGGGGTCTGTCCCGGGGATGAGTTTTGCGACAAGGGTATGTCCGGCCTCATGATAGGCTGTGTTCCTCTTTTCCTCATCGCTTATTATCATGCTCCTTCTTTCCACTCCCATCAGGACCTTGTCCTTCGCCTCATCAAAATCCACCATCTCCACCTGTTCCTTGGAGAGCCTGGCAGCCAGGAGTGCGGCCTCATTTACAAGGTTGGCAAGGTCGGCACCGGAAAATCCAGGGGTCGACCTTGCGATTACTTCGAGGTCCACATTCCCTGCAACAGGTATGTTTTTGGTGTGGACCTTCAGTATCTCAAGCCTTCCCTTTACATCAGGCGATGGGACAACGACCTGCCGGTCGAACCGTCCCGGCCTCAAAAGGGCAGGATCCAGTACATCAGGCCTGTTGGTTGCGGCTATGACGATTATTCCTTCCTTTCCTTCAAACCCGTCCATCTCCACAAGCAACTGGTTGAGGGTCTGCTCCCTTTCGTCATGTCCGCCACCGAGTCCTGCTCCGCGGTGCCGACCGACTGCATCAATCTCGTCTATGAATATGATACAGGGAGCGCTCTTTTTTGCCTGTTCAAAGAGATCTCTTACCCTTGATGCCCCTACACCTACAAACATCTCCACGAATTCCGAGCCTGATATGGAGAAGAACGGGACATCGGCCTCACCGGCGATGGCCTTGGCAAGCATGGTCTTTCCTGTTCCGGGAGGGCCTACGAGGAGGACACCCTTGGGGATCTTTCCCCCCAGTCTTGTCACCTTCTGGGGGTCTTTCAGGTAGTCGATGATCTCCTGAACCTCGGTCTTTGCCTCTTCAATGCCGGCAACGTCCTGGAAGGTTATCTTACCGGACTTGTCGGATACGAGTTTTACCTTCGCCTTTCCAAAGGACATGGCCCTGTTTCCACCCATCTGCATCTGACGCATGAAGAAGATCCAGAGAAAGGCCAACAGGATGATGGGTCCCCAGGAAATGAGAAAACTTATGTACCAGGGGGTCTTCTCAGGCGGTTTGACGATTATCTTTACCTTTTTCGACCTGAGATCAGATATGAAATCCGGGTATTTCTCCACGTAAGTCCGGAAGCTTGTACCATCCTTGAGGACGCCTGAGAGTTCGTTTTCCTTTATCGTGACCTCTACGATCTGCCCGGCCTCGACCTTTTCAATAAAGTCAGAAAAGGTTATCTCTTTTTCAGGCTTTTTGGGAGTGCTGAGCATGTCAAAAAGCAGTATCATGAGGGCACCGATGAGGAGCCAGATAAAGAGACTTCTGTATAGATTGTTCAAGAAAACCTCCTTGTCCTTGGATATTTTTCGATTTCCGCCCGGCTGATTTGACTGGCAGGCATGAGCCTTCCTTTCCGGTGGGAGAGGGCAAGAAATCCTCTTAAATTTTAACATAGTGAATATTGGAATTGCCATTGAAGGGCCTTCACGTTACATGATTGTTCATTACACATCTTCATTCTGATAAATTAGCGGGAATCAGATATTGGGAGACTTTAACCTGAACCTTATTTGAGCGATTTATCATAAGCAGGACAGGTAAAGGCGCCTCCTAACCCCATTAAATGCAATGAGTATAAAAAAACAGGAGAATGATTATTAACCCGATGGGTGGAAGACCGGAAGTTGATGTTCTGGGATTGCGGTATTGCTGAAATGGGGATTACTCGCCGCCTCCACCTGACCCTTAAGAATGTTTCTGATAATGTCAGCATCTGAATATGCACAGCGAGCGCATTGTCTGCCTCCGGGCATCCCTAAGCGGGCGAATGTGATAAAATAAAAGACTTTTCTTACATATCGAAGATACCCAGCGGCTTGCCGCTGGGTATCTTCATTCGCTCAATTCAGTCCGAAGAAAGGAGGTCTCATGAAGGTTTTCAAGGTGAGTTCCATGATCGATGGGTCAGGGGAGTATATACTCGGAGCGGAGCAGACGGGAAGTCATGCCTGTTACCTTATTTACGGGAGGATGGCCCCTGGTGAAAAGGACAGGGTGCTCAGACCCGGTGGCGGGCATGAAGAGATTTTCCTTGCAGTAAGGGGTGATTTCAGTCTCTCCGGGGAGAAAGAACTTGTGGTGAAGGAAGGTGAGGCCGTTCACCTCAAGGGTGACGAGACCTTCCATGCCGAGAACATTACCGATTCTGAAGCAGTGTATGTAATGGCAGGTGGGCACTCTGAAGGGGGACATCATTGACAAAAAATGAGATTTTCTTTCAGATTATCAGAATAGACTGAACTTGAAGTATTTTTTCGGGTGTTCCTTGATATCCCGGATCAGGGCGCTCAGTTCCGAGAGGGTCTTTCTGAGTTCATCAGCCAGAGCCTCTTCCTTGAGAAGCGCCCCCATCGTCCCTTCTCCCTTCTCAATCCTTCCGAGGATGCGGTCAAACTTCCTTGTAAGAGATTCAAGGTTTCTGTACAGGCTCTCATCCTCCAGAAGAAGGGAAACCGTTCCCTTTGAGGTCTCCAGTTTCTTCGAGAATCGTTCAAGCGAGGTTGTGGCGGAGAGAAAACGGTTGTACAGTTCCGGGTCTTTTATCAGCTTCTGGAGAGTTCCTTCCGATCCCTCAAGGGAGGCGGCGAAGGTCTTTATATCCCTTACTGATGAACGGAGGTCTGCATAGAGATCTTCCTCACCGACCAACTTTCCGAGGTTCCCCTCTCCGGCCTTTATTCTCCTGGTAATGGTTGCAAGATCCTCCGTTGTCTGCCGGAGGTTTTCGTAAACGGAGGGGTCTTTAAGGAACCTCGCCACACTGCCTTCCCCCTGTTCAATGGTGGTGAGCAGTTCCTCGAGCATGGCGATGAAATCGGAGATTCTTCCCATGGATTTCTGGCTTGTCTCAACAATATCCTGGAATTCCATCATCGCCTTGCCTGTAAGGGTCGCTCCGGCTTTCAGACTGGATGCCTCCTCAGTGCCTGGACTGAGTTCTATGTACTTGTCACCAAGCAATCCGAGGGTAAGAACGGTTGCTACCGAGTCTTCTTTCAGGTAATTCAGGGAATCGGGAGATATGGAGAGGGAGACCCGTATTTTCTGCTCAGGTGTGAAGTCCATTTCGCTTACCGAGCCTATCTCTATTCCTGAAAACCAGACCGGGGCACCTTCCCTCAAACCCCTCACATCATCAAAGAGGGCGTATATGGTCTCACGCGGGGAGATGAGCCTCTGTATGCTCCCTGCGAACATGATGGTCAGTATCAGAACAAGGAGTGCCGATGTGAGCACGATCCCCACCTTAAGGGATGCCCATCTGATATGCTTCCTGTGATCATACATGGCTGTCTCCCAGTATGAGGAGTTCGTTTATAAACCTCTTCAATGTTCCGTTTTCAGTTCTGATCATGGAGTCGAGACTCCCGTCGAATTCTATTTTACCATCTTTTATAAAAAGAAAACGCTCTGCCACCTTTGCTGCGTCAGTCACCTTGTGAGTGACCGCAATGAACCCCTTTCTCTCCGGAGGATCTCCTTCGGAGAGTTCATTGATGAGGGAACAGATGTTTTCAGCAGTGAGGGGGTCAAGGCCTGTAGTCGGCTCATCGTAAAGGATCATCTTAGGTTCACAGGCAGCCAGACTCCTTGCAATTGCGACCCGCCTCTGCATGCCCCCGCTCAGTTCCTCCGGCATGAGGTATATGGCATCTTCGATATCGACCCTTTTGAGGAGCCTTCTCACTTCCTGTTCGATCTCATTCTCCTTGAGTCTGGTGTGTTCCCTGAGGCAGAATGCTACATTCTCATATACATTCAGGGAGTCAAAGAGGGCTCCCTCCTGGAAGACGATGCTGAAGTTCATCCGGATCTCTCTGAGTTCTGCCTCGCTCATAGTGGTTATATCATGATTGTCTATGATAATTCTTCCCCTGTCAGGCCTGAGCAGTCCGAGGATTAGTTTGAGAATGGTGGTTTTACCCTCTCCGCTACCGCCAAGGATGGCGATCTTTTCGTGAAACTCAGCCTGAAAGGAGAGTTCCCGGAGCACAGTCTTTTCACCGAATGAGATAGTCACGTCCTGAAAGGCTATCATACCTTCATCCCCAGTATGAATATCAGAATCCTGGTAAGGGCGAAGTCGGTAATAATAATCAGAATGGTTGAGAGCACAACCGCCGTTGTGGTTGCCTTCCTGAGCCCCCTTGCCCCTCCAGTTGTAGAAAGCCCCATGTAGCAGCTGATGCAGGAGATGAGATAGCCGAACAGGAAGGGCTTGGACAGGCCTGAAAAGATGTTGTTGAAGTCCATTATATCCTTTATCTGGCTCCAGTATAGAGGCCCGGACTGATGGCTCACGAAGACGGCTATATAGTAGCCGCCCAAAAGCGAGACGGCATCACCGACGAGTGTCAGGGCAGGCAGCATTATTATGGAACTCAGAACGCGCGGGGTTACCAGCTTTTTTACAGGGTCAACCCCGAAGACACGGAGAATGTCAACCTGGTGGCCCAGAACCATCGATCCCAGTTCCGATGCCATCCCTGAGCCGACCCTTCCGGCGTAACTCAGGGCTATGGCTACCGGTCCTATCTCCCTGATTATCGAGACACCGACGATCTTGCCTGTATACATCTTCAACCCGAGGGCGGCCAGTTCAACAGAGGTCTGGAGGGAGAGTGCCATTCCGATGAAGAGAGAGACCAGGATAACTATCAGGAATGAACCCGCACCTGCATAATCCATCTGTTCTATTGTTTCCCTCAGATAGAAGGGTCTGCTGAATAAACCAAGGGGAGCCTTTATGGCAAGGATGTAGAAACTCTGGAGATGGTTGAGTATGTTCTTCAGATCCGGTCTCATAAGATTTCCTGTCAAAGATGAAAAGGATACAGCTATTATACATCATGAGTTGATATATACACAGTAGCATGTCTCTTCCTGTGAGCACTCCATCCCGGTTTTTCTGGTAGAATAGAAAAATGACCCCTAACCCTGTACACGACAAAAAGACCCTTGCAGAACTGAAACGGATGAGGGAGAGGCTCAGGAGGATAGAGTCCTTCCCCTACAGTGAGAGCGTGAGCACTGTCATGGTCTCACCTGTCCATACCTGTCATGATAATGACCTGCTCAGGGATGTCCTGCAGTCCATGGCAAGAAACCACGTCTCATCTGTGATAGTCCTGGACGATTCTGAGCGTCCGGCAGGCATACTCACTGAGAGGGACGTTCTTAAAAGGGTTGCAACTTCGGACTCACTCGATCTCTCAAGAGCGCCGGTGAAAAAGGTGATGACGCGGGGACTTATAACACTCAATCCCGACGATTCCATATACAGGGCACTTTCCGTAATATCTCACTACGGAGTAAAACACCTTCCCGTTGTTGAAGGGGATGAGCTGAAGGGGATCGTTACCTTCAGGCAGCTCCTGAAGCTCAGGCATCCCGAACCCATGGAACTGATCACCTCCATTCAGGATGCAAAGAGCTTTGTCGAACTGGGCTCCATAAAGGCGCTCCAGCCGGAGATAGCTGCATCAAAACTGGGTCTCGGGATAAGTGCCTACGAGATTGTTACCATGCTCTCTCTCATAAACCAGGATATCCACAGAAGGGTGCTCCAGTTGGTTATAGACACGACAGGCAGTCCGCCTGTGGAGTTCTGTCTCTTCCTTACAGGCAGTCACGGCCGGAGGGAGAACCTTCTTACCCCTGACCAGGACCACGGGATGATTATAGAGGATGTCGAGAACTGTCATCTCCATGGTGAATATTTCATGGATATGACAAAGAGGTTTTCCGAGGGACTGATAGAAGCAGGCTTTTCCTTCTGTCCCGGGTATATCATGTCAATGAACCCTCTCTTCCGGAAGTGCCTCTCCGAGTGGTTCCATCAACTCAGTTACTGGATGGAGAGGCAGATCGGGAGTCTGGGGAGATATGCAACAGTGATTTACGATTCCTTTCCGGTTTATGGTAAGAGGGAGCTTTTCAGGGATTTCCAGGACTTCAGTTTTTCCCTTCTTGGAAAACACTACGATCTTCTCAGGATAATGCATGAGGAGGTTGCAGGCCACAAGGTACCGATTGGTTTCATGGGGAAGTTCATTACCGAAAAGTCGGGAGAGCATAAGGGAGAGATAGATATAAAGAGGAGCGGTCTCCTCTTTGTGGCTGAAGGGATCAGGATTCTCGCCCTGATGCGCGGGATCAGGGAGACATCCACCCTCGGGAGGATCAGGTCCCTTGTAGAGGACGAATACCTTCATAGGGATGATGGGGAGTACTTTGAATCCGCCTATCAGCTTCTTCTTCACCATGCCCTCAGGGCAGAGGTCCAGTCCGCTCTTGAAGGAAAGAAGATAGAGGCCTTCATCAACCCTGACAGGCTCTCTGCCTACGAAAGGGATATGCTCAGGCATGCCTATAAGGCGATTTCCTCACTCCAGGATCTGGTTGCATCAGAGTTCGGTGAACTGGTGCTTTAGCAGCGGTTGAAGGTGGGTTCCAGGAAAGGCAGTCCTGGAGGCTGTATATGGCATGATTCCGGGGGTGTGTTCTGAAATTTTTCATTATGAAGCTCCGGTCATGTCTGAGCAAAGAAAGTATGTTATCGACAACTATGGCTCCGGCAGGGGGCATACCCTCAGGGGCCTTCCAACGCAATGTGATTATAGTTAGTTCCGCTTTTGTCTTCGAGACAGCTATGAGAATCTCGCTGAAAGTGGGGTTCAGGAAAGGACGACTCAGAGACAGTGAATGGTGCGGTAAGGTATTGCCGGAAGGCTCCCTGAGTGTATTTAGTCGTATCGACCACCCCCTGCCTTTGAGGGACAATTTATGCTACTGAAAGTGCAATTTATTTGCTAAAAGGGCCTGTTTAAGACTATAATTTTTTAAAAGCGGAGTGCATGGAGATGAAGATTATAAGGCTTGCCCTTGGACAGATAAACACCACCGTTGGTGACATAGAGGGAAATACCTCAAAGGTGATCTCCCTTATCAAACGGGCGGTGGATGAGGGGGCTGACATTGTGGCATTTCCTGAACTGGCCCTTACCGGTTACCCTCCCGAGGATCTCCTGCTGAAGCCCCAGTTCATAGAGGACAATATTGCGGCTGTCAGGGAGGTGAGGGATGCCGTCAGGGATATAGTGGCGATAGTGGGATATGTGGACAGGGATGTAGACATATACAACGCTGCCGCCGTCATCCACAACAGGCACATCGTAGATGTCTATCACAAAATGTTTCTTCCCAACTACGGGGTCTTTGATGAGATGCGGTACTTTCAGTCCGGAAGCGAACCCTCAGTTTACAGGCTTGGTGAACTTGCCTTTGGTGTGACGATCTGTGAGGATATCTGGTACCCCGACGGTCCTGTCAGGACCCAGTCCCTTGCCGGTGCAGAGTTGATAATCAATATAAACGCCTCTCCATATCACAGGGGAAAGCCTGCCTTCAGGGAGAGGATGCTTTCCACCAGGGCCTTTGACAATACCCTTTTCATTGCCTATCTGAACAGTGTTGGCGGGCAGGATGAACTCGTCTTTGATGGCCATAGCCTGGTATATGATCAGAGGGGAAGGCTGCTTTACAGGGGAAGGCAGTATGAAGAGGATTTTGTTCTGCTCGATCTTGACATGGAGGCCGTGTTCATGGCAAGGCTTCACGATCCCAGAAGGCGGCAGGAGGTGAAAGGACGCCGGGACTCAGGGGTGAGGCGGGTGGTTATTCATGGACACCGCTTCAGGGAAGGCAGGGATATGACCGTTCCTCACCTTGCCGGAAGAATGGAAGATGAAGAGGAGGTCTACAGTGCACTCTGCCTGGGTGTGAGGGATTATGTCGGGAAGAACGGGTTTGAGAAGGTTCTCATAGGGTTGAGCGGAGGGATAGACTCTTCACTCGTGGCCTGTATTGCGGTTGACGCCCTCGGGAAGGAGAGGGTGAAGGGTGTCTTCATGCCTTCACCCTATACCTCGCGTGAGAGCCATGAGGACGTAGAACTTCTGGTGCAGAACCTGGATATCGAGCTTACAACAATCCCGATAGACGGGATTTTCGAGAGATATCTCCAGGTCCTCGCCCCCCTCTTCGAGGGGACCGAACCAGGTGTGGCAGAGGAGAACATTCAGGCCCGGATAAGGGGGAACCTCCTTATGGCTGTCTCTAACAAGTTCGGCTGGCTTGTGCTTACAACAGGGAACAAGTCAGAGATGTCCGTAGGTTATGCAACTCTTTATGGTGACATGGCAGGGGGATTCGCCGTTATAAAGGACGTACCCAAGACACTGGTTTACAGGCTTGCAGAATGGAAAAACAAGAACGAGGGAAAAATGCTGATACCTGAACGGATACTCATAAAACCTCCCTCGGCAGAACTCAGACCTGACCAGAAGGACTCTGATACCCTCCCACCTTATGAGGTTCTTGACAGGATACTGAAGGCATATGTGGAGGAAGACAGGAGTTTTGAAGAGATTCTTTCCTTTGACTGTGAAGAGGAATGTGTAAAAAGGGTCATAGGCATGATTGACAGGAGTGAGTATAAGAGAAGACAGGCCCCTCCCGGGATAAAGATTACCTCAAGGGCCTTTGGGAGGGACAGGCGGTTTCCCATAACGAATCAATACAGGAGTTATTGATGAACGCCAATATTGAAAATATGAGGTTAGGCAGGTGGTATACCCTCACGGATCTTCCAACGCAAGGGGATTATTAGTATTCCGCTTGTTTATTTGAGACAGCATTGAGGAGTTCACTGAAATTGGGTTTCAGAAAGGGACGACTCAGAGGCAGGGGATGGCGCGGAAAAGTCTTGCCGGAAGGCTCCCTGAGTGTATTTAGTCGTATCGACCACCGCCTGCCTAAGAGAAAGAATTTATGCATCTGTAAGGTGAAGGGCCTTCTTGGAATGGTGCTGGTTCTGGTATTCCTGTCAGGGGGCTGCAGTGCAGAAAAGGGAGCCTCCAGTGAGCCCTTCAGACAGAAAGAGGGCCAGGGCCTGATAAGCATAGAGCCGAAGAAACCCACGCGGATTACCCTGAGGAGGAATGCCTCTGGTAAATACTCCTGGGAGTTGAAGGGTGAGGACCCCTCGGAGATTATGGAGATTGACGGAAAGATACGGAAGTATATTGACGAAAACAGAAAAAACAAGCAGAAACAAGGAGGAAGGTAAATGGAGAACTTTTCAGTACGTGAAGTGGTGGAACAGGCGATAAGGACGGAGAAGCTGGGGTATGAGTTTTATACGGAGATGGCTGAAAAATTCAAGGACGAGAAGAATCTCGCCGACCTTTTTGCGACCCTCGCCGAAAAGGAGGTGGTTCATCAGCGGAGATTTGAAGAACTCCTTGAGATTATCGGTGATGAGACTCCGGAGGGCTGGGAGGAGGTATCAGAGTACATGAGGGCATTCGTGGAGTCCGAGTTCTTTCTCGCCTCCGACAGGGCTGTTCCAAGGATGAAGGGTGTGAAGACTGCAGAGGAGGCGGTTGAGTATGCTCTCGGGTTCGAAAAGGAGACCCTCCACTATTATATCGCTCTCAAGAAGGTTGTAATGGAGAAGGAGATAGTGGATGAGATCATCAATGAGGAGCAGAGCCATGTGATGTGGCTTCAGAGGTTCAAGGGAAGATTTACAGGTGCCGGCTCTGAGTAAGCTGAACTTTGTATAAACATGAGGCCCGGCAGGGAAGGAACAATGACTGATGACTTAATGACCAATGACAGCTTTCAGGCGAAGGTTGAGGTTGAGCACCCAAAACACCAGTATACCAATTTACTAATACCTGAATTGAGCGATTTTACTGTAAAGGCAGAGGGGCAAAGGGCCTTCACATCATTCTCGACGGGCCTCCATGCCCCATATACCCCAAAAAGTCTTCGACTTTTCGGGGGCCCCGTCTCCGAGGCGATCATCAGGCCTCACCGTCCGGGTGAGGCTCATCTGATGATCAAAACCGTTCAGGCCAATTGCCCATCTGCCTTCTCACGTGTTGTCTCTCAAAAAATCGCTCGATTTGGTTAATATACTATTATACTAATACACCAATAACCAATATACCAGTAACCAATGCCAGGAATACTATATATAGTCTCCACACCCATAGGCAATCTTGAGGATATTACCCTGAGGGCGCTCAGGGTGCTGAAAGAAGTGGACTGCATAGCTGCCGAGGACACGAGGCATACGCGAAAACTCCTTAGCCATTTCGGGATTTCCAGGCCCCTCGTGAGCTACTGGGGGGCCAAGGAGAAGGTGAAGGCAGAGGAGGTGCTTGAGATGCTCAGGGAAGGCAGGGATGTTGCCCTTGTGACTGATGCCGGGACCCCCGGGATCAGTGATCCTGGAGCTGTTGTCATTGAAAGAGCAATTGAGGAGGAGATACCTGTTATTCCGGTGCCCGGTCCTTCTGCCCTGATTGCAGCCCTCAGTGTATCGGGTCTGCCGACGAGGGAGTTCCTTTTTGTCGGGTTCCTCCAGCCTAAGAGGAGCCAGAGGATTAAGAGGCTTGAGAAACTTTCCCGTGAACAGAGGACCATGATACTCTATGAGTCTCCTCACAGGCTTCTTGACACACTTGATGACATGCTTGAGGTTCTGGGTGACAGGAGAGTGGCTGTCTCCCATGAGCTCACCAAGTTCAATGAGAGCGTCCACCGGGGAAGCCTCTCTGAAGTTATCGAAGAGATCGAAGGAGGGGTTATTGCCGGTGAGTATGTGATAGTGATTGAGGGCAAAACCGAGGAGTCCCCGGATATGGAGGGGGCACTGATGGAAGTGGAGGAGATGGTTGGACAGGGCGTTCGTAGAAAAGAGGCAGTCCGGAAGGTTGCAGAGGAGTATGGGCTGAGGAAGAAGGAACTCTACGATCTATCAATAGGGAAGGGAGGGGAGAAGAGTGAGACTTAACCCCTTTGCCCTTGGGGCTGCCCTTGGTCTCGTCTGGGGTGGCATGCTTTTTATTACGACATGGCTCAGCTATTACACGGGTTACGCCGAACTGTTTCTCAAGACCCTCGCGGATTCCATATATCCGGGTTATTCAATATCCCCTCTGGGGAGCCTTTTGGGGCTCCTTTACGGCTTTCTGGATGGTTTTATATCCGCCACTCTGATAGGGTGGCTCTACAACAGGTTTACAGGCAACAGGACGGATAAATAACAAGGAAGGAGGTTTTTGATGATCAAGATCGGGGTGCTTGCATCAGGGAGGGGCTCCAACTTCCAGTCCATAATAGATGCTGTTGAGCGGGGGTATATTGACGGGGAGATCATGGTTCTGATAACAGACAACCCCGGGGCCTATGCGATCCAGAGGGCGGAGAATCACGGGATAGAGCCGGTTGTGATGAAACCCGGAGACTGGGAGAGCCGGGATGCCTATTACCAAGCCGTGGCCTCGGAGCTCAGGAAGAGAGAGGTGGACCTGGTCATACTTGCAGGCTTCATGAGGATTGTGGGGAAACCCCTGATTGATGCCTTTCCCATGAGAATCATGAACATCCATCCGGCGATACTCCCTTCATTTCCCGGGCTGCACGGACAGGCCCAGGCAGCGGACTACGGGGTCAAGGTCTCGGGGTGTACTGTTCATTTTGTCGATGAAGGGATGGATACCGGTCCGGTGATCATACAGGCCGTAGTGCCTGCATACCACGACGATACCGAGGAGAGTCTGGCGGAGAGGATACTCCGGCAGGAGCACCGTATCTTTCCCTACGCCATAAAACTCTTTGCTGAAGGCAGGCTGAGCGTGGAGGGAAGAAAGGTGGTTGTGGAGGGGAAGACGAATCCCGGTGAAGTCCTGATCAATCCCCCCATAGAGGACTGAGATGCGGATATCAGGAGGAAGGGCAAAGGGAAGAAGGATAACCGTCAAGGGAGAGGATATCAGACCGACTGCTGCCAAGGTGAGGGAGTCCCTGTTTAATATAATCGGTCCCTCCATTGCCGGCGGTCTTTTTCTGGATCTCTATGCAGGAACGGGTGCCGTTGGGCTTGATGCGATGAGCAGGGGGGCAGGGAGGGTGGTCTTTGTTGAGGCAAACCGGCTGAGGGCGGATCTGATAAAGAAGCTCTCTGTAGAACTGGGGTTCGGGGGCTCTGTGGGTGTTTACAGGATAAAGGCATTCTCCTTTCTGAAAAGGGCTATTGGTGAAGGCAGACGGTTTGACTACATCTTTATTGACCCTCCCTATCAATCCGAAGAAACGATGAAGGTCCTTCCCCTGATAGGTGAAAGCAATATTCTGAGAAGGGACGGGATGGTTATTGTGGAGCATTTTTCAAAGCGTGTACTTCCCGAAAAGGTCGGGCATCTTCAGAAGGTAAAGACCTACCGGTACGGTGACACCTCCCTCACCACATACAGACATTCCTGAATATGCACAGCGAGCGCATTTTTAATCGTATCGATCACCTATAGTGGCTCAACAGCCAGAGTAGATTTGTGCTGTCTGACAAAATTTGAAAGACCTCCTTTTGATGGTTTCGGGTTAAAACATCTTACCGCATTGCGGTATAATTAAGGAGGCCTTAACTGGTATCAAATATCTCCAGCGGATGGCGATAGCGCCGCCGCTGAGGTAAATGTTATCTTAACAACATCAAATTATCGTTTGTGCTAAAATAATAGTAAACTATGGATATTAGAGGACTTTAGAATGAGAAGACAATACAAAATAATAGTTGAGAAACACCCTGATGGTTATGTGGCATATCCTCTTGGTATAAAGGGAGCAATTGTAGGTCAGGGAGATACATATGAAGAAGCACTTGCTGATGTAAAATCAGCAATAAAATTTCACATAGAAACATTTGGAGAAGAACTTTTTGAGGTTGACTCGCCAGTGCTTGAGGCATTTGTAGCAGAGGCCGGAGTTGAAACATAGATGGCAAAATTTCCAGTTGATGCACCAAAGCGGAGGGTAATAAAAGCATTAGAAATTTTGGGTTTTAAGGTAGTGAGGGAAAAGGAACATATTTCATTAATCAGAGAAAATCCTGATGGAACAAAAACACCTTTAACAATGCCAAACCATTCAAAAATAAAGTCTTCCACATTAAGAACTATATGCACTCAGGCTGGAATATCAAGAAAAGAATTTTTAGAGGCATATGATAAGACATAAAAGATAACAAGCCATTACAGCGGACGGCTGAAGCCGCCGCAGAAATTAGCGTTAGAAGAATTAAAAACTGTAAGTAATGATATCTTACCCTCAATTGGCAATAAAATAATATTTCTGTTAAAATTAAACTAAAGAAGATAAATTGCAAAAAGTTCTGGAGGCTTAAAATGTCGACAACATTAACAACAATTATAAAAATTATAGAATCACTGCCTGAAGACAAACAAGAAAAGGTAGTAGACCATCTTCGTTATTACATTGCTGAATTAGAAGATGAAATGAAATGGGATAAGTTATTTAAAGATACAGAAACAGAACTATCCAGTATAGCAAAAGAGGTTAAACAGAAAGTGGCAATGGGTGAAGTAGAAGATTTTGATTTTAATAGACTATGAAATATAAAACTTATCCCTCTTTCTGGAAAACATACGAATCTTTAGATAACGAAATTAAAAAGCAAGCGAAAAAATCTTTTGAACTATGGAGGGAAAATCCTTTTCATCCATCCTTGCATTTTAAATGCGTTAATAAAGAGGAAAATGTTTGGTCATTAAGGATAAGCAGAAGATATCGGGCTTTGTGTATATATGAGAACGACACTGTAATATGGTTCTGGATTGGGAATCATAATGATTATTTAAGGCTAATTAAGAAAAAAATCTTTTTCTAACAACCCTTTCCTGCGGACGGCTGAAGCCGCCGCAGAAATTGATGTTAAAAAAGGAGGTTCCCCCTATTTTTTCCAGCGTGGTCTGAGACCCCGCATAACCCCCCGGGTTCCGGTCAGACTTGATCGTATCGATGACCCCCGCTGAAATTTTAAGCGGTCTGCAATCTGTTGCCTTTGACATTCCAACAACTCACCCGAAAATATTGTATAATATTTACCTATGTCTGAGAGAATAGCGATATGCCCGGGGACTTTTGATCCCATCACAAACGGCCATGTCGACATAATCCAGAGATCTCTCAGGATTTTCGACAGGGTGATAGTTGCCGTTCTTGTAAACCCCCAGAAAAGGCCCCTCTTCGAGAGTAAGCGGAGGATTGAACTTATCAGGGCCTCCCTTCAGGGCGTTGAGAGGGTTGAGGTGGAGGCGTTCCAGGGGCTTCTTGTGGATTATGTGAAAGACAGGGGGGGGGCCGCCATCATCCGGGGGTTGAGGGCTGTCTCGGACTTTGAGTATGAGCTCCAGATGGCGCTGATGAACAGGAGGCTTTCACAGGAGGTTGAGACCGTGTTCATGATGCCCTCGGAGGAGTATTCCTTCCTCTCTTCCACGATGATAAAGGAGATAGCCTCCTTCGGCGGCTCGGTCAGGGGGCTCGTTCCTGAGCCTGTTGAGAGGGCGCTCAGAGAAGTCTTCCATAATGGATGATATCTGTCCAGAATTTCAAGAGTGAAGCAGCACGCCTCAGAAAACACAATGCAATCGACAGGACTTACAGGACATAAACCAGAATCAGGGGGCAGATACCAAACTGTACGGGAAGGAGTGTTTCTCAGATGAATCCTTACTTTTCAAAGGTGTCGTGCATTTGTGTTTCTTCGGCATACCGCTTCACTCAAGCACATGTAAATACCTTGGATTGCATTAATGTCTGATATAATCAGAGTCTGTGAGACCTTCTCAAGTATCCAGGGAGAATCGGGGTATGCCGGTTATCCCTGTTTCTTTATCAGGTTGACTGGTTGCAACCTCCGGTGCAGTTACTGCGATACCGCCTATGCCTATTACGAAGGCCGGGAGAGGACTGTCGATGAACTCATCGGAGATGTGGAGAAGGCCGGGTTAGGGCTGGTTGAGATTACAGGCGGTGAGCCCCTCCTTCAGAGGGAAACACTTATTCTTGCAGACAGGCTTATTGAGAAGGGCTATGACCTCTTGATAGAAACAAACGGCTCACAGGATATTTCAGAGGTGAATGAGAGGGCCGTGATAATACTGGATATGAAGACACCAGGGAGCGGCATGGCAGAGGAGATGGACCTTGAGAACCTCCGTAGGCTCCGGTCCAGGGACGAGGTTAAGTTTGTCATCACCTCGGACGATGATTACCAGTGGGCCCTCGGGATTATCAGGGATTACGCTCTGGAAGAAAGGCGGGTCCTCTTCTCACCCGTTCATGGAAGGCTCAGTCCTGAAAGACTTGCAGAATGGATGATCAGGGACCGTCTTTCGGTCAGGCTCAATCTCCAGTTGCAGAAGTATATATTCGGGGAGAGGCGGGGGGTCTGATGGGAAGGTTTGAAAGGCTTGTGGAGATAATGGACAGGCTGAGAGGGGAGGATGGATGCCCCTGGGACAGGGAACAGACAAGAGAAACCCTTAAGACATATCTCATTGAGGAGGCCTATGAACTCCTGGAGGCCCTTGATGCTGATGATCCCGGACTGATAAGGGAAGAACTGGGCGACCTTCTGTTTCAGCTTATATTTCATGCCAGGATAGCCAGTGAGAAGGGGGAATTCGACATCTGGGATGTCATAGACGGGATTACGGAAAAGATGGTGGCAAGACATCCCCATGTCTTCGGGGATACAGAGGTACAGGACTCCAGGGAGGTTATTCAGAGATGGGAGGAACTCAAGAAGAAGGAAGGAAAGATGAAGGACTCCCTCCTTGAGGGGATTCCCGAGGCACTTCCCTCCCTCCTCAGGGCCCACAGGGTTCAGGAAAGGGTATCAAGGGTGGGGTTTGACTGGGAGGATATCGAAGGTGCCCTTGAGAAGGTGGAGGAGGAGTTTGAGGAGTTCAGGGATGCCCTCAGGAAGTCTGAGAGACAGCAGATAGAGGAGGAGCTTGGGGACCTGTTCTTCTCCCTGGTCAACCTCTCGAGGTTTGTGGGGATAAACCCTGAAGAGGCCCTCCGGAAGACCGTTACAAAGTTTGCAAGGAGGTTCCGGTATATCGAGAAAAAGGCGGAAGAGAGCAGCCGTTCCCTTTCCGAGATGAGCCTTGAGGAGATGGAAAAGATCTGGCAGGAGGCGAAGGGGAGGGAAGGGGGGTGACTTTTTTGTGAATGGCTCAGGATACCACGGAGGACACGAAGGTCACGAAGATAATCAAGAAACAAAGCAAAGGTTTATGCGGGGTCTCAGCCCCCCTTAAAAACATGGGGAGGCTGCCGGAGGGGAAAAGAATAGAACACAGATGAACACGGAAAAGATGGAACTGCACTGATTGAAAGAATATTCACCTTTCTATGTCTTTTATGTTAAACATGACTCTTGAGGAAGCTTATTACCGTGGAAGCAGGTTGCTTGGATTATGGGTACGGTTGGTTAAGGCCGGTACTCGAAAGATGCAGTTAAAGGACTCATCAAGTAGGAATTCTAACTCATTGCTCATATCTCCACCCACGGATTTTGGAATACGTCTGGTATCTGAGGCAGGTCAGACTGCCGAGGCATACCTGCTCTGTTTTTCGGATAGAACAGCACAGATCGCTACCAAGTACTGTGAAAAGCACCGATGTGAAGCCATACGAGTGAAGGTTGCACCTTTTTTTTCCATTCCCTTTGGAGATTCGTATTTCTCGAGCGTATATATGAACTGTTTCTTCGATTTCTGTCCTGGGAATGTGTTTGACCCGATTCTGGACGAAGTCGGGCGGGTCTTACGGGCTGGAGGCTCCCTGTTTACGGTGAACATGGCCGGTACACCCACTGCAAATGCTCGAATGTGGCTCTGGATATTGAGACGATTATCCTTTTGCAGGGGACTGCACCCCGTAGACATAGCCTCTCGAATAAGTCAACGGGGGTTTCGCATATTGAGGGACCAAACAGTTAAGAAACTTAGTTTCCCGATGCAGTACACTCATGCAGAGAAAACCTATGCAATCGTCTGACACTTATAATGTCCCCTGGAGTCAAGAGAAACAGTACCCAAATTAAATCATTATCCTGAGGTCTGAATTCTGAACAGAATGAAGATATGCTCGATACGAGTCCGTTCCGGATAAGGAAGTTTTTGATCTTATCTCATTCGCTCGCTTTGAGTAACTGAGATTATGCGTTCGCTGTGCATATTCACCTTCCCCTCAATCCCCTACCCTTGACTGGGGAGGGTGAGAGAGGGGGGATAGAGCTTTAATAGCTTCGTGTTCTTCCCGATGCGGGTCTCCGCGAGGGCCGCTTCGACGCGCTCTTCGTGGTGGAAAAGTTTTTTTGTAAAGAGCTTAGTATACCACGGAGGACACGAAGGTCACGAAGATAATCAAAAACAAAGCAAGTGTTTATGCGGGGTCTCAGACCCTGATGGAGATATGGGGATCAGGTTACAAACCTGATCCCGCAGTAGAACAATCATAAAAAAGCTCGTCTCACAGAGTGATTATAATATCTGCTATAATAATAGATATCATAATCCAGGGAGGTGAAGGAGAATGAAGAATGTGACAGCCATGGACATTCGGAGGGAACTGGGAGGGCTTCTGGATGAGGTTGCGAACAAGAATGAACGGATCGTTATATCACGAGGAAACAGGCCTATGGCTGTCATGATTTCCATGGCAGAATATGAAGAGCTGGTGCTAAAGAAAACTCGTGAACGGGAATTGAAAGATCTTGCTGAAAAGATGGACAGGATAAGAGAGACCCATGCTCAATACACACGTACATTTGATACTGTGCAAGCAGTTAGAAAAATCCGGAGTAAAAAATGA
>CAZITN010000027.1:0-32133 GCA_964542175.1 uncultured Thermodesulfovibrio sp. | reverse complement strand
GGTGCCATTCATCCCCAAGCTTAAAAGCTTGGGGTTTTCTGGCTTTCTTTATAAATATTACAGTTTCATGAATTGTTTCCCCCTTTCTCGCCTTATACTTCTCCCCCCACGCTTTTACCTCAACCTCGGCCTGTTTTCACCTCCCTGCCAAACCTCATGCTTATGCAACGTCTATGTCAAATCTGGACAGTCAGGGGAGGGAGGGGATCAGGGGGGAAGGTCTTTGATACAACTCGGATCTTCATCATTATCAGTTACATACAGATTTCACAATCTCCCGGAGAGGGGCCTTCATCCCCGTCTTCCTTCTTCTGGCCAAACCGTCTTCCGCAATTGAAGCAATACCGCACCATCACCCTGTGTATCTTGAATGATACCTCTCCGGTCAGGTCAATACCGGTCTCTTCGTACTGTATCCCCTCGAGACCCAGCTCTCTGAAGAGATGACAGCAGGCATCCGAGAAGATGGCAGGCTTCTCAACGGCTATACGGGTCCCGCAGTGGGGGCAGTAGTTCAGCCCGAACCTCATTGCAACATAAACTCCGATTTCTCTCTGGATATACTCCTCAAACCCGCAGTGGAGGATCAACCTGCAACACCAGTTAAGCCCCTTCTCATGGTTTTCGACCCTCTCCAGTTCAGCCCACCATGGATCCCGGCTTGCTTTCTCCTGCACATCTGTCATGGTATCATCTCCTTTCCTGCCTGTCATCCAAGATTTAGCAGATTTCATGCCAGGCTTCAGAAGGACAGGAATCACTTCCTGTCAGCCCCTTACAGCAGGAAGTAAAACAAATTAACACTTCAGATTCAGCAGGTTAGAGGTTAACGGGGAAGGCATCTCGGAAAGCGCCCCGCAATGCAATCAGGGAGAAACCGCCAAAAAGCGGTCATGGCCTTCCACAATTTGGGAGGACAAAATTACAGAAATAGTTGCTGTTTTCTATATCGGTATCAAAGACTGCAGATTATGGACAGTTGATCAAACCGTGGCAGATAAGGGAAGTGCAAGACCGCTTTCCTGCATAAGCTGGGCATCAAGGAGTATCTCCCCGGGAGGGCCGTCTCTCTTTATCGCACCTTCATGAAGGAGTATACACCTTTCGCAGACCTCGAGAACGAGGTCAAGGTCATGGGTGGCGATGATCCTGGAGTGTCTGAATCCCTTGACTATCTCTATGAGCTGCCTTCTGGCACCAGGGTCGAGTCCTGCCGTGGGTTCATCCATTACAAGAATGTCCGGCTTCATGGCGATCACACCGGCGATAGCAACGGCCTTTTTCTGCCCTCCTGAGAGGCGATGGGGCGGCCGGTCCTTCAGATGGAGGGCCCCCACCTCGCTGAGTGCCTCATCAACACGCTGCTCTATCACCTCCCGGGGGAGTTCCATGTTCGAGGGTCCGAAGGCTACATCCTCACTCACGGTGGGCATGAAGAGCTGGTCATCGGGATTCTGCATAACCACGCCAACCTTCCGCCTGATTTCGGAAAGGGTCTTCTTCGCCACCGGGACCTCCCCCACCAGGACCTCCCCGCTCCCGGGAAGTATCAGACCGTTCATGAGCATGATCAGGGTCGTCTTGCCGGCACCGTTGGGGCCGACAATCCCGATTGCCTCGCCGTGGGTTATCCTGAAGGAGACATCCCTGAGTGCGGCAGTGCCGTCAGGATAGGTGAAGGATACTTCCCTGAACTCTATGATATGGTGGCTCATCTCATACCGTCCCAATCAAGAAGGGTTCCAAGGTACAGGGATAGATTATACCGCCTCATAAGGAGAAAAAGCAGGACCCATGAAGAGAGGAAGAGCAGTTCCTTCATCCCTATACGGTGGGTCCTTCTCAGGGGTATCCTGCCGGTGTATCCCCTTGAGAGCATGGCGGCATATATCCTCTCAGCCCGCTGGATGGTCCTGACCAGCAGGACGCCCACGAGGTTGATAAAGACCCTCACGCCCTGCCCCCTCTTGCCAGAGGATCTTGCATCCCGTGCCCTTACCATCCGGAGGGCCTCTTCCACAAGTACGAAGAGATACCGGTAGAGAAAGAGCAACTGGACCACGAAGATCTGGGGCACACCCATCCTGCCAAGGCCTTCACATATGCCTGTAAAGGATGTGGTTGCGATCAGAAGGAGGGCTGTGCTTATGGTCAGAACAAACTTCAGAAGGATGGAGATGAATGATACCCAGCCGCCACTTATCACCACACCGTAAAGTTCCAGCATCGGTGTTCTGTCAAAGAGGGGATTGAAAATACCCACCATGATTACGAAGGGAGAAACAAGGAGAAGCTTCCTGAGCACGAACCCAGGGGGAATGTTTCCAACTGAAATGAGAAACACCGGGTAGATGAAGAACGGGAGGAGCCCGGAAACCTCATACCGGGGAAAGGAAACCACCGTGACCACATAAACAATGGTAACGATGGTCTTTATCCTGGGATCAATCCTGTGCACAGGGCTCTCCCTGTAGGAGAGGCTGTCAAGATAGCCTATGTTCAGAAACTTACTTCCGATTTCCATTGCCTGAAAGCCTTCTCAGTCCCAGACCGAAGATAACCACAACCAGTAGTACCATGAGTCCGCCGACGATGCCTGAAATGGACGTACCCGGGTCAGGATTGGGCCATGCCTCCCCTGAGCCCGTCTCTTCAGAACCTTCCGAAGGGAGGGAGTAGTCAGGGAGTATGGCGGTCTTTTCCTGGATGGCCTGGAGTTTCTCTGTTACGGGATTTTCCTTTGACTGGATTTCCGGCTCGCCGTATATCCTCTGGATCGACCATTCAAGGCCGTCCGGATTGACTGAGGCAAACCAGGACAGGAGCCCACCTGTAATCACAGCCATGACGGAGACCGCTATCATAACCTTTCTGAAGGACCTCCCCGGAGAAGGTCTGCTGGAGAGCAGTTCCGGCTGTATTGAGCGGAGATAGTTCACCACACCGGCAGTGATAACCCCCTCTGTCAGTCCGATGACCAGATGGACGGGGAGCATGAGGAGGAGGAAACTCCTGAACGGGAGTTCTGAAATACCGGAGAGTTTCGTCTGGAGCACCACCGAGAAGGCCCCCAGCTGGAGCGCAACAACCACCGAAATGATTGCTCCAAGGGCTATCCTCCTTGGAGCAGGGTCATCCCTGACTATGCTCCGGTATATCAGGGGATAGACTACATAGGCTGGATAAAAGCCCAGGTTCCATATGTTGGAGCCAAGGGCCAGAAGACCGCCGTCAGCAAAGAAGAGGGACTGCACAGTAAGCACCGATGCAATCACAAGGAAGGCGGCATGAGGGCCAAGCAGTATGGCAAGGAGCATGCCCCCTCCTATATGGCCGCTCGACCCGGTGCCCGGGATGGTGAAGTTTATCATCTGGGCGGCAAAGACAAAGGCACCGAGCACACCCATGAGCGGTACGAGCTTTTCGTTAATGTCTTTCCTGAGCCTTCTGGCGGCATAGGCGGTTGTGGCTCCGGTAGCAGCCCAGAAGGCTCCTCCCACCGTTGGTGAAAGCAATGCATCAGCCATGTGCATGACATACCTCCTGAAAAAGGGTTAATTGGTGTATTGGGATATTGGTCATTAACTCATTAAGTTACTAAGTTATTAGGTTACTTAGCCTAAACCTTGACCTCAGCCTGAAGGCTGTTATTGGTCATTTCCCGCATCCATCTCGTCCATTTTGTCTATTTCGCTTATTTCGTCTGTCTCGTTCGCCTTCTACGCTATCAACGCAATAATGCTAATAACGTAGAACTCAGAACGTCGAAACGTTTCCCACCTTCCCGCTTTTACGCTTATACGCAACAAGCGCTATAAACGCAATGAACTCGATTAACGCTATCAACACGCTTTTTACGTAATTAGAAGTCAACGCCGAGTCTGAGGTAGACCTCATCATTGCTGTCCTTCATCTCACCGTCGGTCCTCATTTCCGTCCTCCGGTACTCTCCCGCTACAAAGGCATTAACCCCTGCTGTCTCGTCATTGTAGAAACTGTATCTCGCCCCTACACTGTACCGACCCCTTACCGTCCAGATCCCCAGGGCTTCACTCATTCCGTCATCATCAAAATGCTCATACCTCACTGCAACCTCAAGGGGCTCCTTGATTAAATGGGCACGCCTCTCTGCAAACAATCCCCCTCCTGTCACCTCACGCTCCCTCAAAATGAACTCATAGGCCGCTGTTACCGAAAACACTCCCTCCTTATACTCCCTGTTAATCCCTTCGTACTCCTCCCTGCCAAGGGCCTTCATGTACTCGGCATCTATCCTGAGTCCCTCTAAAAAGGAAGGAACCAAATTAACACCTGCATTCACCGTCTCGTTCCTCTGCCCCCAGCCAGGCTCCGAAAGATATCCTCCAAACAATGTTATGCCCTCCACCGGTGTTACCGAGGCAGAAACTATGAAGGAGCCAACATCATCCGATGCACTCTCGCCAACCCTCTGAAGGCTCTCCTCAAAGAGCCCGGACTCAAAGAGGTGATTCATCTGCTCCTCGCCCTTGTACACCGTAAGGGAAAGATCAAGCCCTGCCGGGCCGGTATATCCCACCGTAAGCCCTGCCCTCTTCGACTCATAGGCATCCTGCGTCATTGGATCGGTTATCATGTGGTTTTCAAACAGACCAAAGGGCTGCGTCTTCTTACCCAGTGAAAGATAAAGGGGAAATCCCTCTGACTGGAGTGTAAGTACCGCCTCATCTACCTCTACCTTCTCATCCCCCTGGTTGATATCATCCCCTATCCACTCGGAGGTAAGAACCGCCGAGGCTGAGGCCCAGTCTGTAAGTGCTGCCTCTATTCCCAGTTCCATCTTCCTTAGATAAAGATCGGAGGTGGAGTCTGTCCCGGGGTCGGTTATGTCCCGGTGGTTCATCCACCGGTACTCACCATAGATCGAGCCGGAGAGGGTGACAGGGGATCCTGACTCCTCTGCCTCACTGACTGAAGGAGATGTTTTTCCCGGAGGCTGGGGAGTGGAGTCTGCCTCTTTCTGCTGGATCTCACTTTTCAACTCCATTGCCTCTTTCTCGGTTATGATGCCCTTTTTGATAAGCAGCCTTATTAATGAATCCAGCTCTGTAGCCTGTACAAGGCTCACGGAAAGAAGAATAAAAAGTGCAACTGCAAAAACTGCAATGATCCGCTTCATTCATACCTCCTGCTTTCTGTTGTAATCTGAACACCTCCAACTGGCTATTTTTAACCTAGATTGAGCGATTCTTTTACTAACGATATCTGAATATTGGACTATGGGGCTGGTGAAGGCGGGGAGTAATCCCCATTTTAGCAATACCGCTTTATCCATACACCAACTGCCCGGTCTTTCACCCGTCAGGTTGATTATCATCCTTTTTTGTAATTTAATCATCATTGCATTAAAATGGGGTTACGAGACGCCTTTGCCAGTTATTACTGCAATGAATCGCTCAATTTACCTTTAAATTGTCATCGTTAAGTCTGTCGGTTACATGAATTTTCTGAGGAATGCCGCCTCCCCCTAAAGCTGTCTTTTCCTCACCTCCTTCCCTGCCTCTTCAAAGAGGTCGTTGATTTTCACTGTCTCCTCATGAACCTTCTTCAGTATCCTGGCAAGTTCACGGAAGCCGGCAGCCTCTGCCTCCTCCGCCCACCTGAGATAACTCCGGGCATGCTCCTCATTGTGCTCCATCCAGTGGGGAATCAGCTTCCCGAGTTTTTCCATTACATCCATACCGCTGTCTCCTTTCACTATCCGGTTCTCAGCATCGCCGGAGAAAACAAAAAGGCCATGAAGACCGCACCTTCTGGCGCTCAGCCTTCATGGCCTTATGCTCAAAAATAAAAAACGAAGGTTCAGAAACCTTCGTGGCATTTACAACGGGCCTTCGTGACCCCGGGACTTATATAAGTTTATCAAAAAGCATCCGGGTCTGTCAACGAAGGACAGCCACCTCACTGCCACTTCGTAAGTGCCAGTAATGGCGATAACGGATCATGAACCACTAAGGGCACAGAGCACCCCGAGTAAAGACTATTGAACATCCAACCTTTCTCGCCTTACCAGTTTTAAACTCAATAACACGCAATTAACCCAATAGCTTAATGACCCAATGCCTTAATGACTGTATCCACCCCCTTGACATTTCAATTAAACATATGCTTATATATACATATGAAAGGTTACATCAATCTTTTAAAGTCACTTTCTGATCCGCTCAGGCTGCGGATCGTGATCCTTCTTGGCAAGAAGGAACTCTGTGTATGCCAGCTCATGGGTGTTACAGGGGCTTCACAGCCGCTTATCTCAAGGAATCTCTCGATCCTGAAGCAGAACGGTCTTCTTGAGGAACGGCGGAAGGGGAAGCTCAGGTTCTACAGGCTGAACCGGAAGGTTCCCCGTCCTGCAGGCAAGATCATCCGGGCCCTTGAAGAGGGGCTTTCAGGAGATGATACCATTGAGAGAGATCTCCGTAATCTGAAGGAATGTACAGAATTCCAGAAAAAGACGGGAAGGTGTGACATGAAGACATTCCAGGAGTTCATGAAAAAACAACGCACCAGGGGAGGAAAGAAATGAGAGCAAAGATTATTATTTCACTGCTGATCGCCTTTACAGTGTTTTCCCTGTTCCCTGTGCACAGCTCTTACGCTGAAACACTCACCCTTCAGGAGGCTATTGAGATTGCCCTTAAGGAAAACCCCTCCCTGAAGGCATATTCATGGCGGCTGAAGGGAGTGAAGGAAGAGAGGGCCATAGCCGCTTCACACCGGCTGCCTTCACTCAGACTTGAACACAGGATATCAAAGACTGATAACCCCACCTACGCCTTCATGGCAAAGCTCAACCAGGAGAGGTTCACACAGCAGGACTTCGCCATTGACTCCCTTAACAGCCCTGCACCGATAGGCGATTTCCAGACATCCATCAGGGTAAGCCTTCCCCTGTATGCACCCCGCATCTCCATAGGAATAGAGCTTGCCGAGGGGAAGGGCCGGGCTGAGGAGGCACTATTCAGGGAACGTGAGGAGCAGACCGCTCTTGAGGTTTTGAAGGCTTACCTCTCGATCAGGACTGCCAGGGCCTATCTTGAAGCGGCAGAGAAGGGGCTCCTGGACGCAACCGAGCACAGGAAGATCGCCGAAAGCCGTTACAGAAACGGGCTCGGCCTCTACTCCGACCTCCTGAGGACCGAGGTGGCCGTCAAGAAGATGGAGATGGAGGTAGAGAGGGCCAGGTCCGGCCTTGATATAGCAAAATACGGTCTCGGTCTCCTTCTTGGGAGAACCGATCCCGTGGATGTGAAAGACGAGTCTGCGGGGCTCAACCTCAATCCGGTTGAGTTCTTCATGAACGCCTCCATGAAAAAGGAAGAGATAAAATACATGAAGACTCAGGTTGGAAATGCAGAGCGCTTTCTCCGGCTCCAGAAGGCCGCCCTCCTGCCTGAAATAGGGATAGGAGGCAGTTACCAGATCAACGACCACAGGAGCCCCCTCAGGGCTGAAGGGGAGAGTTACATGGTCGGGGCCTTCCTGAGGTGGAATATCCTTGATCCAACAATCCCTGCAAAGATCAGGAAGGCCGAGGCAGGCGTGAACGAGGCATCTGCAGCCCTTGAGGGACTGAAAAAGGCGGTCAGGTTCCGGGTCATAAAGGCCTACAGGCAGATAGAGGAGAAGAAGAAGAACCTCCAGCGGGCGGAGGCATCAGTAAAGGAGGCAGAGGAGGCATTGCGTCTCGTCAGGCTCCGCTACAAGAACTCCCTCGCTCCAGTCGTAGACCTTCTTGATACAGAGGCACTCCTCCAGAAGGCGAGGGCTGAGAGGATAAAGGCGGAAAATGACCTCCAGATGGCGCTTGCTGAGCTCTATTATCAAAGCGGAATCCTGAGGGAGTCCATCCTGGATGAAAGGACAGATGGAATAAAGACAAGATATTTTCAGTTTGACAGAGACAGTAAAGGGGTTTCTTCATATCATGCCCTGATGATATGGGGAAAGAACAGAGATATGGAGACGAAGGAGGAGATACAATGAAGAGATACACCCTGATCATAACGGCAATACTAATAACATTCGTTCTCCCTGCCTGCGGCAAAAAGATTGGAGGCAAGGAGAAGGCCGCACCTGAGAGGCCCGTTGTCTCCGGGGTTGTGACAGAGGCAATCAACCCCGTGAAGGTCACCGATTATTATGAGACCCTCGGGACCGTAAAGGCCGAAGATACCTCGGTCGTATCAGCAAGGATGATGGGCACGATAAAGGCGATTCATGTAAAGTCCGGTGATCCCGTAAAGCCGGGTGATCTTCTTATAGAACTGGACTCACCTGAAATCGAGGCAAAGCTCAGGGCTGCAAGAGAGGGAAGGGAGGAGGCTCTCAGGGGTCTTGAGATGGCTGAAAAAGAGAAAACCCTTGCAGAAAAGACCTTCCAGCGCTACAAGGCACTCTTTGAAGAGAAAGCCATTTCAGAGCAGGAATTCGACCAGATCAAAACAAAGCGGGACCTTGCCGTCCTGGGACATGAGTTGGCAGAGAAGAGGCTCAAGAGAGTGGAGGCCCAGGTAAAGGAAGCAGAGTCCTACAGGGCCTTTACGCGGATCACCTCGCCTGTAAGCGGCGTCGTTGCAGAAAAGAAGATAGACCTGGGGAGCATGGCCATGCCGGGCATGCCGCTGCTGATAATAGAAAAACGGGATTATCTGGTGGAGGCCTCTGTTAATGAAGAACTCCTCGGCAAGGTCAGGGAGGGGATGAGGCTCTTCCTTGAGTTTCCGTCCCTTTCAATCACGACAGAAGGAACAGTAAAGGAGGTTATCCGCCAGGTGGACCCATCGACAAGGACGTTCAGGGTCAAGATCCGGCCTGATCAGATGCCCGGGAGCCTGAGGGGCGGCCTCTTCAGCAGGATCAGTCTCCCCCTTGGAGAGAAGCAGATTCTTCTCATTCCTGAATCCGCCATTGTCAAGAGGGGACAGTTGAGAGGGGTCTACACGGTCGGAAAGGACGGAGTCCTCTCTCTGAGATACATAAAAACAGGAAGGACATATTCTGGAGGGATTGAGGTCCTTTCAGGTCTTGAACCCGGTGAGACGGTGGTTGTTAAGGGTGTTGAAAAGGCAGTGGATGGAGGAATTCTCAGGAACAACGATATTAAACCAAAAGGGAGGGATGAGTGATGGAAGTGCTCGGACCTTCAGGCAGGATAGCAAAGGCGTTCCTGAACTCGAAACTTACGCCGCTGATCATCATATCCGCCCTTATCCTGGGCATCTTCGCAACCTTCCTCACCCCCAGGGAGGAGGAGCCCCAGATACTCGTCCCCATGGTGGATGTCTTCGTCACCTATCCTGGTGCATCGGCCAGGGAGGTCGAACAGCGGGTTACCCGCCCGATGGAGAAACTCCTCTATGAGATAGAGGGTGTCGAGTATGTCTATTCCATAACCCGTCCCGGAATGAGTCTTGCCATAGTGAGGTTCCATGTGGGCGAAGACATGGAGGACAGTCTTGTAAAGCTCTACAACAAACTGATGTCCAATTACGACATCATACCTCCCGGTGTCTCCAGGCCACTGGTGAAGCCCAAGTCCATTGATGATGTCCCGGTGCTTGCCCTCACGCTCTGGTCGGGAAAATACGGGGGCTTTGAACTCAGGAGGGTAGCAGAGGAACTGGCCATCGAGATAGGAAAGGACCACGATATCTCGGAAACAAAAATAATCGGAGGCGAGAGGAGACAGGTGAAGGTGCTCCTGGATCCTGAAAGGCTGAGGGCCTACAGCCTCTCGCCATTCAGCATACTGACCGCTCTGAAGGCCTCAAATATCATCCTTCCATCCGGTTCGTTCCAGGAAGGAAACAGGGAATACCTTGTCGAGACGGGCGGGTTTCTGGAATCTCCCGAAGAGGTAGGGGCCCTGGTGGTAGGCGTATATTCCGGCCGTCCCATATACCTCAGGGATGTCTCGAGGATAACTGACGGGCCGGAAGAGCCCGGAAACTATGTCCTCATGGGTCTTGGTCCGGCCCATGACCTTGAGCAGGGAGATGGCAAGGCTCCCGGCAACGAGACCGGCCTCTTCAGTGCCGTCACCATCTCCGTCGCCAAGAAGAAGGGAACCAATGCAACCTGGGTGGCCGAGCGTACCCTCGAGAAGATACGTCAGCTTCGGGGCAGGCTGATCCCCTCAGACATCGAGGTGACCGTGACCCGGAACTACGGCGAGACGGCAAAGGAGAAGTCCGACGAACTCCTCGAACACATGCTTATTGCCACCATCTCCGTGATCATACTGATAGCGATAGCCCTCGGGCTTAAGGAATCCATAGTGGTAGGAGTGGCGGTTCCGGTCACTCTCGCCCTTACGCTCCTTGTGAACTATCTCTACGGATACACCCTCAACAGGGTCACCCTCTTTGCCCTGATCTTCTCCATAGGAATACTTGTGGATGATGCGATCGTGGTGGTCGAAAACATCCACCGCCACTTCAAGATACATGGCCCCGGCCCCCTCAGGGCAGCCCTTGCAGTTGACGAGGTGGGAAACCCCACCATCCTGGCCACCTTCACGGTGATCGCCGCCCTCCTCCCCATGGCCTTTGTGAGAGGCCTGATGGGCCCGTATATGAGACCCATCCCCGTGGGGGCCTCGGCAGCCATGATATTCTCTCTCCTTGTGGCCTTCATAGTCACGCCCTACATAAGTTACAGGATACTCAAAAAGGTGAAGGCAGGCGGAGAGGAAGAGGAGGGAAAGGGTATACTCAGGTTTTACAGCAGGGTGATGACTCCCCTCATAGAGAAGCCCCTTCTCAGGCTTGCTGCGATCACCTCTATCACGGTTCTTCTCATCCTGATCCTGCTGATGATACCAATGAAGATGGTCACACTGAAGATGCTCCCCTTTGACAACAAGAGTGAGCTTCAGATAGTGATAGACATGCCCGAGGGGAAGACCCTTGAAGAGACCCTCGGGGCGGCGAGGGAGATGTCCGAGTACCTGAGGACCGTCCCGGAGGTGACGGACTTCCAGATCTACGCAGGCACGTCAGCCCCCTTCAACTTCAACGGCCTCGTAAGGCACTACTACCTGAGGCAGGGACCGAACGTGGCCGACATCCAGATAAACTTCGCACCAAAAAGTGTCAGGAAACGGCAGAGCCATGAGATCGCCAAGGCCCTTCGGGAGCCCCTTCAGGAGATAGGAAGGCGGTTTGGTGCAAACGTGAAGATAGCGGAGATACCGCCCGGCCCCCCTGTCCTGAGCACCCTTGTGGCGGAGATATACGGACCTGAACCTGAGAGACAGATCGAGGTTGCCGGCAAGATCAGGGAAATCTTCGAGAGCACTCCTGGTGTGGTTGACGTGGACTGGCTCGTGGAGGAGCCCCAGACAAAGTACATCTTCCATGTTGACAGGAAGAAGGCCGCCCTGACCGGAGTAAGCCCGGAGGCGATCACCAAGACGATAATGACGGGACTGAACGGCCTGACTGCCGGCCTTCTCCATCTGAAGGACGAAAAGTCTCCCGTTGAGATCAGACTCCGGATGCCGATCAGTGAGCGCTCAGGAATAGACAGGCTGATGAGGCTTACGGTCCCGTCCGGAGCGGGAAGTCTCGTCCCTGTGGCTGAACTCGTGCAGGTTGGGAAATCCACCCTCGAGCAGACCATATACCACAAGAACCTCCGGAGAGTGGTCTATGTGACCGGTGATGTCTCGGGACGGGAGGAAAGCCCCGTCTATGCAATACTGAAGATGAAGGAGAAGATCTCGGCCCTCCCCCTGCCGGAGGGTTATGAGCTCCGCCAGTACTTCACCCATGAACCGGAACTCCAGGAGCGTTATTCCATGAAGTGGGACGGGGAATGGCAGATCACCTACGAGGTCTTCCGGGACCTCGGAATGGCCTTTGCAGCCGTGCTCATACTGATCTACATCCTTGTTGTTGCGTGGTTCAGGAACTTCCTCACACCCCTGATCATAATGGCCCCGATCCCGCTGACGCTTGTGGGGATACTCCCGGGCCACTGGGCCTTCGGGGCATTCTTCACTGCGACCAGCATGATTGGGTTCATCGCCCTTGCAGGGATAATCGTGAGGAACTCCATCCTGCTGGTGGACTTCATCGAGATGGAGTGGAAAAACGGGGTATCCCTCAGGGATGCGGTGATAAAGGCAGGAGCCGTGAGGCTGAGGCCGATCGTCCTTACAGCCGCTGCCGTGGTGGTAGGCTCCTTCGTGATACTCTTTGACCCCATATTCCAGGGCCTTGCAATTGCGATGATGTTCGGGGCAACGGCATCAACGGCCCTCACCCTGGTACTGGTCCCGCTCCTCTACTACCAGTTCTTCCGCAAGAAGTCACCTCCTGCATAAGAGCAGGAGGTGACTCTGCAGCAGGGTCTCTGACCTGAACCCGCTGCAGAAAATCACAGAGCTCTCCCGATAACAGGTATTGACGAAGGAAACAGGAAACCCTATGCCTCCCCTGTTTCTTCAAAATACAGGTGTTGGCACATCCTTCCAGCCCGTGTGTGGTGAAAGGTCTTTTATCTTAAGGAGTTTGAGATTATGAAACTCTACATCAGCCATGAACCGGGGCAGTCTCGTTACATACAATGAAAAGGCGCCAAAAGGAAGTTTTGTTTCGCCATTCAACTCAAGAAATATAATACGCCTTGTAACACCAGCCACTTGAGGGTGATTCATCTCTTCTTTGTGATGCATCATGTGATGGCCTTCCCTCAGGTGTCTGAATGGATGAATAATCCAGTCAACGATCATTGATATAGTATGGTGGTGTTTGTAGAGTCTCCATTCAGTCTCCGTGTCGGCAATCAGGCCCTGCATGATATAGTTTACTGGCAGTACATAGACCAGGTAGCTCCTTCTTCTGTCAAGTCTCTTGCTTATCTCAGGCAGCATCAGGATATCTGGCATGCGGTGGTTCATCTTCGGAAGATCCTCGGGCAGGAGGGAAAGAGCCACCACATTATCAGAATGCCAAAGGGGAAGGTGCCTCACCGTGTATCCCCTCAGCATGAATACCGCACCAATCGTTACAGTGCCAACAAGTAGATAGACAGCCGCCTTCCCTGCAACTGATTCTGCCGACAATATCCTCTCAATCTTCTCTGGAAGAAACATACCCGTTCGCTTCATATATTCTCTGTACTCATCAGGAAACTGGTTAAGCATCCGTCTTTCCTCATCCTTGGAAAGCAGATAGTATATCCCCACCATTACCACCCATAGCACTGCTACAAGAAACCTTGGCCAGAGTATGGCAAGGCCGAGCCCGGCCACCCCAAGGCAGAGATACTGGGGATGCCTTATGAAGGAGTAGAGTCCACTGAGGACCGCACCCCTTTTCAGGAACTTGTTCAGATAGACCTGAAGTGCACAGATGAAAAACCCAGCCATCCCTGAGACAAACAACACAGATCCAAGGATGCGTATTGTCTTTAAAAAACCATCAGGCGGCACCACCATGTGGGGAAGATAAAAGCCACTCAGCCACCTTGTTGCAGGGTATTTTGTCAATGTAAGCAGAAAGGGATTGAACACAGAGTAGAAAAATCCCGCAAAGGGACTTATCATTATCAATATCTCAAACCCGATAATGAAATAAAGCACAATGGCACTACTAAGGATCGTCCTTCTGGTATTCATCAGAGAAACCTCCCTTATAGGTTTTTGTTTTCGCTTGAAACTTACACTTCGTAAGTGTAAGTGCGGGGAGGTTTGAAAGGCGGATCAGTAAATGAATCATTATATGAACTCATTCGTAGAGGCGTTGTTTTGTATTGCTGATAAGGTTCGGGCAGTAAAGGAGCGGTAATGGTAGTGAATACATACAATGGAACGACAATTTGCATTCCTTTCTCGTGACTTTTGTTCTTTTCATGCTGAGGCATGGCATCTGCCTTCAGTGGACAGTGGTGGATTCCATGGGAGGTAAAGCCCGTCTTTCCTGCCATTCCGAAGGGACAGGTGTTCTGGATACAGAGGGAGAAGATGATCATAAATACCGTAACCAGTGATGCCTTTTTCATGACCCTTATTATAGCAGAGGAAGTGTGAATAAAGTTGAGGGGGATGGACAGTCCCGCTCCAGTACTACCAGTTCTTCAGAAAAAAGTCACCTCCTGCACAAAAGCAGGGGGTGACTGGCCTGTTGGATAGAAATGATTTTTCCTAATGACTCTCTTCATTGTATGTAATGAACCCGGCAAAATCCCTTTTTGATAAATAGAATAAGTCCTTTATTGCATCCTCAAATAATGCAGTTATATTTTGCCAGCTTCTCCCACCATTGGAACTGAATTCCACCTTAAGGTCTGTTGTAAGCGTTTCATGGCGAATGTGGTAATTGGTATTTCTGTTTATCGCATAAGAAAAAGACAATGGCGACCGGTATTTATACGGGAAAAATGTCCAAGTGCCCGTATCAGAACCCTTACCGCATTCTTTAACTCCAGTCCCATGATTTTCGTATCTCTTTATCTTTACCACAGGTTTATCTTCAAAATAGAAGACCTTTCTGTAATCACTGATACCTCCTTCAAGAGTACTTCTCGCGTAACAATCACCACCTTCTGTATTATAGGCATATTTAGAATTGGAATTCCAGGAATACGAGGAGTGCAACATATAATTATACGCCATATCAGCGTCTGTTGAACCGTAGTAACCTGATCCTTCAGCAAAATAAGTGTATAGTGGACCACTATGGCTATTTTGTCAGTGTATGTGTTACCCTGATCGTCTGTCACCCTTATCTCTGGATAGTATATCCCCTCTGTAGTGTAGATAAAAGATACATCCTCAAAACTATCCCCTGTATAATCTATTATGCCATCTCCCTCAAAGTCCATCTCGTAGCTGACCGGTGTAAGTCCAGAGGGCAAGACAGTGAAGTATTTGGTCAAAGGCGGTATCCCCCCTGTTATACTCGCTCTCAGTTCTACTCCTCCAGGTATTGTTGACTGGTTTACTGTGATTGTTATTTTTTATGAATCCATCATGTTGGTTTATGTCTCTTATTCAGCAAAGGCAAGGAATTCCCATCACCCCTCCCTCTCCTCCATCAGTCCTGTCAGATGCCTGAGATGCCTCTTTTCTTCCTCTGCAAGGGTGGTGAATACGTCTTCTCCCTCCCTGCCTTCGGTCCTCTCCCTCATCTTCAGGTAAAGGTCGTAGGAGTTTGTCTCTATAAGGATGGAATATTCCAGCGTTTCAAAAAGGCCCTTTCCCCGTACCCAGTTCAGGGCATCAGACAGGTGCATTCCGCTTTCCATGTAATCCTCCAGGCCGGATTTGCCTGTATCTTCAAGTTCCCTGCCGAGAAGGCGTTTAGAGAGATTAATTAGCATCCTGGCATGCCGCTGCTCGGCATCAACAAGATCCCTGAACAGCCCGGCCTCCTCTTCATCTTTCCAGATTTCTGCAACGCCCTCATAGAATCTCCCTGCCCCGGCTTCAAGAACGAACGCAACGGTGATCATCTCGTCAGTGGTCTCCTTGCCGGAAAAGAGGATGATCCCCGCATCGGGCGGACCGGCTGCCACGGGGTTGTTCCAGGCATCAATACCACCCTTCATGCTGTAGACCTCCCGGAAGCCTGCATTGAGGAGCACCGACGCAGCAGCACTGCTGCGTACCCCTGACTTTCAATAGACTATCGTCGGCCTCTCAGGGTCTATTTCATCCAGCCTGGCATTAATCTCGGATACGGGGATGAGCAGGGCCCCAGGCAAGTGGCCCTTCCTGTATTCGCTCTCCTGCCTGACATCGATCAGGTTGTAAGTCCCGGCCTTGTGCGTATCAAGAAACTTCTGGAGATCACCTGTGGTGATCGCAGGTGTCCTCTCAAAGAACCTGAGAATCTTCATGCAATCCTCCATCTTCAAGACTTTCACCGGAAAGCTGAAATTTTTTCATGAACTTTCTGTCAATATAATCCTTTATAAGAAAGGCAATCCTTCCGTCAAAGATCCTCTCCTTCTTCCAGTAGAGGCCCCTCCCTTCACCCAGATTGAATATGAGGAGATAGGGCGGGCCGGGATCAAACTCCATCAGGGCCTTTCCCTCAGCCATGGAAAGGAGGTTATGGAAAAGGACGGGATTCTCCCTCACTGCATAGACGCCCACCTTTTCAAGGGGAGAAGGGCTGAAATGGATACAGTCGCCACCACCGAAGATATCCGGGTAATCCACAGACTGGAGAAACCTGTTAACCAGAAGCCCTCCGTGAGGTCCGGTGGCAAGGCCTGAGTCCCTGAAAAGGGAAGGCGGCCTTATCCCTGTTGCAAGGAATGTAATGTCTGCCGGGAGTTCCCGGCCGTCAGAGAGCCTGACCAGGCCGTTACTTATTCCCTGGCTCCTCACACCCTCGAAAATCCTTATCCCCCTCTTCCGGAAATTCTTCCTTATGATACCTCTCGCTCTCTCAGGGAGCCTTTTTGCAACCACAGAACCTGCCACAAGGCTGACCTCTCCGGAGAGCCCTCTCTCACGGATCAGTGCCCGGACGCACCCGGCCACTTCGACACCGGCCGGGCCTCCTCCCACAACAACGACCCTTAAGGGCCTCTCCTTTTTACTCGTACTGACCTTCCAGTCCAGTATGGCATTCCGTGCCCGATACAGGTTGATAATTGGCTTCACCGTATATACCCCTCCGCCTTCCTGCATGATGAGTTCCCTGGAGACATCGCTCCCTACATTGAATGATGCTATGTCATATTCTACGGCTCTGCCCGAATCAAGAAGAAGCACCTTCTTATCAGGGATAATTTTCACGACCCTTCCCCTGATAAATTCTCCCCCCCTCGTCTCAACCATCTTCTTTACATTGAATCTTATGTCCTGGGGCCTGTAGTGTCCTGCAAGCATCCCCGGCCCCATCCCTGAGTAGTAGTGATAGGGGTCAGGCCCTATCAGGGTGAGCCTGTGGCCGGCTCTGACAAACTCGTCAGCCCTTGCCATCACGGTCATATGGGCATGGCCGCCGCCTATGAGAACCATATGTTTCATATATTGGTGTATTGGTATAGTAGTATATTCGTTATTGGGTTATCAGGTTATTCAGCCTTAGCCGCGACCCCAGCCTAAAGGCTCAAATCCCTCTTTTATTCCCTACCGCCATGATCTGACTTTTAGGTTAACATAACACGAAAACACTTTTACAGTAACAGGCGCCGGGACCATATACACGGCCCTTTCCGCTATAATATCCCATGTTCAAACGCATTCTGATAATAATGATATTAGGGGCGCTCACAGGCGCTGGTGCGGGATTTCTTTTCTGGAGCCTTTCTGATCTCCCGAGAGTTGAGGCCCTTGAGGAATACACTCCCCTTGAGTCTTCCAAGGTCTATTCTTCTGAGGGAGAACTCATAGCAGAATACTATCTTGAGAGGAGAACCTTCATCCCCTACTACGATATCCCTGCCCATGTAAAGAACGCCTTTGTTGCGATAGAAGACGAACGGTTCTACAGGCATCACGGACTGGATTTCATAGGTATCATGAGGGCCCTCTACTACGATATAAAGGCAGGAAAGGTTGTCCAGGGCGGGAGCACCATAACCCAGCAGCTTGCAAAGCTCCTGTTTCTGAAGCCGGAAAGAAGCATATCCCGGAAGATAAAGGAGGCGGCCCTCTCTATACAGATTGAAAACCGCTATACAAAGGACGAGATCATAGGGCTCTATCTGAACCAGGCATACTTCGGGACGAACGCCTACGGGATCGAGGCCGCATCAAGGACATATTTTGACAAATCGGTGAGGGATCTGACCATTGCTGAAGCTGCACTGCTGGCTGCCCTTCCCAGGGCGCCTTCCTATTACTCTCCGTTCAAGAATCCTGCCAAGGCACTGAAGAGACGAAACCTCGTACTCAGAAAAATGCTTGAACTGGGCTATATCTCGGAGGTCCAGTATGAGGAGGCGCTGGAAGAACCCCTGCCGGTAAAGCCCCACAGGAGAAGATACAATGCTCCCTACTTTGTGGAATTCCTGAGAGCAGAACTGGAGGATGAATACGGTAACAACCTCTATACCTCGGGGCTCTCCATTGAGACCACCCTGAGCATGAAACTCCAGCAGCTTGCAGAGGATGCCGTAACCCGGGGTATCGAGACAATGGAAAAGAGGGTCGAACCGGGTGTGCAGGCAGCACTCGTTGCAATAGACATCAGGACAGGCGGCATATTGGCCATGGTCGGGGGAACTGACTTCTGGCAGACACAGTTCAACAGGGCAACCCAGGCACACCGCCAGCCAGGCTCAGCCTTCAAGCCGGTTGTCTACCTCACCGCCTTCAACCAGGCCCTTACCCCTGATGACATTATCAATGATGGAGAGGTCGGTTATCCCACTCCGGAAGGTGACGATGTATGGACCCCGGAGAATTACGAGAAGCGCTATGAAGGTGAAGTCACCCTGCGGTATGCCCTGGCCCACAGTCTGAATGCCGCAACGGTCTGCCTTGCCGATCTCATAGGCATACAGAAGGTGGTGGATACTGCCAAAGCACTGGGCATACGATCGCCAATACACCCCTTTCTCTCATCGGCAATTGGCGCATCGGAGATAACACCCCTGGAGATGACCTATGCCTATGCAGCCCTCTCAGAGGGATACCGTATCAGGCCCTTCTATATTGAACGGGTACGGGACCGTGACGGTGTCAGCCTCAGGGAGGATTTCCCCTTCCTGAAGAGGGTTATTGACGAGGCGGTGGCAGACGAGATCAGGGAGATACTCAGGTCGGTTATTCTGGAAGGTACGGGGCGGATGGCAAGAGTTATAAAGCGTCCGGTCTATGGCAAGACAGGAACCACGAATGACTATACCGATGCCTGGTTTGTAGGTTTTGACGACAGGATCGCCCTTGGCGTCTGGGTGGGAAGGGATGACCATACCCCGATAGGGAAGAAGGAGACAGGAGCCCGTGCCGCCCTCCCGATCTGGATAGACTTCATGAAGAGCTACCGGAAGTTCTGGTAAGTATACGCGATCGGGTTGATTTCGTTTATTTCGTTGATCTGGTTTATCTCGTTGATTTGGTTTGTAAAAAGATGGGCGTGGGGCAATGGGCAAGAGGCACCTATAACCGATCGCCACGTGCCTATCACCTATAGCCCATAGCCTCGTGCCTGTTTGTGGCATAGGTCGGGTTGATAATAGAGCGATAAACGTTAAATGCGAGAAAAGTACAAAGTATAGAGAAAGGCAAGAAACTAACGGGAGCGAGACGGGTTGAAAGTGAGACATGTAACAGGCAAGGGTTTCCAGAATTGCCACAAATAACCCGCTAACCCGCTAACCCGCAACCCTTATCAGTTTCTCTCAGTATAATAAAACTCACGGCTTTAGGTTATAATATATGTCATGCTTTCACCGGAAAAACAGCTTGAGATAATCAAAAGGGGTGCTGCAGAAATCATCCTCGAGGAGGAACTCCTTGAAAAACTGAAGGAGGACCGGCCCCTGAGGATAAAGGCAGGCTTTGATCCCACGGCACCGGACATCCATATCGGACATACCGTTCTCCTTGAAAAGATGCGGCAGTTCCAGGAACTGGGGCATGAGGTGATCTTCCTTATAGGGGACTTCACCGGGATGATAGGAGACCCCTCGGGAAAGAGCGAGACCAGAAAGCCCCTCACGAAGGAAGAGGTACTTGAAAACGCCAGGACCTACAGGGAGCAGATCTACAGGATTCTGGACCCGGAGAAGACGAGGGTCGAGTTCAACTCTTCCTGGATGTCCGATATGAAGGCGGAGGACCTGATAAAGCTCACAGGCCATTACACTGTAGCCCGGATGCTTGAGAGGGAGGATTTCAAGCAGCGCTGGCAGTCCCAGAGCCCGATAAGCATCCATGAATTCCTCTATCCCCTTGTCCAGGGCTACGATTCAGTGGTCCTCGAGGCGGATGTGGAACTGGGAGGAACGGACCAGAAGTTCAACCTCCTTGTGGGCAGGGAACTCCAGAAGGAGTACGGCCAGAAGCCTCAGTGTCTGGTGATGATGCCCCTTCTTGAAGGCACAGACGGGGTCAAGAAGATGAGCAAGAGCCTCGGTAACTACATCGGGATCACCGAGCCGCCGGGAGAGATGTTCGGGAAGATCATGTCCATATCCGATGAGCTGATGCTCCGGTATTACGAACTCCTGAGCCACATAAGCCTTGAAGAACTGAATGACCTCAGGGAAAAGATCAAAAGCGGCTCCCTGAACCCAAAGGAGGCCAAGGAGCGGCTCGCACTGGAGATAGTAACCCGGTACTGGGGAGAGGAAGAGGCCAGAAAGGCCCTTGAAGGGTTCGAGAGGGTCTTCAGCAGGAAGGAACTTCCTGAGGAGATACCTGAATTCTCTGTCTCAGCTTCTGATGACGGTGGTGTCTGGCTCCCCCGGATACTTAAGGATGCAGGCATGACGAAGAGCACGAGCGAGGGGGTAAGGATGATAAGGCAGGGAGGCATCCGGGTGGATGACCGGAAGGTGGAGGACACCTCATACTCTCTCGCTCCCGGAGAGTACATAGTGAGGGCAGGGAAGAGACGGTTCCTGAAGGTCAGGGTCTCCCGGTAATCAGCGAGGCTTAAAATGTTAGACCCCTCTGAAGTTCTGGCAAGACTCCTTCTCGGCGCAGTGCTGGGGGGGATCATAGGATTTGAACGACAGGCCCACGGCCGCCCGGCAGGGTTCAGGACCCATCTCCTTGTGAGCACAGCCTCCGTCCTTATAATGATCGTCTCTACAGAATACTACCACCTGACAGCCCAGAACCCCGAGTTCATCAGGATAGACCCTGCCAGGATAGCCGCCGGCGCAATCACTGGCATCGGATTCCTTGGTGCTGGAGTAATAATCAAGACAGGCCTTACCGTCCAGGGGCTTACAACAGCCGCCTGTCTCTGGGTGGTCTCTGCCATAGGCCTCTCCATCGGAAGCGGGCTCTATCTCCCGGCGGGGATAGCCTTCATAATCACCTTCCTTGCACTATGGGTGCTCAGAAAGGTGGAGGCAAAGGTCCCCAGGCTGAATTACAGGGAACTTACCGTTGTAAGGCAGGATATCTCCACCGGGACCGATCTCACAGGACTGCTCAGCGAGATGGGGTTCAGCATGGGAAGGCTTTCCCTGGAGTTCGACAGAACGAAAAAGGAGCAGACCCTTCATATAACACTTTCGTACAGGAAGAAGGAACTTATAGAGAGGCTGGTCAAAAGGCTATCTGAAGACGACAGTATAATCAAGTTCCAGCTGCGGGGATAGCCGGAAAGATGGTGAAAGGTATTGAAGAGATGAGAGAGGCCCTCTGGAGCACTGTCGACTATGTCCTCCTTGACATGGACGGGACCCTCCTGGACAAGTATTTTGACGACTACTTCTGGGAACACCTCGTACCAGAGAAGTATGCAGAGAAACACTCCATTACCTTCGGTCGGGCAAAGGAGGAACTCCTTGCAAAGTACAGACATCACGAGGGTACCCTGAACTGGACTGATATAGACTTCTGGTCAGAAGAACTCGGGATAGACATACCGGCTCTGAAGGAACAGATCCGCCACCTCATTGAGGTCCACCCCAATGTTGAGGACTTTCTCTCAGCCCTCAACGAAAGGGGGAAGAAGGTCTTTCTTGTCACCAACGCCCACTACAAGACCCTCACCATAAAACTACGGAAGACGGAACTGGGGAAATACTTCCACAGGGTCATCACTTCCTTTGATATGGGAGCGCCCAAGGAAGAGCCCCTCTTCTGGGAGAGGGCAGAAAAGGCCCTCCGTTTCGAGAGGGAAAAGACCCTTTTTGTAGACGATACAGAGGAGATACTCTTTACAGCCAGGGATTATGGTATCAGACACATCCTTCTCAAGGAGAGGGCAAACTCGAAGGAGAAAGACAAGAGCCATTCCGGCAACTTCCCCGCCATAAAGGATTTCAAGGAACTGCTGCCTCCAGGGTAACAGGGGAGGCTCATTAAGTCATTGGTCTATCGTCTTTCTCGCCTTCCTCCCGTTTTATGTTTCTCGCCCTTTCATCAACCAGACCTATGCCACAAACAGGCACGAGGCTATGGGCTATAGGTGATAGGCACGTGGCGATCGGTTATAGGTGCCTCTTGCCCATTGCCCCACGCCCATCTTTTTACAAACCAAATCAACGAGATAAACCAGATCAACGAAATAAACGAAATCAACCCCATTCACGCCTTATACTTCTCCACGCTTCACGCCTATATCTCAGCCTTTGCCTTAGCCTGTTTTCATCCCCTGCCGGCCCTCATGCTTATGCAATGTTTAGGTCAATGTATGGAAAATAAATCTGGTTCCACTTCTTGCCTCCAGCCAGAATGTGGCTTGCCGCAGGGTTCTTCATTTATAATAGTAGCAGGGGAATGATAGAAATAGTCAGACATATCCGCTGGCAGGACATCCTTGATATCCTGATCGTTGCCATAGTGCTCTACCGGCTGCTTCTTTTGATCAAGGGGACCCGCGCTGTCCAGATGCTTATCGGGCTTGGTCTCCTTCTCATCGCCCTCTTTCTCTCGGATTACCTCAAGCTCCATACAATGTACTGGATAATCCAGAGTTTCTGGGCCCAGGTGGTTCTGGCCCTGATCATACTCTTTCAGCCGGAGATCAGGAAGGCCCTTGCCAGGATGGGTGAAACTCCCTTTCTCCCTGCCATCACTTCAGCTTCCGAGTTCAAGTCAATAGACGAACTGGTGAGAGCGGCCGTATCCCTTGGCAACAGAAAGATAGGCGCCCTCATGGTTATCGAGAGGGATATATCTCTCAAGGACTTCGTTGAGATAGGGACACCTGTTGACGCCAAGGTCTCAAGGGAGATCCTCCTGAGCATCTTTCATCCCGCCTCTCCCATCCACGATGGGGCGGTGATCATAAGGGGTAACAGGATCCTCGCTGCAGGATGCTTTCTCCCCCTCACCCTCAGGCAGGACCTTGACAGGTCAATGGGAACCCGCCACAGGGCTGCCCTCGGGATAACCGAGGAGACCGATGCAGCGGTGGTTATTGTCTCTGAAGAGACGGGAATGCTCTCCCTTGCCGTTGATGGAACGATCGAGTCCCCACTGGATATGGGGACCCTCCGGGACATGCTGACCGATATGTTTGCTGAAAAGAAGAGGAAGAAATGAAAAAGATCCTCCTTAACAACCTTGCTCTGAAACTCCTCTCCCTGGGGTTTGCCATACTACTGTGGTTCATAATCTCAGCCAGGGGGACATCAGAGGTCACCTTTGAGGTGCCCATAGAGTATGTCAACATCCCTGACGGGTATGAGATACTCCACAAGGAAAGGGAGAGGGTTAATGTGAGCATATTCGGGAGCGAACAGATCCTGAGGGCGGTAAAGCCCACGGACATAAGAGTGGTTATAGACCTCAAAAGCAGTGCAAAGGGTAAGAAGACCTATAACATCATCAAGCGGAACATAAAGGTTCCTCCAGCAGTATCCGTATCGAATGTATCTCCGTCATCAGTGGAAGTAACACTGGACAGAAGCACATCCAGGGATATACCCGTGATACCGAAAATCACCGGACTGGACAAAAAGAGGTATATCCTCTCAGTCACGCCAAATCATCTGAAAGTGGAGGGACCTGAAAGCATCCTGAAAACCGTGAAACACCTGAGCACGGAACCGGTGACTTTCGGGGAACTGCTAAAGGCTGGCAAGATGGAAGTAGCTGTGGTAAAGAAAGCGGAAAAAATAAGGCTCTCTGCAGATACCGTGGAAATAGGTATCAGAGAGCGTGAGAAGAAGGAGGGGGAATGAGACTCTTTGGTACTGACGGAGTGAGGGGGCGGGTGAATACCGAGCCCATGACACCGGAGACAGTGCTCAGGATCGGGATGGCGGCAGGTCATCTCCTGAGAAAAAGACACGGCCAGAACAAGATTCTCATAGGCAAGGACACCCGGATCTCCGGATATCTGATCGAGTCCGCCCTCACATCGGGGATCTGTTCAATGGGGATGAACGTCCTTCTTGTGGGACCTCTGCCAACGCCTGCAGTGGCCTATCTTACAAGGGCGATGCGGCTGGATGCAGGGATAGTGATATCCGCCTCTCACAACCCATATTATGACAACGGGATAAAGTTCTTCGGCCCTGACGGATACAAGCTCCCCGATGACCTCGAAAAAGAGATGGAATCCCTTGTCCTTGAGCCTGCATTCCCTGAGAAGAAGCCCCACGGAGAGGCGATAGGAAAGGCATTTCGCCTTGAAGATGCAGCAGGCAGATACATAGAGTTCGTGAAGTCCACCATCCCCAGGGGGACCAATCTCGAGGGGCTCAGGGTTGTAGTGGACTGTGCTAACGGTTCAGCCTACAGGGTGACACCGGAGCTTCTCTCAGAGCTTGGAGCTGAGGTGATCACCATAAATGACCGGCCCGACGGCGTCAACATCAACCACTGCTGCGGCTCCACTGATCTCACAATACTGAAGGAAGAGGTCCTCCGGGTGGGTGCCGACCTGGGCATAGCCCATGACGGTGATGCCGACAGGACGCTTTTTGTTGATGAAGAGGGCAAGGTGGTTGATGGAGATCAGATAATGGCGGCATGGGCTGTTGAGCTCAAGAAAGAGGGCCGCCTCAGTAACGATACTGTTGTGGCAACTGTTATGAGCAATTTAGGAATGGAGCATTACCTTGCCAGAAAGGGAATCAACCTAATCCGGACGAAAGTCGGTGACAGGTATGTGGTTGAAAAGATGCTTGGAGGTGGATTCAATCTGGGAGGGGAACAGTCCGGCCATATAGTCTTCCTTGATTACAACACCACCGGTGACGGCCCCATAACTGCACTACAGGTGCTTCACCTTATGAAAAAGAGAGGAGCGGCACTCTCTGAACTGGTATCGGACATCTTTCTCTATCCCCAGGTGCTTGAGAATGTGAAGGTGAAACACAAGGGGCTTCTCAGAGACCCCGCTGTGATGGAGTCTGTTAAAGAGGCAGAAGAGAAGCTCGGGAAAGAGGGAAGGCTACTCGTAAGGCCTTCGGGGACTGAACCCATGATCAGAGTGATGACCGAGGGGACTGACAGGGAGCTTATACATAAGATTGCCAGGAAGATCGTCCGGGCGATCAGGAAGGCAGACAAGAAAGCCTGACTGTCTGAGGGGTGATCATTTGAGGGGGGCCTTTCATCTCTCCATTATCGGAGGGCTTGCCGGGGCGGTAACGATAAGATACTTCCCTGTAACGACTGCCCTCATTCTGGGAGCCTGGGCAGTCTTTCTGCTCATCAGAAAAAGGGAAGTTACCGCAGCACTGATCCTCCTTCCTGCACTTCTGTTCGGTCTCTGGCAGACCGGCGATGATACAAGGGGATTTTTCATCAACAATGAAACAAGCAAACCCATCTATTTCAGAGGAGAGACCGAGGGGCTGCCGACAAAAGGAAAGTACGGCTTTATCCATAAGCTAAGGCTCAGGGGCAGAAGTCTCTCTCCCCCACCCCTTCTGGTCCTCCCGGAACCGCTGAGTCCCGGTAACATTCTGGAAGGCCCGGGAGAACTCATCCTTAAAGAAGGCGGCAAGAATCCCGTCACCCTCACGGAAAGGATACGGCTTCTTATCCGGCCCTCAGCCCCCCTCCGGCTGAGTGAAGGCAGCTCCCTAAGCAGCCTTCCTGACAGGTTGAGATGGAAACTCCTGGGCATGCTCCAGAGGGAGTTCAGCCCAGAAGCACTTCCGCTGATAACGGCAATCACGATAGGTTACAGGGATACAGAAGGCAAGAGGCTTTATGCACTCTATGCAAGATCCGGCCTCGCCCATCTCCTGAGCATATCGGGCACGCATTTCGGACTCCTCTCCCTTCTGGTCTTTGCCCTCTTCCGCTTCCCGGCAAGATACCTGCCCTTGAGAGTGCTGAACTTCCTGGCCAGGAGGCTCAGCCTTGATGAATGGACGGCTATCATTACGTTCCCGGTGATCCTCCTCTATCTCCTCCTCTCCGGCTTCAGGGTGCCTGCTGTCAGGTCATTCATAATGATAGCCTTTTTTACAGGTGCAATCCTGTCAGGTGGAAAGGGGCTCTGGAAATCAGGACTCCTTCTGGCTGCAACAATCATCATGCTCATTGATCCCCGGTCCGCCTTCACCCCCTCTTTTCAACTCTCCTTCTTAGCCGTACTCTCCATCGGGACCGCCCTGGATTTCATGAAGGGAAGGGAGTTCTTCAACTCCCTTTCCCTTGTGCCCAGGATAGGCCTCAAGTTCACAGTCGTCACCATCTCTGCCATGGCAGGCACCCTTCCACTCAGCCTCTACTACTTCCACAGCCTCCCTGTGATGGGAATCCCTGCAAACATGATTGTCACCCCCCTTGTATGTTTCCTGATCCTTCCCCTCTCACTGACAGGCTCTTTCATCGGGCTCCTGACAGGCTTTTTCCCTTTTACAGGTCTGATCGAAGGGCTTGTAACCATAACAAACAGCCTGGTCAGACTTCTCTCCCTGATCCCAACGCCGGGCGGACTCCCCTTTCAGATGACAGGGGGTGCCCTTCTCCTAATCTATCTTTCTGGATGGCTTTTCATGGCAAGGAAAATGCTGCCCGGACTTATATCCGCCGGGCTGGCACTCTCGCTTATTCTTTTTTCCATATACAAAAACCACGAGGCTCCTCTGACAATCACCTTTCTTGATGTGGGGCAGGGAGACTCAGCCCTGATCGAGACCTCGTCAGGAAAGGCCGTGGGAGTAGATACCGGCAATACCGGGAAGGAACTCATTGAGTACACCCGTTACAGGGGCAAGAGACTGGACCTGCTCATACTGAGTCATGGCGGGAGGGACCATGCAGGGGGGACATACGATATCATCCGGGAACTCCTACCCCGTGAGATCTGGGACAACGGGTTGATCCAGTACAGGGGGATGCCATCCGGTATCCGGATCAGGCATCTGAAGAGGGGTGATATCCTCTCCGATGGGAAAACAGAGTTCCGGATACTCCATCCCTCAAAGGAATACTACACCCGGTTCGGCGATGATGAGAACAACCACTCCCTTGTCTTCCGGTTCTCTGAATCCGGCCTTTCAGTGCTTTTTACAGGGGACCTTGAATCAGACGGGGAAAGGTCCATCCTCCGGAGCGGTCCAGACCTTCACAGTACAATCCTCAAGGTCGGCCACCACGGGAGCTACACATCAACGGGCAGGGCCTTTCTGAAGGGGGTATCACCAGCCCTGGCCGTAATAAGCGTCGGGAGAGGAAATCCCTACGGCCATCCCCACAAGAGTGCTCTCCGGAGGCTCAGGGATACGCCCCTGCTGAGAACAGACCGGGACGGGGCTGTAAGGATAAGGCTGCACAGGAATGGGCAGATCGAACTCAGCAGGTACAGATGCTGGATGCTCAGGAGACTGGAAGGCCTTTCTCTTGAGGCAGAGATGCGAAACCTCAGAAACCTGTTCCTTCCCTGGTAGGAACCCATGCTTCGACCACTTTCCATTTGAGCCTCTCCTTCTCAAGGGTCAGGACCACCGAGTCCGGGAAGCCCTCACTGCCAAGGAGATATGATTCCCTGCCATCTGTTATTGTTCTGACTGTGAGGTTGAACCTCGCCTCAGCCTTCTTCTCATCCACCTTTATCCTGAGCGAGGAAATCTCTATCTCAAAGGAATCGACCCTCCCGAAGAGGGACTTGAAGGTCTCCTTCAGATAGAGATAGGAGAACCCGTATCTGTCCCTGTAGTTATACGAGACAGGAGACATCACTCCGTCAAGATCCTTTCTCACGGCCGCCTCCCTCCCTTCGTAGATGAGATTTCTTATCCGCTTCCTGTCAGAGGGAAGGACCATGTATAAAATAACAGGGAGGGCTATAACAATAGTTATAACTGCTATGAGTTTTTTCATCTTATTAAAAAAGGAAGGCCGGACCTTGAAGGTCCGGCCTCCTCTGTAAGAAATTCTCTCGTTTTTAATCAACCACCGGGAGCCTGGAAAGGGCCTCCTTTATCTTCTCCTCTGGATACTCATAATCAACCAGCTTACCATCATGATAGTCTGCATAGGCCTGGAGGTCGAAGAGGCCGTGGCCGCTCAGGTTGAAGAGTATAGTCTTGTCCTTCCCCTCCTCCTTGCACTTTATCGCCTCGTCAATGGCTCCCCTGATCGCATGGGCGGTCTCCGGGGCAGGGATTATCCCCTCAGCCTGGGCGAACTGCAGTGCAGCCTCGAACACGGTGGTCTGGGGATAGGCCTTTGCCTCAATCAGACCGTCATGGTAGAGCTGGCATACAAGGGGGGCATCGGCATGATACCTGAGTCCACCGGCGTGAATGCCCGGCGGGACAAAGTCATGCCCCAGGGTGTACATCATCAGGAGCGGCGTAAGGCCCACGGTGTCACCAAAGTCATACCGGAACTCACCCTTTGTAAGGGTCGGACATGATGTCGGTTCTACTGCTATAACCCTGAGATCCTTCCCGTTTATCTTGTCCTGCAGAAAGGGGAAACTTATACCTGCAAGATTGCTCCCGCCTCCGCAGCAGCCGATGATGATATCAGGATAATCACCCACCTTCTCCATCTGCTTCTTTGCCTCAAGCCCTATCACTGTCTGATGAAGCAGGACATGATTCAGCACAGACCCGAGGGCGTAGTTCGTGTCCCCGTGGGTGGCGGCATCCTCCACCGCCTCTGATATTGCTATCCCGAGACTCCCCGGACTGTCAGGGTCTTCTGCAAGGATCTTCTGGCCGGCCTGGGTCAGGTTTGTAGGGCTTGCATGGACCTCTGCACCCCAGGTCTCCATCGCAACTCTTCTGTAGGGTTTCTGGTTGTAGCTAACCTTGACCATGTAGACCGTCACATCCATTCCGAAAAGGCTTCCGGCAAGGGCCATGGCAGAACCCCACTGGCCCGCCCCGGTCTCGGTGGCTATCCGCTTTATCCCTGCCACCTTGTTGTAGTAAACCTGTGGAACAGCCGTGTTTGGTTTGTGACTACCGGCCGGACTTACCCCTTCGTACTTGTAATATATCTTTGCAGGTGTACCAAGGGCGGCCTCAAGACGGTGGGCCCTGTATATCGGGCTCGGTCTCCAGAGTGTATATATGTCAAGAATTTCCTCCGGAATATCTATCCACCTCTCCTGTGAAACCTCCTGCTCGATAAGTGCCATGGGGAAAATGGGGGAAAGGTCGTCAGGCCCTGCCGGCTGCTTTGTCCCCGGATGAAGAGGGGGCTTTGGAAGCTTCGGCATGTCAGCCATTATGTTATACCACTTCCTTGGGATCTCCTTCTCCGAAAGTTCAATCTTTGTCTCCTTCATGATACCTCCCTGTTATTTAGATTGGATGCTATCAATTATACCAGATTTCTCCAAAAAGCTCCCTTATCTTCCCTCCGATATCTCCTGCAGACATCAGCGTGGTACCTATCAGGAGGGCATCCACCCCGAGCCCGGCCATCATCACCACATCCTGTGGGGAGGATATCCCCGACTCGCTCACGACCGTTGTCCCCTCGGGTATGAAGGGAAGAAGATCCCTGGTAGTTGCAAGATTTATCTCCAGTGTGGTGAGATCCCTGTTGTTTATCCCGATGACCTTCTGAGCCAGGTCAAGGGCCGCCTCAAGCTCATCCGTGTTGTGCACCTCGTAAAGGACCGCCATCCCCAGTTCAGAAGCAAGGCCTGAAAGGTCCTCTGCATGCCCCCTCTCAAGGGCTGCGCCGATCAGCAAAACAGCATCTGCCCCGTATGCACGGGCCTCGTATATCTGGTATTCATCTACTATGAAATCCTTTCTCAACACAGGAAGTCCCGATGCCTCCCTTGCAATTGGGAGAAAATCGATACTGCCCTGAAAGAAGTCCTCCTCTGTCAGCACAGAGAGTGCCGAGGCCCCATTGCTTCTGTAAAGCCCGGAAATCTCTTTTACATCAAAATCAGGCCGGATCAGTCCCTTTGACGGGGATGCCTTTTTCAGTTCGGCAATAAGCTTGGCAGTCTCTCCCTTACCGCGAGTAACGGCAGCCCTGAAGTCCCGTGGGGGCTCTGCATCCCTTGCCCGCGCCATCACCTCGCGGAGAGGCAGGGCAGCCTTCCTCTCCAGGAGTCTCTCCTTACGTCTCTTTACTATCTCATCAAGTACACTCATTTCTTAGTCCATGTCCCCATAAATGTACAAAACCCGGATTGAGAGATTCCTGGGTGCCTTGTGCGGCAACACTCTTTACTCACCAACCCCACCCGCCTTACTGATAAAAAAAATCTTCTATTCAGGTTCAGTAGTGTCCGGCAAAAAATACTGAAGAAGCGAATAAAAGACAGGGGATATTAATTTTGAGCGGTTTTAATTTTGCGTAAGATTTGCCATGGAGGGCAAATCGCAAAATTACCTCGGAACAGGGGCACCCCGAAAAGTCAAAGACTTTTTGGGGCACTGAGGCCATGGATGGCCTGTGAGAATGAGACGAAAAATTAATATCCTCTGTCTTACAGTAGGTTATCATCGTTTGTTGGACCAGTCGTGATTCAGGTTATAAAGATAGCATAAAATCCGGTTCAGGGGCAAAGAAAAACCGATGACACAGATCCCTGCAGGAAAATGTCAGGACCATCATCCCTCAAGCTGACACATCAGTGAAACACCGGATTTGAGGATGACAAGGTGAAAGTCAATGAGCTGAGGAGATCACCCCTCCGCCGATCACTGTCTCTCCGTCGTAAAAAACAGCTGCCTGTCCCGGGGCAGGTCCCCACTGGGGCTGGTCAAAGGTCAGCCGTGCCCTGTCTCCTCCGTCGAGCACTTCAAGCCTTGCCGGCTCATCCTTCATCATGGACCGGATCTTTGCAGTAACCTCTTCAACGGGCTCTTCAAGCCAGTTCAGGTCAGAGACCACCATCTCTTCTTTGAATGCCTCATCCCTGTACCCTACATGAACGGCATTCTTCTCCGGATCAAGCCTGGTCACATACAGGGGTTCCCCCCAGGCTAAGTTGAGCCCTCGCCTCTGACCGATCGTGAAGTTGAACAGGCCTTCATGCCTCCCGATCTCATCTCCATCAGGCCCGATCACAGGACCCGGCTTCACTGCATCCGGAATCAGTGTCCTGATAAAACAGGCATAGTCATCTTCAATAAAGCATATCTCCACGCTTTCGGGCCTGTTTCTTGAGGGGAGTGAGAGTTCACTGGCATTCTCCCTCACGTCCTCCTTCAGTTTTTCCCCAAGGGGGAAGAGTATCTTCGGCAACCAGTCTCTTTTCAATACATAGAGAAAATAGGACTGGTCCTTTGAGGAATCAATGCCCTTCAGGAGGTGAAACCCCTCTTCATAACTCCCGGATATCCTTGCATAATGGCCGGTGGCAATAAATTCAGCCCCCCTTTCCTCAGCCTCCCTGAAAAGGATTGGAAACTTTATGTATCTGTTACAGAGGATGCAGGGGTTGGGAGTCCGGCCCTTCATGTACTCGTCCACAAAGGGCTCTATCACCTTCTCCACAAACTCGTCCCGCACATCAAGGGTGGAGTGTCTGATCCCTATCTTGCCGGCAGTCTCTCTTGCTGTCTCGAAGGCCTCAATGGAGCAGCATGTGCGGGGGTTGAGGCGTGCCCTTGCCTCCCAGAGGAGAAAACTTATCCCCTCTACCTCATAGCCCCTCTCTTTTAGAAGCCAGGCCGTAACAGAGGAGTCCACTCCTCCGCTCATGCCTACGAGAACCTTTTTCATTAATGTTAACCGTCCAGTTGCATAAATTTTGCCCCGGAGGCAGGGGGCATACACCTACGGCGCCTCTCCTGCCTGTCCTGTATTCGGGGGTATGCTCTGAATTTTTCATTATCAATACATGGTGGTTCATGTAGGCGCATCACTGTGTCGGCTCGGCGGAGACTGAACGACCTTTTCTACTCAAAACATCTTTTATACCACTGATCAGGCCTGTTAAGGCTCCGTCCACAACAGATCCGCAGGACTCGTATCGAGCTTCCTCTACTCAGACACAACCGGCGCTTCATAATGAAAATTCAGAGCATACCCCCGAATCACACCGTATATCAGTGTATCCCTTGCACTGGAAGCACCTGAATATGCATAGCGAGCGCATT